>LADT01000079.1 GCA_000961765.1 Clostridiaceae bacterium BRH_c20a | reverse complement strand
AGCTATCTTTGCAAATCTCGTTTCCACTTGTTTTCCACCTCTAGTGTGGCAATTGTTTCCTTTGCCAAGTTGTTGTTATGTTACAGCCTTCCCTCTGCGGACATTACTCCGTTTCCTCGGTACTATGCCGTAATCCGACTCCCTAGCTTTAACCCTTTTGTCTCGCTTGTTGTTTAGACTTGCATCGACATACTCTCGCCGAGAGGGGCGCTAGGGTCTCCCACGTTCACACTAATTGACACTATCTAGCTCGCCACGGTCTCCGACCCCGGAGAAGCCTGATTACACTTGCCTTTAACGCATAATCAGATTTTGTCTGCTGCTGGTTCCAACACATCGACCTTCTCATCGGGCTTACGGGGCTCAATCCCTTCAGCTTTCGCTTACGGCTCGCTATCTCCCTTGCCTACGCTTAAACCTAAGATTACTCTTTTGGCTCCAAGGCTAGGTAATGGCGGTTGGCTATTCCTTACCATGTAACATTCGCAGTTACTTCAATTAGTGCGCCTCGTGGCGCACAGAACCGTCCCCTTGGTCCCCGCACCCTTGGTCCCCCCAATTGCTATACCCCAGCTTTCCCAAATTTCCTTTTTATTGCATTCACTATCACTTCAACATCTTCAATCTTCATAAAGTAGATAATCCCAAAGTATGATACTGCACCTATCGCTATGGCAATCAGTAGTGATAAGTTCTGACTCAATAATAATGTAAGGTAGTTAAAGGAGAACTTAGCGATGGCACCCATAATCAATGAAGCGAATAGGATTTTTAGGAACGAAACGGATACTTGCTTCATACCAAATGTTCCTATTTTTTTACGAAGACTTATGAATAAGAGTCCAGTTGTAAATATAGCTGCAATAGATGTTGCTAAAGCTAGACCCCCTACTCCAAGATAACGTGATAATATAAAATTAAGAATTATATTAAGAATCATGCCAATTGCTGCATTAATCATCGGTGTTTTTGTATCTTGCATAGAGTAAAAGGCTCTTGATAATACTTCACGTAGTCCGAAACCAATCATGCCTATTGAGTAAAAGAATAATGCAGATGAAGTGAGTATAATTGCTTGAGAGTCAAATGCTCCACGCCCAAACAATAAGTTGATAACTGGTCCGGCAAATAATAAAGCTCCTATTGTTACAGGTAGAATAAAGATATTTATTATACTTATTGCTTCGGTAACTGTTTTTTTTAATCCATTAATATTCTCTTCAGCTACCATTTTCGAGATCATTGGGTACATAACAGCAATAATTGAAGTCACAAATAAGCCTTGTATGAATAAATTTAACCTATTTGCATAATTAAGTGCTGAAATTCCTCCGACTGCTATAGTTGATGCAATTGTTCTATCAATTAATATATTAATTTGATTAACGGATGTTCCAATAATTAATGGGATTGCAATATGTAAAGTATTTTTTATGTGTGTATTAGTAAAATCTACAATAAGTCGATATTTAAAACCATTTTTTCTTATATAGGGAAGCATTAATACTACTTGAGAAGCAGTTGCAATGACTGTACCTATCGAAAGAATTAAAATATTCCCTTTTGAGCTAAGAAAAATTGATGTTATAACCAAAATATTAAGCGGAAAACCAATTAGCGCAGGAATTGCATAGTTTTGTTTAATTTGAAGGTATCCGCTAAACACAGAAATCAATGTATTAAAAAACATACCAATTAAGCTTATTCTAGTAAAACTAATTGCTAGTCTTAATGTAGTTCCTTCAAATCCAGCTGCAAACATTTTTACTATTGACTCGGAAAATACTATTCCTAGAACAAATACCACTAAAGTAATTAAAGTAATTATGTTTATTAAGTTACTCGTATATCGATTACCTTCTTCAATTCCTATATTTCTTTCAATCTTACTCTGCATTGGTATATAGGCTGTTGTTAACCCAACTCCTATAAACCCAAAAATTACGCTTGGTATCGTTAAGGAAATTAAGTACGCATCACTTATATTTGATGCGCCATAAAAATATGATAAAGCAATATCTCTACCGAATCCTAGGAATTTTGAAAATACTGTTATTATCATTATTAACAAGGCAATTTTCTTCATTTATATATCAATCTCCCCATAATGAAAGAGGAAAATATGTGCAGACATATCCTTCTTTTATTATTGTTAATCACATAGCTATTTTATATAAGCTCCTTTTTATAATTCAATAATTGTCTTAATATTTTCTAGGACCTCCCTAAATTTATGATTTAATTTATACAGGTATTCAGCTATTATTTGCATAAGCTCAAAATCATTCTCATGATCTAAGTCTAATATTGCAGTATCCATCATTTTAATTACATCACATTTTCCTTCAAAGAGTCCTCTTTCACTCTCAAGGAATTCCGGGGAGAATGCATATAAGGAAGCATTCATGTCATACACCTCAGGTGCTTCTTGTCTCGCATTAAACGTAGATTCAATAACTCTTGCATAACCATTATCCGTTTTCTTTACCATATTAAAATAAGGGTTTCTCCTGGAGTCTGTAATTGAAAAAATACTATCTGCATCTGAACACATTTTTTTATTTATTAGATTCTGTACATCATTAACCGTTCTAAGTGGAGAAGTAATATCTAAATCTACAACCATATCATAATTTATTTCTTTTCTTTCTTTCATAATTTTTAAACTATTTAAAATTACAGCTAATTTAGGAGTATAATCTAAACCTAAAGACGGCTCCCTTTCAATCACATTAACTTTCATTTTAAGATGCTCTTTAAACAGCTTAATTAAATCTTTGCTATCTGTATTCAAAACGATATCAGTTTGAACACCGGGATTTTGTTTCATGTATAAATCGATTGCTGATACAGTATAAAAGGGTAGTGGGTATCCTAAAAAATCCTTTAAATTTTTATTTTTTATACCTTTTGATCCCGCTCTTCCACATATCGTAAATAAAATATTCATTAAAAAATTCCCCCCCTTGCAAGTTTTAGTATTTTCATAGCAGTATTTATATCATTATGATTTTCTTTTTTTCCTTCTAAAACATCGAAAAAATATACTATTTCTTTGCGCTGAAAATCATTCCTAGATTCATCAAATGATATTGTTCTGCTATCACTTAAATATCGAATCTCACTATTCGCTATGTCAGCAACTATCGTATCATCATACGTTATTAACTGAATTTCACGTATTGTCTTTCGTCCAAAATAGTCCAAATGTACTTCTACCATCATTTTCTCATATTTAGCAATATAAAGTGATAAATCATCACTATCTATTTCTAATGCAGAGAATTTACCTCTTAGATTATGTACTTGTTCTGGTTGGCCAAATAAATAATGAATATAATCCCACTCATGAATAAGATCAATAGAAACGCCTCCACCTCGTTCAGTATGAGCGCTATAGGTGTTTCTATAATCAACATTGGGTCTCCAGTCTGGCAAGTAACTGGAACAAATCACCCGTGCACTATATACCTTGCTTAAATCAATTTCATTTTTAACATATTGCACAACGTCTGTATACCTTAGAGGACAAGCTACATAATAAATCCCATCACCTTTTAGCATCAGATCTTCAATAGATTTATTTGTATCATCAAATATTGGTTTTTCAATAAACATATGCTTGGTTTTAGGAATATATTTTTTTACCATTTCGTAATGTAAGTGAGTTGGATTCGTTATGAAGATTACATCGTAATCGTTTGGCGCTTCTTCATATAAGTAGTAAGTATTATCGATTAATTTATCCATCTTTTCATTAATTTCTTTGTTTTTATTACTCCTTATTAGGTCAATAGAGTAAGAAATATTTCTTTTAGTTAAAACATGGGATATATTTAATAAATGTCTACTGCCTATTGATCCAAGTCCAATCATCGCTATTTTGTAATTATTCATCCGATCAAGCCTCAATCTCATCAATAATTTTTAGAATTATTTTGTCTTTTTCAAAACTATAAATCGGCGCGCTATTTCCACTAACAGCCTCAAAAAAAGAAACAATCTCATTGAAATATGCATTTTCAACAATAACTTTACTATACTCTTTAAGTTGATCAATTTCATCATAGATTTCTATAATATAATCTGATTTTTCCATATAATCATACATCCTAAGCCCTTGTGGAGATCCATCCCACTGTAAGAATATATTCTCCCCAAAAATCTCTAAATTTCTTACTGCTTTTCTCGTCACTACATCTGCAGCAAACAACCCTTTATGACCTGTACTATGTTGTATCATAACTAAATAATTATCATCGTAATCGATATTCAAATTACTTATTTTATTTTTAATCACATTCACTTTTGTAATGTACCCAAATACATCGGTTAACCATGGTAGTTCTATTGCAAAAATTTCTCTACACCCATTTGACCTTTTATCTCCAACAAAAAAATCCTTATAATTCTCCCATGGATGCCAATCTGGTAAATATTGGCCAACATGATAAGTATAATTTACAACACAGTTTGCTTTATTCACAAGGGACTTAATCTTTTTTATTTCATCACGATATAAAAATGTCGAAGACATAAATAAAACCAACTCATACTCTTTCGCTAAAGCAATATTTTCATCATATCCATCAGAAACTAAGTTCAGCTCTGTAAATACATGAGTATTTCGCTTAAGGCACTTATTGATAATTTCACTATGAGATAAGGGAGATGTACAAACAAAAGCACAGTCCGTTTCATTCACATTAAACAAATCATCTAAACAACTATATGTTTCTATTTGATATTCTTTCTCACATACTTTTCTTCGCTCTTCATTTGTATCAATCCCAAATATCTGAATAGTAGAATCATATTTTTGTATTAGACGAATTCTTCTCTTTCCCATAGAACCTAAACCAATAACTAATACATTCAACCTATCTCATCTCGCAATCATAAAATTTCTTTTTAAGATTAACTTTATCATTTAATATAAAATCTTTTATTGTATCGACAATCTTTTCAGAAGTTTTCCCATCACCATAAGGATTGACTGTGCTCTTAGCTTTATTTCTGAACCCATCACTTAAAGCAAGTTCAACTGCTTTTTGGATATCTTCTTTAATTGGTTCGCAATTAATCACACCGACTGCTTGTATCCTGCCTTTTTGCCGATCTCCAATATTGATTGTAGGTATACCAAAGCTTGGTGCTTCAATTACTCCACTTGAGGAATTTCCAATAACCATATTGCAGTATTTTAGAGCACTCAGATATCTAGTCATTCCCAAAGATGTAAATACAATCGAATGATTATTGTTATATACAAAATCATCAATCATTTGATTTATAATCCTGCCACTTGAATCGGCATTTGCTTTGGTAAAAATAAATTTCATATCTTTATATGATTCACAAACATCTAAGAGAGCTTTTACCTGCTCCTTAGACTTGTTATCTTCTAAAGTTACAGGATGGAATGTCACTACCGCATAAGGCTTATCTAACTTAAAGTTAACAGATTCTTCAAATTCTGGCTTGCTTAAGAGTTTTTCTTTAAGAATATTTTCAATACCGATAGCTCCAACACAAAAAACATTCTTAGGATTTTCTCCTAGTTGGATTACACGATTGCGGTATTCTTCTGTACTTGTAAAATGCAAGTAACTAAGTTTTGTAATCGCATGACGAATAGACTCATCTATGGCGCCCTCTGTAGTTTCACCACCATATAGATGAGTAATTGGAATCCTATGATTCATTGCCACAGTGGTCACCGCCAATGTCTCATATCTATCACCTAAAACAATCAACATATCAGGTTTCAGTCTTTCAAAATAATCTGCAAAACCAATCATGGCCAGTCCCATTGATTTTGAAATGGCTGCAGGTGTATCTGCACTTAGAAGAATCTCAATTTTTTCATCAATTTCAATTCCATCCTGTTCTATCTCTTTGTATGTCCATCCAAATTCAGCTGAGAGATGTGCTCCTGTTGCAACAACGCGCACATCAAAATTTGGGATTAACTTCAGTTTTTCAATAATTGGCTTTAATAGTCCATATTCCGCTCTTGTGGATGTAAGTATATTGATCTTTTTTTTCATATCTCTATCAACTCATCTTCTTCAAAATCCCTTGTTGCTGATTGTCCTATGACTTCAAACCACCTCATCGGACTGATACCATTTCCAGGTCTCTTCATAGTCAAGTTTTCTTCTGTAAACCTCTCACCTTTTAAAATATTTCTTTTGGCAATAATGCTTTTTCGTGCAATTTCAATATTCTTCTTTTCTGATTCTGCAGGCTTTTTCTCACTACTACCAATAGCAATCTCAACATTTCTAATCGCAATTACCATAGCTTTCAGTTCGCCAGGATCTAGACTCGCCTTGTGATCCGGACCTTCCATGTTTCTATCCAGAGTAAAATGCTTTTCTATCACTGTAGCCCCCTTAGCTACAGCTGCAATTGAGATTTCGATTCCTTTAGTATGATCCGAATAGCCTATTGAAAGATTGAATTCATCTTGAATGGTATTCATAGCCCTTAAATTCACATCTTCATATGGTGTTGGATACTCGGTAGTGCAGTGAAGTACAGTGATATCTCCAGAACCGTTTTCTGTTAATGCCTTAACCGCTGCTCTGATATCTTCCATTGTGCTCATCCCCGTAGACAATATAACAGGTTTACCAAACCTTGCAATCTTAATCAAAAGGGGTAGATTTGTTATCTCACCTGATGGAATTTTCCATCTTTTCATGTTAAGGCTATCTAAAAAATCTATACTATCAAAATCAAATGCTGTAGAAAGAAACTCAATCTCTTTTTTTCTACAGTATTCATTGAGTTGAACAAACTCGTCAAAGGACAGTTCAAGTTTTTTTAACATGTCAAGCTGACTTTCATTTACATACGTTTGTTGTTTTTGATATTCTGCTTTATTAGTATTTTTAGATACAATATTTTTTGATACAAATGTTTGAAATTTTATACAATCAACACCTGCTTCTTTAGCTTCATCAACCATTTTCTTAGCAATATCTATGCTTCCATTATGATTAACGCCCGCTTCTGCTATTATATAAACATTCATTATTTTCTAACCCCCTTACACGGGTTACCGTATGCAAGCATATGGTCTTCCACATCTTTTGAAACAACGCTTCCCATTCCAATAATTGAATCAGAACCAATCTTAAGCCGCTGTTTAATCACGCTGTTGGCTCCGACATGTGTATTTGCACCTATATGCACTTCTCCGCTTAGAACTACACCTGGCGCAATATGAACGAACTTTTCGATAATACAGTCATGCTCAATAATGGCACCGGTATTAATAATGACGCCTTTGTTAATTCGTGATCCAGCGTTAATAACAGCATTCTTCCCTACAAAAATTCCTGTCTCCATCTTCACGTGACGACTCACTGTCGCTGAATGATCTACAATATTTGGAATTTCAAATCCTATTTCTTTAAGCTGATTAAAAAGCTTTGTCCTAAGGTTTGGGTTTCCAATGCTTCCGACTGTCACAAAGGCATACTTGAATCCTTCAGAAATCAATCTCAGCAAGTCATCGTCGCAACCAATAATCGGAATACCTAAAATCCTCTTTCCTTTATTCTCTTTTTTATCGATTATACCTATCTCTGAAAATCGATTTAGTTCAAGAAGACTATCTAGTACTGACTTACAATGTCCCCCTCCTCCAACCAAAATAATTTTTTTATCCATCACATTCTAACCTTCTTCTCATCTCTTCCATCACATCCATCTGTCCCATATCCAGCCAGCTGTTTTCACTGATGGGGTAGACACCAATTTTTTCACCAGCCTCTTTATATTTCTCAATTATGTCTGGAAAACCAACTTTTTTATTATCTTCAAGTTCTCCAATAACTATAGGTTCTACAATATACATTCCAGTGTTTATGAAAATTGAAAGCTCTGGTTTCTCTCTCATTTCCTCAATTTCACCTATTTCATTGATTACGATAACTCCGTATGGTATTTTCATTAATTTTAATGAACACACCATCGTAATAATATTATTTTCCTTTTTGTGGTAATTATAGATTTTTTCATAATCTTCTTCTATCAGCATATCGCAGTTTGACAGAATAAAAGTTGAATCAATTTTACCCTTAAGCAGACTCAGCCCCCCACCTGTTCCTAAAGGTTTATCTTCATCCACAAAACTAACCTCATAGTTTTTTTCAATTTCATTAAAATAGGCCTTAATCATGTTTTTCTTATGATTCACCACTAAAAAGAATTGATCACTGCCATAGTGGTTGAATCTATTCATGATGTGTTCCACGATAGGAATTTCTCCAATTGGGATAAGTGGCTTTGGTAGGATCTTCGTATAGGGATAAAGCCTTGTTCCCAGTCCACCTGCCATAATAACTACTGGGACATCTAATTTTTTCTTTGTTTCAATCTCTTCATCATTCCAGAGTACTACTGAAACAATATTGTTTTCCTCATTCAAAATGGGCAATGCTTCAATAGAGTACTTCTTCATATATTCTTTAGCTGAAGCTTTTTCTTTTTCCAGCAAATACTTGGGATTATAATTTGCTATATCTTTTACTTTGGCGTCAAGGTTTCCTTTTTTAAGAATCCATCTTCTGATATCTCCATCTGTTATTGCTGCAGCAAATTGTCCATCTTGAATAACAAAAAGTACTTTTTTGGCTACTTTATCTAAAAGCTCCATAGCCTCAATCATCGTACATTCTTCATCAATTAAAAAATCTTTAACATTCAACTTCTCCACCTCCTTGCATGTACCAATGATCTACACTTTCATTGGATGCTTAAGACATTCGATCACATAGAGTACATCTTCTTGACTTAAAATTCGAGCTGCATGAAATGTTGACAATATGCTCTAGATAAGTCTTAGCTTTTTCTATCTTATAAGTTTGGCTACCTACATATGGTTTTTGGTCACTAATCAATCCCCATATCGGCCTTGATTGGATTTTCTTTGATAACAAGTACTTGACGATTTCATCTCAATTGAGTGGATATTTTTCATCACAGTATAAAGCACAAAACCAGTAATTGGCCTTAAATAATATCGAAAGTCTAAAACTATTAACCCTTTAATTTCCTTAGCAACTTCTTAATATAAATTGCAATTCTCATTTTAACCTTGATAAACTCCTCAAGCTGTAATTGAGCGAGCCCAAGGGCGGCCTGTAGTTTTGTCATTCTAGTTATAACTAATTTCACATGGGTGTATTAAGCTCATCATTTTTAGTTTGTATTGTGAGAAGTTTCGCTCTTTTAAGTAGTTCATCATCAGAAACAATCATCCCGCCGCCACCAGGTGTAATGATTTTATTCCCATTAAATGAATAAACACCAACATTTCCATAGTGCGAGCATACTTCCCTTGATATTTACCATTATCATAGTAGGTTCCTATAACTTCTGTTGCACCTTCAAAAACTTTCAAATTGAATCTAGAGCAATATTCATTATTTTTTCCATGTCAACCATATTGCCAAATCATGTATGACTAAAACGGTTTTATATTTTTGTTTGTTCATTATTGAGGAGCTTATTCTCAAACTCTACATTTATTCTCAAAAAACTCTACTAAATTATCTGTTTCTGCTTCTATATACTTTACAGGGTTAACCGCTGCTATAAAAGTAAATGTGATACAATTACTTCATCTTCTTGTGAAACTCCACATTTTTTAGTGCAATATTAAGACCAGATGTCCCATTTTGGCTGAATACTTCACCTTTAGATTTTAGTAATGCTACTGTCCTTTTTCAAACTCATTAACAAATGGACCACCTGTGGAAACCTATTCTGTTTCAACAGCATGGGTGACATATTCAAGCTCTTTTCCCTTTAAATTCGGTACGGAAAGAGGAATGAAATTCTGACTCAATTGCTCACTCCTGACTATATATTATAAATATCTATTTTATATTTATCTATATTGTGTTTGAAGAATTTAATAGTTTCTGCCAAACCCTGTTCGAAAGTATGTTGCGGTCTCCAATTTGTTAGGCTCTTAATTTTTTCATTAGATCCTAAGAGTCTATTTACTTCACTTTTTTCAGGTCTTAATCTCTGCTCATCACAGACAATTTTTGCATTTGGATTTATTTGTCTGATTAGTTCATCTGCAAGTTGACCTATTGATATCTCCTGTTGTGTTGCGATATTGATTTCTTCACCAATTGTCTCATCTGATTTAGATATCTCAATAAAGCCATTAACCGTATCTTTTACATAGTTAAAATCTCTAGTCGGAGTCAATGATCCAAGTTCAATCTCTTCTTTCCTTGTAAGTAGTTGTGTTATTATTGTCGGGATTACAGCTCTTGCCGATTGACGTGGACCATAAGTATTAAATGGTCTCACTATTGTGATTGGCATGTTAAAGCTCCTATAAAAAGACTCTGCCAATCGGTCTGATCCGATTTTTGTAGCGGAATATGGGGATTGACCTTGATAAGGATGTTTTTCATCAATAGGAACATATTGCGCGGTTCCATAAACTTCCGATGTCGAAGTAATAAGGACTCTTGATGTTTCTAGGTCTTTTGCCGCCTGTAAAACATTAAGTGTACCCTTAATGTTTGTGTCCACATAAGTATCTGGTGAATGATAGCTAAAAGGAATAGCTATCAGAGCTGCTAGATGGAATACTTCATCTATATCTTTCATGGATTCTCTTACACCATTAGAATCTCTTATATCGCCTGTAAATACTTCAATTTCCTTCATGACATCTTTAGACAAAGTATCAAGCCATCCCCAAGAATTGAATGAGTTATAATATACAAATGCCTTTACTTGATGACCTTGCTTTACCAATTCTTCAGTAAGATGGCTACCAATAAAACCATCTGCACCTGAAACTAAAATTTTAGTCATTTTATTTCTCCTCTTTAATTATTTATTTTCTTTCAGATTTTTTCATTTCTACATACTGCTTATTGACGGCTGCCAAAAATATCCATATTAGTGCTTCCTGAAACAATTCATATACAAAAAAGGTATATACAAATAAACCAAAGGACACTAATAAGGAAATATTAAATAAGCTATCTACCTTGATTTTACGCTTAAGACCGTATAGATACTTTTTCTTGTAATTTGATAGTATTAGTGAATAGAAAATTATTGCATTTAGAATACCATATAGCATAAAAAAGTTGATCATGGATATATGAGCATTTCTATAATTTTCATATGAAAACACTTCAGAACCAACAATATAATCAAATCGATAAGAATAGCCATTACCAGCTCCAAGTAAATAGCTTATATCATCCTCCTTCATCGAAGTAAACACTCCAATGAGTTCCTCCACCCTTCCAGAGGAAGCTATTCTGAGATCAAATTTTTCACTCCAAGGATTTAAGTATTCCCATCGGTTAAGCAAAATATTGACATCAATTATCCCAGTTTTGATAAGTGTTAAGAGCAAAATACTTAAAATCACGATCCCGATCATTATATTGATAAATTGTTTTCTGAAACGGAACCTATTTAACTGAATAACAAAAAGAATTCCGGCCATGATTAGAACGGATACTACTACGCCTCTTTTTCCTGAAAAAAGAATTAAAACAAAAGATAATGCTGAAAGCTTAGGGTTCTTTTTGTAGAAATATATTAGAGGTAAAATCAACCTTTGTGAAGCAATCGAGAAATAACCAATCATTCCTTTCGGGATAGCATAGACATATGAAAATGCGATTACTAAGGAATAAACTATTAATAGTGAAATACTCAAATATCTCATAAAATCATCCAATTCATGCTCTTGGAATCTTCTATTAAAAAAATAGAGATATGCTAAAAAAACAAAAAGAATTCTGCCGGAATCTATAAATACATCGTTTAGGTCATTCTGCATGATCATCCCCATGATCAATCCATAGATGAAAATGAATATCAGAAATATCGACAATATATCTAGGTTAATTTTTTTTAGCTTTAAGCATTTATAAACAAAGATAGCCGATAATAATAACATACTTATATAGAGAAAATTTATATACAAAGAGGACAACCTATTCAAATGAAATATTTTTATCATTCCTACAGGCAAGGATATTGTATATAAAATTATTACCAGTTTAAATAAAGGATCCATTCTTATTGCGTTCATCAAATTAAATTTCCCTTCTTTATCGATCAATGAGCAAAACACTTTTGGGAGAAATTGTATCACATATTCTCTAACAACTTAGAAATACTCATGCCCATTTCCTTTATCTCTTTACCTTTCTCGACCGGATCAACCAAAGGGTTAAAATTAAAAGGTATAGCGCATTCAAGAAGATATTTTATTAGCTTTTTGGGATCATTTGACTCATGCTTTTCAATTTTGTTTAATACAAATTCTTTTAAAGCCTTTTTTTCCATAATTTCTTCTGTAATGTTTTCGAAAATTGTTCCATCATCATAAACAATCCTACCGTTAGTAAGAACGAGTTTACCTTTCACATAGCTTTCGATTGCGGTGCTTGTACCTCCTGTGATCACACAGTCAGAAAGCTCAATTAGTTGTGTTGAGGACACATCATGAGGTACTAATAAAACATTTTCATGCTGCAGTAAAGTCTTATAAACATCAGTATCTCTATATCCAAGCGCTATAGGATGCTCCTTAATCAAGAGTAACAGTTCAGAGCCTCGTAGTTGTTTGACTTGATCAAACAAAATTCGATAATAATTAGTAAAATAAATCTCTTCGTTCCAATAATCCGTACTACATTCAGGATAAAATTGCAATGGAAAATAAACAAGCTTTTTATCCGCACTATTCTTTATCCTTGATTCCCAACTGTAATAAAAATAAATATAAGGACTACAGTTTGAAATCTTATTGCAAATCATCATTGGCTCTTTTAAAAAGTGACTTCCATAATAAAACCCATATCTATTATTCTCAATAATCCTAAATACTGAAAATACTAAAAGCTTCAAATTGTCTTTCACATAATATGGCAATAGATTCTTCTTAATATGAGCTGCACCATCCTTAACGTACCATGGTTTATATGACTTTTGAGTTATCATTTTGAGCGTAGCGTCAACCTCTTGATCAGTAGTCTCTCTAATTCTGATCATTTCTCCTCTATTGGTTATTCTAGAACAGTTATTGATTGCTGTTGGAACCACGGAATAATAATTCTTTCCCTTGGATTTTAAAACTCTTTGATAAATATCCAGAACGTAACTATCAATCACTAAACCGAATCCAATATCCGCTTGTGTACGATCGATTAATTCATCTAGTGTTTGCCACATTGTATTGATCATTCTGCGAGAAGCCTCTTCTGACTTTGATCTTAAAAACCTACACCTTATCTTTATATTTATATAATCCTCATCAGTCAGATAATGCTTTTCTATTTCTTTCGAGACCTTTTTTGAAAATCCTGCCATTATATAATTTTCTTCACAGTACTTATCATCTGAAAAATAAATGATTTGTGAAACCTTAAACGTTTCTTCAGCCAGTCTATGGTAAAAGGCCTTTACCCTCCGTCTTGTATATACTAATACTCTCACTACTTGCACTCCTCATCGTCATTTTATAATTTGTACAACTTCTCCACATCATTAACAATATTGCGAGTATCTAATACGATTTTGGTTTTGATCTTTTCAATATTATCTAAAAGATGCTTGTGTCCAACGAGTATCACCAAAATATCAATCTCATTTAAGAATCCATCAAAATCCAATATTTGAGTGTCTACAAGTACCTGTTTTACAAAAGGATCATATACTTTCAACCCACTTGCAAGATGGTTATTCATAATGCTCAATAATTGCAAGGTTGGACTTTCTCTTGTATCATCTACATTTTCCTTATAGGTCAATCCATATAACCCTACTCTCAATGGATCAATCATCTGGTTTAATTTCATAATTTCCTTTATCCTACCAAGTACAAATGATGGCATAGAATCATTTACCTTTCTTGCAGACAGTATCAGGTTAGTCAAGTCTGGATAATCTCCAACTAAAAACCAAGGGTCAACTGAAATACAATGCCCACCTACACCTGGACCTGGTTTTAAAATGTTGACTCTTGGATGCATGTTTGCAATTCTTATGATTTCATATACATCCATATTATCCTCTCGACAAATTTTTGCAAGTTCATTGGCAAATGCAATATTTATATCTCTATACGTATTTTCTACAACCTTCGACATCTCTGCACTTTTAATATCCGTAATGACAATCTCTGCTTTACAAAACGAGCTATAAAGTTTTTTAACTATTTCACCAACTTCCTGTGAGTCAACACCAATAGTCCTTGAATTATTCTCCAACTCAAAGATTATATTTCCTGGTATGATTCTTTCAGGTGCATGGACCAAATGAATATCCTTCCCGATAACCAGATTTTTTTTTACCACTTCTGGTCGAATATACTTATCAATAAAGCCTGGTGACACCGTTGATTCAATAATAATGATCGAGCCCTTTTCGCATACATTAAGTACACTGTTAAAAGCTGTTAAAACAAACTTAGGATCAATTTTTTTTGAATTACTGATATAAGGCGTTGGGACTGTTATTACATATGTTTTTGCTTTTACATATTCAGTTCTAAATTCAATCGAATTTTCTAATGCTTGTTTAAAAACCTCCCGCAATCCTATTTCCTCAAAGGTGCATTCGCCATTTGATAATGTTTCAACAATTTTTGTATTACAGTCGGTTCCTATTACCTTATTTCCTGCCTTTGCAAACATTAATGCTGTTGGTAATCCTATATATCCTAAACCTATTAGATTTATCATAAATAAACTCCCCAATCTATTGTATCAATATTAATTGTTCCAAATGTTCAATATAATTACGGCTTAAGTTTTCACGAGAAAAGTTTTCCACTACATACTCACAACCGTTCTCACCCATCATAGCCAGTTTCCGCGGATTATTTTTCAATTCTAATATTGTCTGAGATATTGCCTGAATGTTCTCTGGTTCAACAAATATACCTGATCTTGAGTCTTCAACTACTAACTTCCTCGCAATCCCATCAATCGCTACTAAAATTGGCTTCTTGCAGCTCATATAATCAAAAACCTTGTTGGGGTATACAGTCTTGAATGTATCATTTTTTTGTAAAACAGCGGTACATAGATCAGACGCATTTATATAGTCAACTATTTCGAGTTTTGGAACCGAATTCACGAAGATGATATTCTCTAATGCCATACTTTTAGTCAATTGAATAAGCTTCTCCTTCTCCATCCCATCACCAACAAACATAAATACAATTTCTTCAATCGATTTTAATTCGTTGGCTGCATAGACAAGTTGTTCTAACTTGTTCGCAACACCATGGGCACCTGTGTATAAAATGACGAACTTATCTTCTAAGTGATATTTTTCGCGTATTCTGTTCATTTTCGGTCCTGGAAGCATAATATCGTTATCCGCTCCATTCGGGATATAAATTATCTTATCCTCTGGAACGCCCTTTTTGGTTATCAAAACCTCTTTAAAGGCGGGGGTTAAAACATTTATGATATCCGCTTTTTTATAAATTTCCTTTTCGAGCCAATAAGAAAATGATATTAAAAATTTATTGTTCAAAACCCCTGTATCAATTGCTGACTCTGGCCATAAATCTCGAATTTCAAAAACCAGGGGTTTCCTTTTTATACTCTTCACGACCAGGGCTGTTAATGCAACTGTTAAAGGAGGAGATGTCACTACTATAACGTCCCCCGACTTCGCAAATAGCATTTTTATGGTCGAAAAAACTGTAAAGGAAAAATATGCCCAAAGTCGACCAATAAAGCTCTTATTGTACGAACTGGAAACGTGTACTCTATTAACCAAAACTCCATCATTATTCCTTTCACTTACAAATAATTTACCCTTGTACTCTTCAAATTTCTTCCCACTTGCGTAGTCTACCATACCAGCATATACATTAATGGTATGATTTTTAGACCAATATTTGGTGAATTGATTAAATCTAGAACCACCCGCTTGATTGTCTTTTAAAAAATATTGGTGCAGTATGTCAATTCTCATTACGCCACATCCTTATCCTTATCAACAATCGTAATATTCATCAAAATGTCTACATTCAACCTTTTCAAAAACTCTACCGTTAAGGTAAACGACCTTTCTCTTTGAAGATATGATTTAGAAAACCAACCGACAGAATCATAATCATTAAGCTCTTTCCTTAAGGACACCTTATACTCACCTATGTTGGAACCCACTATAGATAAATCTAGTTTACTACCATCGCCTAATATAATTCGATAAACATCCTCGTCCAATTTAAACTTATAAATATCTTTAGCGAGAATATTATAACTAATTAAATAGTTTTTGACCACGTTGCTAGTCACTTGATCTTGAATCATAAATACTTTTGATTCAAGAATTAAACTTCTCGTATGAAAAACTTCTCCTCCAACCCTTCTCACAGCTACAAGTTGATTAGATGTTTCCGAAAGCACTTTTCCGTGAATCCAATTGATAACCAGAAAATTACCAATAGTTTTAAAGCTTTCCGTAGGTTCTACTGTTAAAGTATTATGTGCTAAAGCAGATGAGTAATATTTTGAGTTTTGATAAGAAAAATTATACGAATACGTTCCCATGTCACATAATACATTAAACCCCTTGTACCATAAATCAACGTGGAACATATCATTATGATATGGCCTATGATGCTGTTCCCCTGCCCTGAAAAAAGCCTTGAATCTTTCGTTCTTTAAAAAGTGGATACCACTCTCATAGAAGTTATTTTTTACAATTTTATTTTTTTGTAGCTCAATTTGGTTATAGTCTTGGAACCAGGAAATTTCCTCTAAGGTTTCAAAGTCTTTATATAACAATCTCCCTTTCAATACATAGCTCAATAGGTTTACACAGTTTGAATAATTTTGATAGTCTCTGATCAGTGGAAAAATCATACCGCTGTCAGAAGGTCCAAAATTGACAACTTCGAAATGTGAGTTCATCATACTATTATTCAAAAAAACCAAAACCTGTTCTAATACTTTGTAAACATCTTCGCTTATCTCGTTAAACATATAATAGATGCTAATGAGTTGAATTACGATTCTTTGGTAATTGTATGAATTCTGTTTGTAACCGCCGTCTCGATAGAATTGGTCTCTGATTTCCTTTTCAAATTGAAACTTTCCATGCTGTTGATATATTTCAAACTCCCTACCCACATGAGAGAAAAGCTTTCCAAATACATAAAGTGCAAAGCTTTCAACAAAGGTATGGTCATTTTTTATCGATCTAATAGCATAATTGCGATTGATGAACACATGTTTTAGTGATGACTTCAATACCTTAAAATATTTTTCTAAACGTTCTTGAGTAGTTGATTCCAAATCTAAAAAAAACACAATACCAGTTGTAATGGACAAAATTCTTATGGAAATCTCTTGACTACATTTCCAATTAATGCCCTGTTCTATTGGATTTGCATCATACCAGCTATCAAAATAATGCCAAAATGTCTCCGCATATTTTTTATCTCCGGATATTAGATATGCACGTAATAGATCATAGGTAAATAAGAATCTCGAAGGTTCCCAACCAATTTTTATATCCCCTATATTGGAAAAATCCCCGATTTTACTCCAGTGATTCTGTTTATTATATTCTAATCCATTTATTGGATTGATAAACCAATTCATTGGTTGTCCATAATCTAAAATGACGTTTTCAAAACATCGGAACTGTCCTTCTGCGATGGCGTCTGCAATCCTAGTGATGTTTTCCTTTTCTGAATCCTTCAAAGCATCATAATAAGCCTTTATTGAGGCTTTATCAAGGGAGAAATATCTTTCCGCATAAAGCTTAGACAGTTTATTTTTGTCCTGTGACAGCTCTAATAACGCATTATCTAAAGCTATCATTTCATATTTATCTATGGGCAAAACCCACTTGAAATAATTGGATTTCAGTTTTAATGAATATACTAGCCTATGAAATATCCACTTGATCCCATATTCTCTTATAAAACTCAAAATGTTTTTCATCATGTACTCCTAAAGAACTCTCTCATCCAAAGCTCTAAATTGATGATTCTCCAAATATTTATTTGATTTCCAGGCTCAATAATATTTTCAAAATCCATGAGTAACTTCTCCTTTGAAATGTATCGACTTGATTTCATATCTTCATCTAAAAAAAGTCGCTTAATGAACTCTCGGTTCTTATATAACCAAATACTTTGCTCTGTCGCAAAACCCATTTTATCTTTTCGTCCGATAATGCTTTTAGGCAAGACATTTTCCATGGATTTTCTCAAAATCCACTTTGACCATCCGCCATTCATCTTGTACTCGATTGGTATGTTCATACAGAACTCAACAAGATTATGATCTAGGAAAGGAACCCTTGCCTCTATCGACCAAGCCATTGAATTCTTATCCTCATATCTCAGCAAGGATGGCAATGATATATATTTTATATCATTTACCAGTGCTTCTGTAAAAGATTTTGAATGTATTCCAGAATTATAAAATTTTTTGATAAATTCGTCCTTGATATAGGCTTCAAGAGTACTTTGTTTCTTACGACTGAATATATTTCTGAATTTCTTAAAGTCATCTTTAAAGTTATATGAAGCCCCAAGCTGGAAAAGAGTAAAAAACATACCTTTTAGAGCATTAATATACCTTTTTTTCCTCACCATTTCTCGGATATAATAAACACGATATTTTCGGTATCCTCCTAGAATTTCGTCAGCTCCTTGTCCATTCAGCATGACTTTTGTACCAAGCTTGTTTGCACTTTCCATTACCGAATATCCTGCATACATCCCTGTACTGATAAACGGCTCCTCTTGATAATAAACTAACCTGCGCAAGTCATTCCAAAAATCCCCCGATGTTTTCGTAATCATGGAATTTTTGATACGTTTATTTGTAATAAAATCCTTAATATAAAGACTTTCGTCGAATTCTTTATATTGACTCGTATAGGATATCGTCTCCTGAAGTGCATCTATTTCAAGGTATTTCTGTACTAGGGCTGCAATCGTAGTCGAATCTAAACCACCACTTAACGATGTACCCACCTTGACATCACTGATCAAGTTTAATCTCACCGAATCATCGATTATTTCCTTAAACTTTGTAATGCAATCCTCTTTTAAATGCTCATCTTGGATCTGATCTTCGACATCCCAGAATTTCTGGATATTTATTTTATGTTCTTCATCAAAAATAAAATAATGCCCTGGCATGAGTCTTTGAATCCCCTCGAAAAAGGTGTGTTCTGTATGATCTATAAAGCCATAATATAAATAATCAAAAATAATCTTATCATTTGGTTGCCATTTAACCTTGTTATACTCAAGTATCGCTTTGATCTCAGAAGCGAAAATTAGTTTACCACTCAGTGGATCATAATGGTAATAAAACGGTTTTATTCCCAATCGGTCTCTGGCACAAAACAGAGAAGAGCGTTCTTCATCCCAAATGGCAAACGCAAACATACCATTGAAATACTGCAGACAATCCTCTCTCCAGTAATCATAAGCCTTTAATATCACTTCAGTATCTGTATCAGAATCGAAAGTATAGCCTGCTTTCAATAATTGCTCTTTAATTGACATGAAATTATAGACTTCACCATTGTAAACAATATTCAGCCCATTATATTTCATAGGCTGAATCCCTCTTTCGGATAAATCAATTATTGCTAATCTTCTATGCCCTAAAGCAACCGCTGAAGCTTGATTGATATAATAACCCTCTCCATCCGGCCCGCGGTGTTTAATTTTATCATTCATTTTCCGTATCAGAGAAAAATCAAAGACACCTAAACTTCCTACTATTCCACACACAATACTCACCTACTCGATTATATACTTAATGGGACGCGCCGGGGATCCAACAGCAACACAGTTATCGGGCAGATTTTTTACAACAACTGCACCCGCTCCAATCACTGTATTTTTCCCAATCTTAATTCCTTGAATAATCGCTGCTCCAGTTCCTACACTGACACACTCTTCGATCTCGACATATCCAGAAATGTTGACACTCGGCAGTATAGTTGTGTAATCTCCCAGGATAGCATCATGTCCTATTGTACAATCTAGATTGACAATGACATGTCTTCCCAATTGGATATTTACAGTCATTATATTGCCCGCGCAAACAATACAGCCCTCACCAAGCTCAATAAGCTCAGATTTAATAACACTTGGATGAATGAGTACAGGATAGCTATTCTTAGAGTTTATTAATATATCTAAAGCATTCTTTTTTGCTAACGGATCTCCTATTGCAACAATTACATTTAAACTTTGACTTTTTAACCATTCGATTGTTCCTATCACTTTATATCCGTTTATTTTTTCCCCTTGTATTTCCAAATTATCGTCTATAAAACCCAATAGATCCCATTGTTGTTCGATAGCGTTTATCTCTTCAATAAGCCAAGCTACCTCTCTACCAAACCCTCCGGCGCCAATAATAACAATATCCTTCATTTTATTTAGTCCTCCATTTTTTTGTTACCTAAGAAGGGCTCCATTGTCATCGATGTGTTTGAGCTGATACCTTCTCTGATAAAAACCTTCTTTAAGGTGAGTAAAATAATCTTGCAATCTCCTAAAAAGGTTATATTATCCACATAATCAACATCCAGTTTAAATCTTTCATCCCACGAAATTACATTTCTTCCACTTATTTGAGCCAAACCAGATAATCCAGGTCTTACCTCATGCCGCCTTCTCTGATAATCGCTGTATAAAGGTACATATTTATCTAATAAGGGTCTCGGGCCAATTATGCTCATATCACCTTTTATAATGTTGACCAATTCTGGTAATTCATCCAAGCTTGTCGCTCTCAAAAACACACCAAATTTAGTCAATCTAATATCATCAGTGAGAAGCTGTCCATCCCCACCTTTTTCATCTGTCATAGTTCTAAACTTATACAAGGTAAATTTATTTTCATTAAGACCTGGCCTTTCCTGCTTAAAGATTACTGGGCTCCCTAATTTTATTCTAACAAGAACACCGATCAATAGCATCAATGGGCTCAATATCACAAGTGCCATCAGTGCTAATATAAAATCCATTAACTTTTTAAAATAGCTCTCATAAATTTTCAACTTCGTTTTTTTCATTACACACTCCATAATCTTTTGATAATATTGGTTACTCTTTTCAACTCATCATCCGTCATCTTCGTATCAGATGGGAGGCACACACCATTCTCAAATAACTTTTCTGACACGCCTGTACCAATGAAGTCATATTCTGCGAAGAATGGTTGCATATGCATCGGCTTCCAGATTGGTCTTGATTCAATGTTCTCTTTCTCAAGAGCTTCCATAATATCATGTGGCTTAACTTTGCCCCTTAGCATTATACATGACAACCAGTAATTCGGCTCATTCCACTCATTAACAGGCATAAACTGAACGCCTTCCAGGTCACCTAATTCTCTTTTATAAAACTCAAAGATATACTTTTTCTTTTGAATTCTTTGATCTAATACTTTCAACTGTCCTCTTCCAATCCCAGCAACAACATTGCTCATACGATAATTATACCCTAATTCGCTATGTTGATAGTGCCTTGCCGAATCTCGAGCTTGAGTTGCCCAGAACCTAACTTTAGCAATTTTCTCTTCATTGCCAGAAATAAGCATTCCGCCACCTGAAGTAGTAATAATTTTATTACCGTTAAATGAAAAAACACCATAATCTCCAAATGTACCGGTATGTTTTCCTTTATAGTAAGCACCCAAGCTTTCAGCAGCATCTTCGATTAAAACAGCATTATGCTTTTTACAGATTCCCATAATCTTATCCATATCAGCTGAAAGACCGTAAAGATGAACAACTATAACTGCTTTGACAGTTGGATACTTCTCAAACGCTTTTTCTAGTGCCTTTAGACTCATATTCCAAGTTTCATAATCGCTATCTATGAATACTGGAGTGGCATTCTGATAAATAATTGGATTTGCAGTAGCTGAAAAAGTAAGCGTTGGGCAAAAAACTATGTCCCCTTCTCCTACACCAGCAGCTTTAAGAGCTAAATGAATCGCAGCTGTTCCTGAAGATAGTGCCGCAGCAGCTTGACTCCCAACCTTAGCAGAAATTTCATTCTCAAATTCATCGACATTCTTCCCAAGAGGAGAAATCCAGTTGGTTTCAAAGGCTTCCTGTATATATTGCATCTCATAACCCTCATCACTCATATGAGGCGAAGCGAGATAAATCTTTTCTTCCATGTTCCTAGCCATCCTTTCTCGGTTTAGTTGGAATGATAGATAAGTTGGTTAGTAATACTGCTATTTTTTACTACCCAACTTTCTGCTTTCTTTTTTTTGGTTAATATCTTTTTAACTTTCTTTTTAGGGAAGAATATCATACTCCCCTAAAATATAATCATTAAGTTTTTTTAAACATTATTTAAATTTCTCTTATCATTAGATATTTACTTCAGTATCCTTAGAATTTTCGAAAGGTTTCGCTGTACTCTCCCAATACGCCCCAAAAAAAGCAATAAATACCCCAAGCATTATACCTAGTACTCCTGAAATGGCAATATTTACTTTCTTGTTAGGTTTGATAGGATTTATTGCAGGTACAGCTGTTTCAATTTTTGTACTTCCCTTAATATTAGTCATACTGTTTTTCAACTCACCTAATTTTAAATTCAAATCATATACTCTAGTTTGATTACTATACAGGTAATTATGCATTTCCGAAATAGCTAATGACTGTTCCAAATATACTCGCTGTCCATTATTTGTTAAATCTTTTATAGTTTTTTCAGCTTCTTCTATATTCTTATTACCAATTACAATTTCGCCTTCAATATTTTTTAACTGAGTTTGAAGTCTATTTTGATGCCTCTGTAAATCTTCTTTTCCCATTTCTTTATATAATTCCATTAAGGTATTCAGAATTAGTGCCGCTTCGTTAGAACTAGGGTGTTCTAACGATAATTCGATAATATTTGTATCCTTAATTCCATCAACTTCTACCTTTTTTTTTAAATCACTTGCTCTCATATCTATGTTTAAGCTCTGCAAGACCGCTCTATATGTATCTCGGCTACTCAAAACTTGAACAGCATAGTTAATATTTGTAAAATCAGACCCTTCATAATTAGCAAGTTGCATCTTTCCCGAGACTTTGTAAATAGGAGTTATCATAAAACTCACGACCACACCAACAATTAAAGCTATAGCTGTAACTATAAATATTATTTTTTTCCGTTTAAGCAACACTTCTATCAATTCTCGCAATGATATTTCTTGTTCTTCCATATAGCACCTACTTTCTATTTTCGATTTTCTATTTTTGACATTTTAATATCTTTTATATATACATCCTGTGCTTTGGCATCATTAGGTATTAAAAAATATACACGCAAACTGTGCTTATCATTTAAATTGTCTGTTTGAAAAATCCAATTATATTTTTTTGTTTCTTTATTAACCATAACCTTTGTAGTTTTTTGGGCAATTCCTCCATCTACTCCAAGTTGATGAATTATTAATTGCATTTCCCCATTATCACTTTTTGAAAAAGCATCAAAGGAGACATCATATTTTTGCCCTGGCTCAAAAGCATATAGTAACTGATAGACTCCCCATGAATCAGTTTCAATATTTTCTTTTGAAATATTTAACCAGTGATTATCATTTACTTTAACTAATTTGCGATTATTTCCCCCACTTCCATTTAAGGTCCAAACAGACAATTCTCCTGTTTCAAATCCACCATTAGCAACATAATTGTCAGTCAAAGCATAAGACTTTTGTAAATACTGTTTCGATTCTTCAACAAATTCTTTGAAGCCTAGAGCTTGTGCAAATTTTGTTTGAGCAAGGTAATATTGTTTGTTTTCAAAAAATAGTTGTCCCTCAAGAAAAGCTATTTTTCCACTAGAATAAAGCTTATTACCTCCCCAGAATTTTTCATAGGGGTTTTCTCTAATTTTTTTCCCTTCCTCTGCAGCAAATTTAACAATTTTTTCTGCGTATGTCATCCCTTCATTACCACTAACATCAATAAAATTTCTTGCAGTATCATAATAAACTGCTTCCTCAAAAGGTGCTGAATTGATTGCTTTTAGCGCCGTTTGATATGCTTCCTCATATTGCCTTTGTTCAACTAGGAACCTAGTTTTAATTAAATACCATTCAAAATTGGTTGGAGAATACTTTATTGCTTTATTAATTTTATCAATCGCTTTTTCTTTATATTCCGGGGAATTATCGAAAATACCTTTTTCAAAATATAGTTGAGACAAATTGGTTAAATATGCAGAATTAATAGGGTCGAATATAATGCTATTTTCGAGTTTTCCGATAGCATCCGGAAAATTATTTTTAGCCATAGATCTTGTACCATGATTGCCGTAATTCCAACCTATAAACAAGGATGTATTTATAATTAGTAAACATGCAAATGAGACTATTCCTATTGTAAAGCTACCTTTTCTTAAACCTTTTAAAGACTGCGGATTATTCAAAGATACAGCAATTAACAACCAAAATAAAAAATAAACAGCTGGATAAGTTAAATCAAAATCTATAAAGGAATGGAGCATTAGACCAAGTGTAATAATAGTAAGCAAAATACTACTGTCACTTTTTTCAGATACATATTTTCTCCATAAATTTGAAATTAATAAAAACCATAAACCTAAATAGGCAACAAAACCTAAAATGCCGTTTTCTACCAAGACTTGGAGGTAATTATTATGAACCTCGGATGTGAAATAAAGGTAAGAGCGGTAGGCTCGGTATTCTGCATTCCAGCCCCCTCCCCCAGTTCCAAAAAGAAGATTATCCTTTACTATTTTTAAAGCGTCCTTTATAAAGAGGAACCTTGCCTGGACACTACTATCTTCGAAACTGATATTGGTAAACCGAGAAAAGACGTTATTCATAGTTGATAGATTTTGATGGCTAACTAAATACGAACCTACCCCGACAACCACTAATAAAGTTACTACTGTAATAAACTTAAAGTATTTCCTTACTAACAACCGTGTAGAAAAGTAATAAAAAATAAATAGTATTACTAAAGCAGCAATAGATATTAAAATATTATTTAAGCCTCTGTTTACAAAGGTGCCATTAAAAACAACTGGAGCAATGATGGTACTAGGCAAGATCAATAATAAGAAATCACTTATAATCTTAAAACGCTTTTCCTTACTATGCAAAAATACGAAAACTAATAATAATAATGGAAATAGCAGAAATACTCCTCTGGACTTAGTACCAATAAATGCAAAGAAAAGAATAGAACTGGAAAACAAAAATATCTTTGGCTGTTTTAATAAGCTATCTTTCATAAAATAATAGCCAATAAAAATAGAAAAAACAAAAAACAGTGCTGCGGTGTTGGGATATTCTAGAGTTGAGAATATTCGACTGTTCATATAAGAATTTAAGATGTTTATGCCAAAAATATATGATAGGAGTCCCAGCGAAGCTACAAAAACCGTTGTCCAATATAATCCTTTAAGAAATATATCCAAATTGGTTCTTTCCCTTAATGAATGGATAGCGAGAAGATACAGTATTATTGCGTTACTAATCATTAAAACATTTAACAACGCGTCACGCAAATTAGATGCTGAAAACAATCCTATTATATTTATCATTATAAAGAATATACTTACAAGAATAGTTTTTTTATCATAATTAATAACGAGTTTTTGTCTATAAAATATTATGAGATTTACCAGGAAAAAAGCAGTTATTATTATGCTTACAAATAGGCTTTGAGATTCAAAAAAGTACCCGTTAAAGATTAGTCCTGCACATATTATTATAGTTATAAAATATGTTATAAGTTTAAATATACTTATTTCTTGGCTAGCGATTTTATTACGTTTTCTGTTAGACAAACAATGCACCCACTTTTTTTTAATATTAAAGATAGACATATATAATTTAAATTCTGCATTTTTATATTAAAATCCTTCAAATCTTACGTATTATTTACTACCAATACTTACATAAAACTTCATTATGAATATTTATCTAAAATAGATAATAAATAAGTAGCCAATACTTGAGGAGTATTGGCTACTTTATACTTAAATTCAAAATTTATCGAGAATGTCTAAGGTTTTGTGTAAATGGAAATAACTACCATTAAAAGGTGTTGACCATTTATGCAAAACCTTAAGTTTGAATTAGCCAGAGAATTGTCGAAGGAATGTAAAAGTGTAGAAGATGTCCATGATTTACTGAAAGAACTTTTTAAAGGTACTTTGGAAGAAATCTTAGAGGCTGAAATCGAAGAACACCTGGGTTATGAAAAAAACAGTATCGCAGGCAATAACTCAGGAAACAGTAGAAATGGCTACAGTAAGAAAACAATTAAGACAAAAATGGGTGAGACAGAACTCACTATTCCTAGGGATCGCAATGGCCAATTTGATCCCAAGATAATTCGTAAATATGAGACGACTGCCAATGAACTTGAAGAACAAATAATAGCAATGTATGCTAAAGGAATGTCAACCCGGGATATTGAAAGCCATTTAAAAGATATCTATGGTATTGAGGTATCTGCATCCCTAGTCAGTAAGGTAACAGATAAGATATTTCCCTTATTACGTAAAGATTAACGTAATCGGGGCAAGGTCGAACGTATATTCGGAACGGTGAGGACGAGGTTTTTAAGTGCCCTTGATCCAAGTACAATTAAAGACTTAGATGACCTTAATCAACGGTTCTTTAAATGGTTAGAGGTGGATTACAAGCGAAAGGCTCATAGTGGATTAAACGGGTTGTCTCCTCACGATGTGTTAATGTCGCAAATCTCTAAGCTTAAGCTGGTTACCGATATTGAGAGAACCACCGAAAGCTTCCATCTAAGGATTATGCGAAAGATTCAGCCAGACGCAACCACTCAAATCGAAAATATCCTCTATGAAACGGACTTCAAATTCTGTGGGAAAAGAGTTGAACTTCGCTATGAGCCTGAGTGGTTAGGTGATGCGACAAAAGCCCTTCCTATCTACGAAGATGGAAAGCGATTGGGAGAAGCTAAAGTCGTTCGCTTCCATGATAATGCTCATGCTGCAAGAAAGTCCAAATGGAACAAGAAGAAAAATGCAATCCTTGCTAAGGATGATGCATCTACTGCTTTTGTTGAGGATTCAATTAAAAATTCCATCTCCTACAGCGATATTGTTGGAGGTGAGAGATAATGTTCAAACAGCATTTCGGGATAAAATTCAATCCTTTTGATAAGGAAATCCCCACCGACAAGCTCTTTGCAACGCGGGATACGAAAGAACTAGAATCAAGACTTAAATACATGCTTGATTCTAGGGGGATTTGCCTTGTCGTTGGAGAACCAGGTTCAGGCAAGTCTACTAGTCTTCGAAAACTTACTGAAAATCTCAATCGTTCTCTCTACAAGCCTTGCTACCTACCACTTACGACACTTACTGTTAAAGAATTTTATCAGGCCTTGGCAAGTCTTTTAGGTGAGACTCCGACCCATAAAAAAATTGG
>LADT01000055.1 GCA_000961765.1 Clostridiaceae bacterium BRH_c20a | reverse complement strand
GTTTACGGGATTATAGGAACCTTTGTGTTAAAGGTTTACTTGGATATCACATTACTGGCAGTAGTTTTATATTCTTTGTATGTTTTATTGGGTACCAGTAAATTGAGAATTATTTTTCCGGGAAGGAAAGCACTAGTATAGGTAAACACAGCAAGATTAGAATTAATTCTAAACAAACTAGTAATAACTAAAGATAGAATTGTACATTATCTTAACTAATGGGGCCAGAAGGGTAAGCTCGGTAACCTTCTGGCTTTTCTGTTAAAATTTTTTTAGGATTATGGGATTTATTTCAATTGATAGAGATAAAAACAACGGACAAATTTCTTGTCAGTTGTTTTTATATGATCTCTATGAAAAAGAAGGGATAATAGGGATTTAAGTCAAATCTAGATAGTAATCAAAGATACTGGAACAAGTACTACCCAACTGACTAAATATCCGGAAAACAATAGACAATGTTACTTCACTGGCAGCTTTTATTGACAAAAGGTTGAAAGGAAATTTTCAATCTAATCATATTTAATATAATAGTTTGATTTTTTATACGAGGAGTGTTGAATATGAAGTATGTCAAACTGGGGAAAACCGGTATAGAGATTTCGGAAGTGGGTTTCGGATGTATTCCTATTATTCGTTTAAGTAATCAGGATGCTGCCGACGTGATGAAATATGCTCTTGATCGGGGTATTAATTTTTATGACACCGCTAATCTCTATCGAGATAGCGAAGAAAAAATAGGCATGGCTTTTAAAGGTAGTCGAGATAAAGTAGTTTTAGCCACTAAAACCTTCAAAAGAGATGTAGTTGGTGCTGCCCAACATATTGAAAATAGCTTGCGCATGCTGCAGACCGACTATATTGATTTGTTTCAATTCCACCAGATAAGTAAGGAAGAGGAGTGGGAGACTATCCTTGGTCCCGGTGGAGCCATGGAAACAGTGATTAGAGCTAAAGAAGAAGGAAAAATACGCTCTATTGGATTTAGCTCCCATAGCCACAGTATGTCCATAAAACTTATAAAAACAAATCTTTTTGAATCCTTAATGTTTCCTTTTAGTTTTATTGAAGATAGTGCTGTGGGAGAAATGCTAAACCTAATCCGGGAGCATGAAATGAGCTTTCTAGCTATGAAACCTTTTGGCGGCGGAGTAATAGATGATGCCCAATTAACCTTTAAGTTTTTACGTCAGTATCAGGAAGCTGTTCCTGTTCCCGGCTTTGATACCATGGAACAAATAGATGAGATTCTTAACATTTATGAAAAGCCTAACATTGTTACTCCGGAAGATTTAATTCTTATGGAGAAGTATAAGCAGGAATTGGGCTCCAAATTCTGTCGCCGCTGCGAGTATTGCCAGCCTTGTCCTAGTGGTGTTTTAATAACTTCGGCAATGACTTATCCCGTTGTTTCCAAAAGAATGTCACCCACAGTTGCTGTGGAATTTGCTAAAAGTGCCATGGATAGTATAGCTAACTGTACCGATTGTGGTGCATGCATTGAGAAATGTCCATACCAACTGCCTATTCCCCAAATCCTGCAGGAAAACTATAAAATGTATGAAGAACACCGGCAGGTACAAGGGGATAGGTGACTTGTCCCCTTTAGCTCCTCTGATGAAATAGATATTTTATTCCAATTAATAGAGGTAAAAACAACTGACAAATTTCTTGTCAGTTGTTTTTTATATGGCCCCCAATGAAAATTTAGGAAAAAGAAGGGATAATAGGGATTTAAGTCAAATTTAGATATTAATAACAAAACGCTAAGATTGCATTGATTTATTGAGGGTTAAGGTGAAGCTATGAATTCCGATCAGTTAAAAGAAAAAATTGAAAAGATAAGCGTTTGGAAGAAAGGAGGTCAGCGGGCACCTCATAAACCCTTATTGCTTCTTTATGCCTTGTCGCAAATTCAAAATACAAAGAAAAGGTTTTTTACATATAGTGAGATTAGAACAGATCTTAGGAAGCTACTAATGGATTTTGGCCCTAAAAGGAATTCCTATCACCCGGAACACCCATTTGTTCGATTAGGTAATGATGGTATCTGGCAAGTAAATACACCTTTTGAAAACATAGATAAAGTAACCGATAATTGGCTTGTCAGTAATGGGGTAGCGGGAGGTTTTAATGATGAGGCGTATGCTTTATTGCTAAATAACCACCAGCTGGTTCAAGAAATAACTAATATGATATTGCATGAGCATTTTGCTGATAGTATTCATGAAGATATTCTCAGCGCTGTTGGACTGGATTTAAATTATTCCAGTGATAAACGGCGGGACCCCTACTTTAGGGAAAAAATCCTGAAGGCCTATGAATTTAGCTGTGCTATTTGTGGGTTTAATCTAAGATTAGGTAATAACCTAGTTGCGGTAGAAGCTGCCCACATCAAATGGCATCAGGCAGGGGGACCCGACATTGAAGAAAATGGTATCGCTTTATGCTCAATGCATCATAAGCTTTTTGATCGGGGTGTCTTTACTCTTAATCAGGAAAGACAGATGCTGGTTGCGGAAGAGGCCAATGGCACTAATGGCTTAGAAGAATGGTTAATGAGGTATCACGGGAAAAAGATTCGAGACCCTATCAACCCGGACTATTACCCGGAAGACCGTTATGTTAAATGGCATGTTCGAGAGGTATTCAAAGGGCAGGAAAGATATAGAGTAGGTACTTTATAGTTGATCAACTATTCTAATCGTCACTGATTGGAAGGGGGACTGGGGTTATGTACTTGTCCTTTTAGCAAAAAAAAGCAAGTCTTTTAGGAGCTTTCCGGAATTAACTATGGAAATCATAAGTTGCTGAAGGGTCAATTGTATATTTACGGGTAGCGGCGGCCAAGAAAAATTATCACTCGTGAGCTGACCCATACGGAATTGGCTATATTTACGGCCAATTTTCTTGAAAAATATAGCCATTTAGTGAGAAATTCCTGGGTCGGGCTTGGGTCGTTTCATTTATATGTCCTGACGAGCATAGTTTTTACAAGCCGGAACTGCAATAAGTCACTTATGTAAGCAGACGATAAATCATGCTATTAAAGATTTTTGGAACGGGGTAATCAAATGGAAAAAAATCAGACTCTTAAAAATTTTGCAGCTAATTTTTATCAACAGATTTTACAAGCAAAAGAAAATGACGCTTATAATATGGAATTTGAAGACTTTTTCACTATTATTATGCTAGAGTATTTAGAAGAAGTGGGAGAAGTAGAAGATCCGATTATATGTCCTTTTCGTGGCTATGGATTGCAAATGAACGGGTATAGTGTGTCAGGGGAATATGAGAATGTAGATATATACGTAAGTTTATTCTCTGATAGTGAAGAACCCAAAAGTATTTCCAAAACAGATGTTGATGCATGTCTTAAACGTGCGATACAGCTTTACCGGAAAGCCATCAATGATTTATATACTTCTTTCGAAAAGGATAATGATACATATGGCTTTGCCTCTGCGCTTAATAAAAATAGATCTAGCATCCAAAATGTCAGAATAGTTGCATTAACCAATGGTTTAGTTAAGCCGATTTCGTTTAAGAACATATCTATAGAAGGTGCTGAGGTATCTTTTTCAATATGGGATATCGATAGACTACATCGATGTGTTAATTCAGGTAAGATGCGAGAAACAGTAGAAATTGATTTTGTAGAAAAATTTAATACCACAATCGAGTGTAACTAACCACGGGAACGATCCCCGCGGTTTTGTTAGAGAAGCTATAGCAGTTGAATATTATGATAATGCATAAAATTGCAAAAAATTTAAGGGTGTTCACTATGCTAAAACCTGGACTGTACGAACAAGTAATAAACAAAATTCTCCGAAAAGAGCTTGACTCAGCAGAGGACAAGCTTATTTCTACTGCTCCTATTGATAAAGCAGAAGCATCAAGAGTGCTTGCTAAATACATTGCAGAGGTTGTTGAAAAGGGGTTATCTAATGTATTAGATAACGGCGGAAATGTTGAATTGCAGGTTTCTCTTGCCAATAAAATCATCAGCACTATTATAGGGGAAACCGGAGAATCAGCTTTCTCTTCTCTTTCAATAGATGAAAGGGCAGAACTACTACTTGCCTTGCTCGACAAGAAAAACAGCATCTATGGAATAAACGAAAAAGCCGAGGTTGTGCGCCCTGAAACATCACTTTCGGAAAGCTCGTTATTTACCGGAGCCGTTCATGAGCCCAGTATGTTTGCGGAGCTAAAGAAAGAAATCCTATCATCAGATAGAATAGATATGTTGGTTTCCTTTATCAAATGGAGCGGAGTACGACTTATATATGAGGAGTTAAAGGCATTTACTCTGCGGGGCGGGCAGCTAAGGATTATTACGACCTCATATATGGGCGCTACAGATGTAAAAGCTATAGAGGAACTGGTAACCTTACCCAACACACAGATCAAGGTTTCCTATGATACTAAGCGTACAAGGCTTCATGCAAAGACATATGTATTTTATCGAGTTTCGGGATTTACAACCGCATATGTTGGCTCGTCAAATCTTTCTAATGCTGCAATTTCCAGTGGTCTTGAATGGAATGTTAAGGTTACAAAAAAAGATCTTCCGGCTACAATAGAAAAAATAGAGGCTACATTTGAAAGCTATTGGAATTCCAACGAGTTTGAGGAATATTCTAGCGACCAAAAAGGCAGGTTAGCGCAGGCCCTCAATGCAGAGAAGTATTACGGAAAAGACTCAGAGGAAGATTATGCTTTTAATATCACACCATATTCCTATCAGCAGGAAATCTTGGATAAGCTGGATGCAGAGCGAAAAGTGCGGGGGTATTTTAAAAATTTAATTGTTGCTGCTACGGGTACTGGAAAAACCGTGATTTCTGCATTTGATTTCAAGCGTTTTTATAAAGAGAATCCCGGCAAACCAAATCGTCTGTTGTTTGTAGCCCATAGAGAAGAAATACTGAAGCAAAGTATTTCTTGCTTTAGAGGCGTCCTGAAAAATATGAATTTTGGTGATTTGTTTGTGGGCAATAACAAGCCGGAAAGTATTGATCATTTGTTTGTCTCTGTTCAGACCTTCAATTCACAGAAGCTTGATGAAAAGATAACAGCGGATTTTTATGATTATATAATTATTGATGACGCTGTTATACTTGGACTAAATTAGTAAACCTTTAAAACGCAAGGGTTTCACTGATTTAGTCCAATTTTTTTATGTCCAAATTAGCGAAAAACCAGCAATTATAAGGAGGTACTGATACAAATGTGCAAAATAATCGCAGTAGCAAATCAAAAAGGTGGTGTAGCGAAAACCACTAGCGTAAGAAATATGGCATATTCTCTAGGGGAACTTGGTAAACGTGTTTTGGCAGTGGATTTCGATCCACAGTCGAATCTGACTGCATCGTTTTCAGAAGAGAATAAGATCTTAAAAACTACTATCGCAGACGTTATGACAAAGGCAATGGATGAAGAAGGTTTACCAAACAGAGCAGAATATATCTATACTCATGGAAAGATTAATTTCATGCCTAGCAGTATCCATTTATCTGTAGTTGAAGCCAATTTAAGAATGGAAATGGGAAGCGAAAAGCTGCTGTCGAATATCTTAGAACCTCTGAGAGAAGAGTACGACTTTATACTTATTGACACTAATCCTTCTCTAGGTCCATTGACCATCAATGCACTTTCTGCAGCAGATAGTGTCATCATTCCAATTAACCCAGAGTTTTATGCGACGATGGGATTGACGGATTTGACTAAAACCATTCTGAAAATCAGAAAGAGAATCAATCCAGGTATTCAGTTTGAAGGAATTCTAATGACCATGTGTGATATGCAGACAAATCTTCATAAAGAGGTTTGCTTGGAAGTTACAGAAGCATACGGCAATGGCATGAAAATTTTCAAAGTTCAAATTCCAAGATCTATCAGAGTTGGGGAAGCAAATCGCTATGGCATGAGTGTTGTTGATTTTGATAAGAAATCTAAAGCAGGACTGGCTTATGATGAGGTGGCAAAGGAGTTGATTGGATATGGTAACTAGGCCAACAGCTAAAAAAGTAAAATCACTTGATGAACTGCTACAGGCTGATGAAATGTTTCCGGCACCTGTTCAAACTTCAGAAAAGGGTATTAAGACAATAGTTTTCGACAAAATACGACCATTTAAGAATCATCCTTTCCACTTGTACAAGGGTGAACGGCTAGAAGATTTAGTTGAAAGTATCAGATGCAATGGAATCTTAATTCCTATGATTGTTAGAACTGTTGAGGATGATCCAGAGGGTTACTTATATGAAATGCTTGCAGGACATAATCGTTTAAATGGTGCAAGACTTGCTGGACTGCTTGAAGGTCCTTGTATTGTAAAAGATGGATTGTCAGATGAAGAAGCACTGATGTATGTTATTGAAACCAATGTTATTCAAAGATCTTTTACAGATATGCTGACCTCGGAAAAAGCTGCTGTGCTTGCTATGAGTCACTCGAAAATGTTTGCTCAGGGGAAAAGAAACGACATCATTGAAGAACTTTTAAACCTTGAAAACCCTGAATATATGAGGCATGATGAAACTTGTGCCCCAGTGGGGCACAAGTTAAAAACTAGAGATAAAGTTGGGATTGAATATGGTTTGTCGAAGAATACAGTGGCTCGACTTTTGAGAGTAGAGAAGCTTCTTGCTAGTTTGAAAGAACGAGTGGATTTAAACGAAATTTCACTTAGATGTGCAGTTGATTTATCCTATTTGATTGAAACTGAACAAGAAGAAGTAAGCAAAGTACTATCTGAGAATGACTTCAAGGTAGACATGAAGAAAACTGAAACATTAAGAAGTTATTCTGCTAACAGTAAGCTGAATGAAAAGACCATTTATCAGATTCTTTCAGGAGAAATCAATAAGAAACCTAAAGCCAGTACCCCACCTTCTATTAAAATAAAGCAGAAGGTATTCGCAAAATTCTTTTCTCCTGAAACAAAAGTAAGTGAAATTGAAAAAATAGTTGAACAAGCACTGGAGCTATATTTTCAAACCCATCATGTTAGAAAGGAGGATAATACCGCTTGAGAAAAGATGAGAGATTAAAAACAATCTATGAAACGATTGCTCCCCATGTTACTCGAAGTGAGGGTGCATGGAGAGAATATCTTCAATTTGCCTCAAAACTCTTTAAACATAGCTTTGATAATGCGCTCCTTGTTTATGCTCAGAATCCTAATGTTACTATGATTGCACCAACCGTAGTTTGGAATAAAGTAGGCAGATACGTCAACAAAGGGGCTACCGGAATTGCTGTTTGTGATTATGAATATGCAAAATTGACCGTCAAGCATTTGTTTGATGTCACTCAAACGAATGGCAAGGAGGTGGTTGCGACTAGTTGGGATTTAGATGAAGACATGAAGAGCCGATTAGAACGTAGAGTAGGGCATAATCATGGTCTTGATGCTTTTACTTTAACAGAGATAATTTTTCAAATATCTCAAGAAGCTGTAGCTGAGAACTTCGATAGCTACATGCAGAATATTCAAGTGGACATTGAAGGTCATTTATTTGAAAGCTTGCCTAGAGATGGGTTGGAGTTGCAAATTAAAGAGCTAATCAGCGATAGTGTAGCTTACTTTGTGGCAAAACGATGTGGCTTAACTGATGTAGAAATGGTTGTAGGAAATGGTATGGCCACTATTGCAGATTTCAATACCATTACCTTAATTGCAAAGCTTGGCTACACCGTAACTGAAATCTCAAAAGGTATTTTAATTGAGCTTGAAAGAAATATAAAATCCATTGATAAAGAGAGGAGAATTGAAAATGAGCAAGATAGAGATGAGTTATCAGGAGATAGACGGCTTGAAGATTCCCTGTATCCAGATATCGAACAACAGCGAGGACGACAGACCGCTGGGCAAGTACGGCAGGATGGCAATGGAATTCCTGAAAGATCAAAATCCGCAGCGATTTATGATTTTAAAAATGGATGGCACGCTGATGGAGATCATGCACAGAGTCCAGGCGGAAGCAGTAGAGAAAATCGAGCACATAACTCAGGAGATGATGAAGACGGAACCCATACCAATGACAGAGGACATTATGGAGAAGACAAGACACCTAAACAGCTTGAAGTTAGTGGCGGAGGAAATCGTTTTGAACGAGGTAATATACAAGTTGAGATAGAAGAAGAGGTAATCCAAGTATTAGCAAACAATGATGAGTCATTTACAGATGGCTCATTTTTTATGCCAGAAAACGAGGTTGATAAGACTGGTATCTTGGTTCTAATTGTTGAACAGGGAAAAACTCCATACATTAAAACCATTCCATACGGTTATGAAGAGCTACAACGACAAGTTGGTGGGACTTTCACAACTTTGGAAGTTGATTATGGAATCGATGCGGTTTGTGCTGATGATGTTGATTTTGCAACAACTCCTATCAATCGCATATCAAACGGACAGCCTATCTTTGGAACTTTTCTACTTACAAGAGTTAATTATGAAACCGGTGAATATCAATCATTAACCGATAAAGATATCGAAAAATACTCCAGCAAATTTAACACACCACTGATTGATATTACGGAATTAATCAGTGAATTAGAAGTAGACGATGCAGGAGAAACTGAAAAATCTAATGGGCAGATGACTCTCTTTAATATGGAGTCAAAAAGTAGAGAGGAAGAATTGATTGAACAAATTCTTCTGTTAGGCAGTGGTGTTCAAAACGGCAGGAACAGAATATATGAATTTGCATTGACAGACCCAACCAGTTCGGCTTTTTCTGGAGTCTTAAAGGATGAGTATGGCATTGGAGGGCGAAGCGTTAACAAAAATGGTATCGGCTTTGAAAGTCACGATAGTAAGGGAATCGAGTTTGACTGGATTAATGAAAACAGTGAGAAGCAAAAAACACAGATTACTTGGTTCGAAGCTGCCATTGGTATTAGGAGGCTTATAGATGAAGGTAAATACCAGGTGTCACCGCAAGAGAAGACACCTCAAAATTCAGAATATCAGTCCTATAAAAATGAGCTAGAAGCAGTTAATAATGAAATTGAGGGTATTCAAGCGAAATGGGAAGCAGGGGCTATTTTTTCTGAAGAACAAACTGAACATTGGGATGATCTTGAGGATTTAAAAAGAGAATTAGAACATGACATTGCTGGTCTAGAGGATGGTCAGATTTCAAGTTCACTTCAAAAATCAGAGCTCAGCCAAAGGCAAAAGGCTGAAGTTATCAAGGCACCTGACAACAATAATAAAAAAGCGAAAGCTGAAAAAGAAATTCCAAATAAGCTGAGTTTTCGATATTCTCAAGATTACAATCTCTATCCTAATGGCGCAAAAACAAAATATAGGAACAATGTAGAAGCCATTAAGCTATTGAAAAAAATAGAAAGCGAAATGCGGTTGGCAACAAGTGAGGAGCAAATTATACTTGCTAGATATGTTGGTTGGGGTGGATTAGCAAACGCCTTCTCAGATACATCCACTGGTTGGGAAAATGAATATACGGAGCTTAGAGTGCTCCTTGATGACAAAGAATATGAAGCAGCAAGGAACTCAACCATTACTGCATATTACACAGAACCAGAGTTAATCAAAGGAATTTACCTAGCTCTTGATCGATTTGGGTTTGTCGGCGGAAGAGACCGAAAGATACTTGATCCTGCTATGGGTACAGGTAATTTCTTCTCTGTCTTTCCTAAAGCGATGGAAGGAACTCAGCTTCATGGAGTAGAGCTGGATAGTATTACAGGAAGAATTGCCAAGCAGCTCTATCAAGATGCAAATGTTTTGGTTCAAGGATTCGAAACTACAACTTATGAGGACAATTCATTTGATGTGGTTATTGGTAATATTCCATTTAATAATGTAAAGCTTTATGACAAACGATATGCAGAAAATGATTTTCTCATACATGATTATTTTATAGCTAAGTCTTTGGATCTTTTAAAACCAGGTGGAATAATGGCCTTCATAAGTAGTAAAGGAACACTGGATAAAAGAGACACAACAGTTAGAGAGTACATTGCTGGGAGGGCGGATTTAATTGGGGCAATTCGTTTGCCTAATACAGCGTTTAAAGCACTAGCAGGAACAGAAGTTACTGCAGACATCTTGTTTTTTCAAAAGCTCAATTATCTAAGAGTAGTCGATAAATACTCACTTCCCGACTGGGCTTTCACGAATACAAGAAAGTCAGACTACATTAATCTGAATCAGTATTTTATAGAAAATCCAGAAATGGTGCTTGGTGAAATGCAGTACAGCAGGAATATGTATGGAAATGAAGATGGGACAGCTTGTATAGCACCTAAAGGTCAAGATTTATATAAAGAACTAGATGATGCCCTTCAAAGGCTTAACGCTAGATTTACAGCTGAACCAGATAAAGCTATTGAAGTTGCTGAAGAAGAAACAAGTAATGAACAAAGTTCGATGGATGCTCCTCTAGGAACAAAGAATTATACCTATGTCGTTAAGGATGACAGTATTTATTATTGTGAACACAATAAGCTGTTACTTCAGGAGTACACAGGTAAGAGAGCAGAAAGAATAAAAGGACTCTGTGATGTTAAAACTGCACTTTTGAACGTTATCGTGGTTCAGACAAAAGAGTATGCTCCGGAAGAACTTGAAAGGGTACAAAAGAAACTGAACACTGTGTATGACAGATTTGTTGATCAATGCGGGTTTATTAATGAGAAGTCCAATATTGCTGTTTTTACGGATGATGATCAGTTTCCACTTCTTAGATCTATTGAAGATCAAAGCGAGGATAAAAAATCATGGGTCAAGGCACCGATTTTTCATAAAGCAACGATAAAATCTTACAGGATGCCAGAGTATGCTGAGACTGCAAAAGATGCATTAGAAATCAGTCTTAATGTGAAAATGAAAATTGATCTGCCATACATGGCAAAACTCACAGGGAAAACTGAGGATGAACTTATTGAAGAATTGGACGACCGGATTTACTTAAATCCACAAAAGTTCTATGGCAATTACCACGAAGGGTGGGAACTGAATGAAGAGTATTTGAGTGGCCAAGTGAGGGATAAATGGCTCTATGCCAAAATAAAGGCAGAAGAGTCCCCAGAACTATTTATACGGAATATTGATGCTCTTGAGGCAGTTCAGCCAGCAAGGTTATTACCAGGAGACATTGACTTTCGTATTGGATCACCTTGGATTCCAGTAGAGCATTATAGACAATTCATGCACGATACTTTTGGCACACCTTATTATCTTAGAGAAGTCATTGATCTCGATTATATGGAGTTCACAACTCAGTGGAGGGTTCAAAATAAGACCAGAGATTCTAGTTCTGTTAAGGTCAATAAAACCTATGGTTCAAACAGAGTGAATGCTTATCAGATATTTGAAGATTGCTTGAATCTTCAAAGCACAACGGTACGAGATCCTGTTCCCTATGTAGATGCCAATGGCAAAGACCAAGTGAAATATGTAATCAATGCAAATGAAACGATGATCGCAAGGGCAAAGCAGAATCAAATAAAAGAAACTTTTGTAGGGTGGCTGTTTAGTGATAAAGAACGAGCCGAACAATTACTCAATATCTATAATGAAAGATTTAATACCATTAGACCTCGTGAGTATGACGGTTCCCATTTGATCTTTCCGGGAATGAGTGATGAGGTTAAGTTAAGAGCACATCAAAGAAATTTTGCTGCTAGAGTAATATATGCTGGATCTGGTTTAGCAGGTCATGTTGTAGGAGCAGGGAAGACAGCTGCCTTGGTTGCATCAGGAATGTACCTAAAAAATCTTGGTGCGATAAAAAAGCCGATATATGTGGTACCCAATCATCTGACAGAGCAGTGGGCTAAGGAATTCTATCGATTCTTTCCACAATGCAATATTCTTGTTACAACGAAAAGAGATTTTGAAAAATCTAATAGAAACAAGTTTGTTTCGCGCATAGCAATGGGGGAATATGACGCAATCATCATAGGCCATAGCCAGTTTGAACGCATACCTATTTCTAAGGAACGACAAGAAAAACAACTGAATGAAGAAATTAACCAATTGTCCAATATCATCAAGAAACTCCGTGAGGAAAAAGGTGATAATTGGTCGATTAAACAGATGGTCATCTTTCAAAACAATCTCAAAAGCAGGCTTACAAAATTGGCTGCAGAGGATAAGAAAGATGACCTTTTAACATTTGAGCAACTTGGCGTAGATTATATGTTTGTTGACGAGGCCCATGTTTATAAGAATTGTTTCAGTTACTCAAAAATGAGGAATGTCGCAGGTATTGGAAAGTCCTCAAGTCAAAGAGCAACAGATATGCTACTTAAGTGTCAATATTTGCAAGAGATAAACAGTGGGAAAGGAGTTGTATTTGCAACAGGAACGCCGATTTCAAATAGTATGAGTGAAATGTATGTGATGCAACGATTTTTACAACCACAAATGCTTCAGAAGATAGGATTGAACTATTTTGATAGTTGGGCAGCGACTTTTGGAGAAGTTGTATCTTCTTTAGAAATTACTCCAGAAGGCTCTGGCTATCGCATGAGAAATCGATTTTCAAAATTTCATAACCTGCCTGAGCTGATGAACATGTTTAAACTTGTTGCAGACATTCAGACCTCTGATATGTTGAATTTACCTACTCCCGAGGTCGAAGGAGGAAAAGCAGAGATTGTTGCAACAGAAGCCACAGAATTTCAAAAAATGTTGATGAATTCTTTTGTAGAGAGAGCTGAAAAAATAAGAAATGGTGAAGTAGAAGCAACGATTGATAATATGTTGAAGCTTACCAATGAAGCAAAACTAATGTCAATCGATCCAAGACTGATTATTGAAGATGCACCAAACGATCCAGAAAGTAAATTAAACACTGCAATTAAAAATATACACGATATCTGGCAAAACGGTAAGCAGAAACAAACAACGCAGATTATTTTCTGTGACTCAGGCACACCTAAGCCAGGGCAATTTAACGTTTATGATGAGATTAAGAATTGCTTGATTATGAAAGGGGTTGATGAAGCTCAGATAGCGTTTGTTCACGATGCCAAAACGGATGAGCAGAGAGAAGCTTTATTTGAAAAGGTCAGGATGGGTGAAGTTAGAATCCTGCTTGGTAGCACTTCAAAGCTTGGTACAGGCACGAATGTGCAAGACAAACTGTTTGCGGTCCATCATTTAGATTGCCCTTGGAGGCCCAGTGACATCGAGCAGCGTGATGGTAGAATCCTTCGGCAAGGCAATGAGAATCCCAAAATCAATATCTTTAGATATGTCACGAAAGGAACTTTTGATGCGTATTTGTGGCAGATCCAAGAGCAAAAACTCAAATATATCAGTCAAGTGATGACCGGTAAAAGCATCTCTCGATCATGTGAGGATATGGATGAAACAGTCTTGTCTGCAGCTGAAGTAAAAGCCATTGCAACGTCTAACCCGCTATTAGCGGAAAAGATGGAAGTAGATAATGAAGTTGCGAGGCTGAAGCTTCTTAAAGCAAACTGGAATAATGAGCGACTTATATTGAAGCGCAACATTGAAACCCATTACCCCAATCTAATTGAACACTGTAAACAGAAAATCGGAGCTTTGGAAAAAGACATACAAATGAAGAATGAAACACTGGGACAAGGCTTCTCTATGCAAATCGATGGAAAGAACTTTGATGAGCGTGCAAAAGCAGGAGAAAGACTTTTTATTTTCAGCAAAATCCAAGATCTATCTGTTAATGGTGATTCACAAGAGCTTGGAGAGTATAGGGGTTTTAAACTCGGCCTTATAAGGACTGCCTTTGATCAAATGGAAATCCAAATCAAAGGCTCCTTCTCATATCGTATTGAGCTTGGAGATTCAGAAATAGGCAGTATTACAAGGATTGAAAACTGTGTAGAAAAAATTGAACATTTGCTTCTTCAAACCAATCAAAAGCTTGAGGATACAAACATTCAGATGGAAGAAGCCAAGAAGGAGGTTGAGAAACCCTTTGATTATGAAGACAGATTAGCTGAGTTTTCTGCAAGACAAGCAGAGATAAATACAAAACTTGAATTTAAAGAGTTAAGGCAGCAAGAGGAAGTGATACTTGATGATGTAGCTCAGGGACAAGGTCTTGAGTATACTTCAAGTGATGGTATAAGAAATGTTGCCATAGCAGAGCGATATTGAAATGGGAGCAGTTGCAATCGCAGCTGCTCCCATCAAGTATTATTTTTTCGGTGTGACATATTTAGCAAGTTTAATACCTTTATTTACTTCAACTTGATATGATTCAGGCATTTCTGCACATTTTAAAATATCTTTTGGGGTGTGATTATTATCTCTTATTTCATTAGCATATTTAATGCCAAAGAGATGGATCATAGCAGATTGCTCTCCCCTAGGAGCATTGTCATACATTTCCTTGAGAACTCTTCCTAACTCATTAACTGTCATTTAATCTACCTCCATAAAGTTAAGTGAATCAAATATGTAAGGAACACTAGATATTTGATTTGAAAAATTCATCCATATTGTAAGATGTCGTTTTTTTTATCGTAGGTGCTTTTGTAAAGGGATTTTCATGAATCTCATCATTTATGATATTAAATATCTGATTATATAAATCAACAATGCCATTATAGTAATCATGCATTTCATTTATAAGGTCATCTATGGCATATACGTTTCTTTGATTGATCAAATCTTTTCCTAAAAAAACATCACCGTTGTCATACTCAATGTCAATTTCAAGATCGTCTTTATATCTTGCTTTAATTTGGCCATGTTCTACATTTGTTTCCATATCATAAAATCTGGTTACAATTTCTGGATACAAATTTTGTTCTTTGAAGTTTAGTTCTTTCTCATTTATAACTATGTTAAAAGTATAAGGCTCATAGAATTCTTTAAGCATAATATTGTGCTTGTGCTTAATTTGGTTTGCTACACTTCTAACAACAAATTGCTTTGTACTGTTGAATCTAAAATTATTGTTAAAAACTTCATAAAATGATGCTAATGTATTCAAACTAGATTCAGTAGAGCCATTAAGGAAAAGTATTACGTTTTTATAGTTGCAGCTATTTTCAACTGACTCTACCCAACTTGGAGAATTCCTAATTATATCATTTTTAGCTTTGTGCTTTGGATGGCAGTAAGGCCCTCCAAAATTGAATCCTATCCATCCTCTATATAAGAACCATGGTACCTGCAAAAGCAGATCAAAAGAATTATTTAGATCAACAATTGCATGGCGCAGGTGAATTCTCCTGATTATATTCAATAATCGTTCATCAGTATTTGGATGTTCTTGTTTATTACAATAAGTTAGTGATAGAAGTGCATCTCCTAGAGTTTCTATGAAACTATTGATTTTACTTATTGATAAACGTATATCCCTATTTTCGTACTCCATATAGTTTTCAGGACCAAAGAATTTTTCTGGCATATCAACTAATTTCAATATATCCCTCCTCACATTTAATGCTAGTTTTGACTCAGTTATTTTAATACAAAATGCAATGACGATTTTCTAAATTATACCATGTTTTCTTTATAAACGAAAGGAAGTGATACGATGTCGATGGTTGCTGTTAAACAGCCTTACGTACTTTTTTTAGTCGATGATAATAGCCCGCCAAATCCCCGAACTGAACAGGATAACTTCGGAAAAATGATCTGTTTCCATAGAAGATACAACATCGGGGATGAACACAAGTTCAATGATCCAGATGAATTTCTAATGGATCTGTTAGAAGAAAAGCTTGGAGCGGCAGATGCGGCAGAAGATAAGTTTACTGAGTTGTCATCAGAGGTGAATGTTGCCTTATATAAAAGCCAGGCTAGTCAGTCTAGAAAAGCAATTCATGAAAAAATCTTGGAGTATCTATCGAGCAGTTATGTCATTGAGCCAATCTTTATGTATGACCATAGCGGAATAACAATAAATACAAAGGGTTTCTCTTGTCCTTGGGATAGTGGTCAAGTGGGGTGGATATTTGCAAGCCATGATACTATCAAAAATGAGTTTGGTCAGATTAATGATGAAACAATTGAAAAAGCAAAAGCACTTCTTAAAAGTGAAGTCAAAGAATATGATTACTATTTATCGGATCAGTGTTATGGTTTTCGGCTTTACAAAAGCAATGAAGAAATCGCCAGTTGTTGGGGATTTTCAGGAGAGATTCGAGATGTACAAAATGAGATAAAAGAGTATCTACCTGAAGGGTGCAAAGAGATCGTTGAGTCATTAGCATATCGATATGAGGATGCTGATATTAGCAGTGTTCTCGAGAAGAACAAAACGCTAAATGAGGAGATGGAGGTGTAACCTATGGCAGTACAGAAGGTCTATCGTCATTTCACTGATGAGGAAATAAAACGAGCAAATTCAGTGAGTTTGATTGATTTAGCAAGGCAATATGGCTTTGATCTTGAAAATGGAGGCAATAAGGCACTTCATGCAAAAAAGTCAGGGGGACTCTACATCTTTAAAGATAGTAATCGTTTCTATCACTGGACCGCCGATGAAAAAGGCGGTCCAGTTGATTTTGTCATGAAATATGGAAATGTAACTTACCAAGAAGCAGTAGCTCAGTTAATTGGTGAGCGCTATGAAGCTTATGTAAGAGAAACTATAAGTTACGAAAAAGAAGAGAAAGGTCCAATTGTACTGCCAGATAAGGCGGAGAACTTCAAACGCGCCTATTGGTATTTAGTATCGCTTCGGGGCATTGAACCGGAAATTGTTTCTGTACTAATGAATGAAAAAAAGGTTTATCAGGAGGCTAAGTATGGCAACTGTGTATTCGTTGGTTATGATGAAAATCAGTTGCCTAAGTATTGCTCAATGCGTGGAACCTATGCTAATAAAGCATTTAAGAAAGATGTGACGAACTCTGAAAAAACTTATCCGTTTATACTTGAAGGTAAGAGTGATTTGTTGTTTGTCTGTGAAAGTCCAATTGATGCTATGAGTCATGCTACATTTGCAAAATTATATGGCCATGATTGGAGACAAGATCATAGGATTTCACTTGGATGCACCTGGGATGGAGCTCTTGAAAAGTACCTACAGTGGCATCCAGAAATAAAGCGGATTGTATTTGCGCTAGATAATGATTACTTGGCGAAGGACAAAGACAACTGCTACAGGAACTGGGGACAGTTGGCTGCAGCTAAATGGTGTGACAAGTATAGTGAGAAAGGTTATGAAGTTGCTCTTCATAAACCTCATTTGAATGACTTTAGTGAGGACTTAGTGGAAACTCGAAAAGGAAAGTCACCAGAGGAGCTTGTGCGGATGAGAGAAGAAGCATTGAGGGCTGAATTTGAAAAAGATGCAATAGAGGAATCTAACTTTGAAGCAGACTATGAGGGGATCGAGGTATGAACTTTATTTTCATCAGTATAGACCTTCCCGAAGGGGAAGAACCGAACAAAAGGGAGTTGGCGTAGCCACTCTCTTTTTAGGTAAGGCAGGAATAGTGGGGTTCCCACCCCACGTTAAAACGGCTTACTGGCAGCGCCAGCAACGGGTTCTTGTCAGATTTTACATCACCTATTTGGGTGAATGGAGAAAGGAGTGGTTATGTGAAAGAAAATGCTAATAGAGATAGTCCCAAAACTCAGAAGCGATCAGTAGTTTTTCCAATTGAAACCTTAGAGCAGATTGAAAAACTTGCGGTTAAGAAGAATGTTTTTGCATCAGATATTATTCGGGAATTCGTTGATAAAGGACTAGCAATCAATAGCTATGAGGAAAATATAGATACCATAACAGCAATAATACATCAAGAGATTGAAGCTTCAATCAAAGCTTTAGCTAATAGACTTGCAGGTATGATCAATAGAATTACGATTATTTCAGCAGCGGGTTATTATGCAAATATTGCCATTGTATCAGATTTAATTGATAAAGATCGCTATTCGTCTTTTGAGAAAATTGAAAGACTAGCTAGGAAAAGAGCACTGACCTATGCCAACATGAAGAGCTCTGAGGCTCTTTCAATCTTTATGAATGATGAAGAGATGAAAAAGGCAATCGATGAGATCAAAGGAGGTATGGCATCGAATGTCGATTCTGATGTATAAACAGCGATTTCGCCCACCCAATTATAAAAAGACCCCAAAGTGCAACTATGCTCATATCAGATACATTGCAACAAGGCCTGGAGCATCTAAAAATGAAGGGATGAGGCATGGTTTATTTGGAAAACTAGAGCCTGGTGAATTAATTGAATTTGAGTCATGGCAAGAAGTCGCAAAAGAGGTGAGAGAGTTATCCTATAAAAAAGTAAATATTTTCAGAAGTATCATATCCTTTGCACCAAAAACTGCGGAAGAACTTGGACTTAAGGATCACAACTCTTGGGAAGAGTACATCGAAAGGCATATTGGAGTACTGGCTATAAAGAATGGGATCAGCCAAAAGAATCTTGCATGGGCTTGTGCCCATCATAATGAAGCAAGTCATCCTCATATTCACATTGTCTTTTGGGACAAAAACCAGAAAACGATGAAGAACTTTGTAAAACCACAAATAGCTGATAGCATCCGAATTCAATTGATTAAAGAAACCTTCACTGAGCGGATTGAAGCTTTTTTGTTGAAGAAAGATCAGAATAAAAATGAATTAAAAGTGATTACAGATGAGATAGTGAAGGAATTTGATGACAATATGAAATCCATGTACCCAAAAGAATATAAACGGCTTAAAGAATTGGTAGGTGATATTGATGTGGATGAGCTATCAGACATTCAAATCAATCAATTCTTAGAAGGAATTAACCTATCAACGCTTTCGGTTCGATTGTTTCAGCTCAAAGAAAAAATGCCTAAGAAAGGTCGATTATACTATCAACTACTAGAAGGTGATGTTAAGGATGAAGTTGATGGTCTTATTGCTGATTTAAAAAAGGATATCCCGCATATTCAAGCGCTAATCGAAGAATATGCAGAGGTCAAGGCAAATTTGGCGATGCTCTATGATACCGATCCTGAGAATCTAGTTAAGCATCGTGAAAAAGCTGTCATTGAGATGGATAAACTGATTGCCAATAAGCTGCTTAGAGTCATAAAAGGCATTTTAAATAAGGAATATGAAAGCAATCGTTTTGAATTCAATGAGGGTAGGCGAGTCTTTTATACAAATCAGATGATAAGTGAAATTCTATTGATGCTGGAGCAAAATGTTTCGGATATCGATTCAGAATATGAAATCAGGAATAAGGCAATGGGAACAGAGCTTTCTAAAAGAGCTAGAAAAGAGCTTTATCTTAGGAATAAGGATAAGGGTATGGAGAAGTAATTTCCATATCTTTTATTTTGCAACCCTATTCTAAACAAGGAATTAAATTTTAAGGAGGTTCAGAATGTTAACAAAAAAGCAATTTTATTATGAGTTTTCTAAAAGACTAAAGAAAATGCAATTAACTGCCAAAGAGCCAGAAACATCAGATATTACAGCTGAAATTTTTAATGAGGCAGGGAATTTGATAGCACTTATTACAGCTGATGATCGACTTGTTTATCAAGGTAGTGATAATGAGCTGTTCAAACAAATTGGAGATATTGCGAGAGAGCTAAAAGAACAGCTAGGTCTTTCCGTAGACCTGTCTGTAAAAACCATTGGATACTTGCCTAATGGATTCATGAAGTTATATGAAGTTGGAGATGTCGTAATGGGTAGTAGACTGTCTCCATTGATTGGCTATGAGTATGTGACTTGGTTAAAAGGTACTGATAATGAACTGATGCCTGTCTATTTCTATGCTCATCAGTTCTTGAATTTCAAGGAAGCTCAACAGGACTTTGCTGAAAGATGTGGATTTATAGAAAAATGTAATGCTGTGGAAAAAGCAATAATGTTTTCTATTGAAGAACTTTCGCTATTATTATCTTGCTGTATTGAACGTGTCAAATTAGACACTGAGTTGTCTGCTGAAGTTGAAAAATCAATTGGAGAAGTAATCGCAAAGATTGAGAAAACACTGCCTAATCTATCAGAGGATGAAGTGGACTTTAAGAATGAGAATGTGAGGTGCTTTAGATGAGGGCGCTTAGTGACTTGAAAATACTAGATTTTACTCGGGAGGTGTAACCCATGCGAACTAAGATGGACTTTTATAGAGTATTTTTTGAACAACTTTCAAGGCGTGGATTTGAAGTAAGAAGATCCACGTCTTCTGATTATCTTGCAGACATTTCTTACAAGAATCAATTGATTGCATTTTTTACAAAAGCAGATACTGTGGAACGCAATCCATTTGTAGAGGTAAAGGACAAAGTGTTCAATCTTATAGAAGAGACTGCTCGAAAAACAGCTGTGGAATCGGGAATTTGCACAGAATGTCCTTATACTGACAAAGAGGAGCGGCTAAAAAATAGTTCTGTCAAATTAGCGGAGTATAACGGTGTGATGCTATCCTGTAAACTTCATCATTTATTTGGATATGTTTTTTCAACCTTTCGTATGGCTCCTGATACTGAGCAACCCCTTCAAAGACAATTTTTTTACAGTAAGGAAGCGGCTACACAAGACTTTGCAATTCGTTCTGGGTTAGTTGATGAAAGAGCTCTTTTTACAGAAACTGAACTAATGGTTTTGCATTCTAATTTAGTCAAACTAACAATGCTGGACAATAATGTTTCAAATGATGACATGCTTTCTGTTGGAAGAATGATTGAGAAAATTGAGGATATCGTTCCAGAGCTCCAAGGAAGGGACTATAACTTTGATTTTGAAGATGAGTTCCAGCAAGACATGGAAATAGGGGGCTAAATATGCGCAATAAACGTAATCAGGTTATAGCTATTGCAAGATTTTTGGCTTATAAAGCTGATCTGAAGATCAAAATGGGAAATATGACGGAGGAGGAGTACTTAAACAATCCGATTGGACTTGATGTTGGACAGTATATTGATGATTTGCTTAAGCATTGTCCTGAGCAGACAGTGGATTCTGTTTTAAAGTATCAGGATGAAATGATTTCAAGGCTTGGTATGGAATACTTAGTAGTTGTTGCATTCATGCCATATGTAGAAGGAGGTGAGACTTGTGCCAGATAGCAGACCAAACGCTAATATTTGGGGAAATATCATCACCTGTGGTGAAATTGCAATTGGTGTCTACGAAATTGTTGGAGGACACAAGAGCGGTATTATGATGCCTGAAAAAATGGCAGAAGAAATCCTTCCTGAATCCGTCATTGAGATGGCAGAGAAGGATGGTACAAATCTTTGTTTTACTGATGAGCTGAGTACTTGTATGGTCGCGGATGAACTAATTGAGCAAGGAATTGTTACTGACCCAATATTTATCGCGAAACAAGAAGCATTGAGACAGCTTGATGATGTTGAAATGGACACAGGATTTGAAACCTATAATGAAATTGATTTTGAACTTGAGATAGGGAGGTGAGGACTTGAAGCTTGTTTATATATGTTCACCATTACGAGGGGCAATTGAAGAAAATATCAAAAAAGCGCACAAGTATTGTGAGTATGCAGCCGGATGCGAGGTCATTCCACTAGCACCCCATACAATTTTTACAGCATATTTAGATGACACGATTAAAGAGCAGCGGGAACAGGGTTTGAAAATGGGGTTGGAACTTCTTAAGCGGTGTGATGAGATTTGGGTATGTGGTGATGAAGTATCGCAAGGAATGCAAGGTGAGATAGACCTTGCAACAAAGCTAAATATTCCGACGGTCTATGTACTGGATCGTCATGTAGAGGAGGGCTTGAAAATTCGACAAAATAGTGTGGCTTTGGGTGTTGATGATTGTTTGTCTGGAAGTAATCAACAGAATTATGAAAACAAAATATTGGTTTTGAATCCAGAAGCATTAATTAGCAGTTGCCAAAATGCTGAAAACAGTCTTTGGATAGCTTATAACGGATTTGGTTGCACCTATGGTGCGAGAGGACAAGCAGTTTATGCAAAAAGTCTTTTTGATGGGCATGAATCTCGCTGGGAGAGAGCTGATTTTTTAGGGATTGTTAAGCAAGAAAGTTTGCAAAAATGGCTTGAAAATACTCCAATAAAAAATGAGTTAGCCGAATCACTTGTAATGGATCGTAATCATTGTGAGGATATGGAGCGATGAAGAAGGAGCCTAAACTAATCATTTGTTCACTGATTTTTATATTAGGAGCATTTGGGAACTTGTTTTTTTCAACAGCCCTGCACTTACTGCTTTCGAGGCAAATGACGGTTTTGAAAATGTTACCACTTAGTGAGTGCATCAATAGTCTTTTTCAAAGTAGGCAGCATTGGATGTTATATCTATGCTTGCAAGGATTTAGCCTTATTCTCGCCCTCATGTACTACTTCACAAATCTAAGACCTTATCAGTCTGATTTGGTAGAAATAACACCGGAAATTAAGACGCCTGTTTCAGTTGGTCAATTTCAGCATGGTTCTGCAAGATGGCTCAATGATGAAGAAAAAGATAAAGCCTTTGACAGCTTTATCCTTGATCCAAATCATTCTTTGGTTAAGCAACTGCTTATGCCAGAAGAAAAGTTTAAGGGGTAGTGGCCTTATCATAGTAATTGAATTGAAAGTATTGAAATAATGAAAGGAGTTGATGCCTATGAATGAAATAACAAGGCAGGGAGGTGTTGTAATCGGAGTAAAAAAGGAAGGTAACAATGAACGGATCTATTATATCGGTGAAGATAGTCACGTGCTTTGTATCGGAGCGACACGGTCTGGAAAATCGCGCAACCTAGTTATCCAGTCGATTTGCACACTTGGATTGGCAGGAGAATCCATTGTTGTCAGCGATCCTAAAGCAGAACTGTTTCACTATACCTCTGATTTTCTTAATAAACTAGGGTATGAAGTATTAGTTTTAGACTTTAAGAATCCTGGAAAAAGTCAGAGATATAACCTTTTGCAGCCCGTTATAAATGCTGTGAATGAAGGAGACACTGACAAAGCTGAAATGTTGGCTTGGGACTTGACTAATAATCTAGTTGGAAAGGCAGAAGGTGAAAAAATCTGGACCAATGGAGAGTGCTCAATAATTGCGGCGTCTATACTCTGTGTGGTATGTGATAATAAACATCGTCCAGAATATCAAAATCTTACTAATGTTTACTGGTTCATTGCAGAAATGGTGAAAACCATAGGCAATAAAATGCCACTACTTGAATACGTTAAAAAGCTTCCTCCAAATCACCCTGCAAGGGCATTATTGTCTATCTCTGACGTAGCACCAAGCAGAACTAGGGGAAGCTTTTATACTTCAGCACTAACCACTTTAAGGCTGTTCACTGGTAAATCGATTTATGCTATTACCCATAAAAGTGACTTTCAGCTTCAGGATATTGGGCAAAAAAAGCAAGCCTTGTTCATTATTCTGCCAGACGAGAAGACAACTTTTTATCCAGTTGCCTCATTGGTGGTCTCACAACAATATGAATTACTTGCTAATCTAGCAGACATGAGAGGAGGTCGATTAAAACAGAGAGTAAATTTTATGCTTGATGAATTTGGGAATTTTACTACCATCAGTGACTTTACAAACAAGTTAACGGTCGGAGGCGGCCGTGGTATGCGGTTTAACTTGTTCCTTCAGTCGTTCTCACAACTTAAAGAAAAATATGATGAGAATACTTCGGATACCATAAAGGCTAACTGTCAGACCTGGGTCTATTTGCAGGCAGATGATATGGATACACTGCGTGAGATTTCAGAAAAACTCGGTACTTACACGGTATCAAGTTATCAATTGTCTGCGAATCATGCAAAGTATTCAACCCCCTCTAGCTCTCACAGCATTAGCTTGATAGAACGAAAACTTTTGAACGTTGATGAAGTGAGGAGAATTGTTAGACCTTACCAAATAGTGACTTCAAGGACACATCCAGCCATCATGTATTCTCCAGATCTTTCGCAGTGGTACTTTAATAAAATGCTTGGTCTTGGCGATAAGGAGCACAATCGAAAACTAAGAGAAGAAAGAGAAAATAAGAGGCCTATAATCACCAATACCAAGGCGGAACTAGCGCTATGGAATATCTGGATTTACTATCAAAAGGATCTTGTTCGAAAAATGCAGCAGCAAGCTCAAAAGGGAAATGGTGGGTTTGCAAATAACGAAACAGATTTAGATTAACATGGAGGAGGAAGCCGTGAATATTAAAGAATTTAAAAATAAGATAAAAAGAATTAGGAAAACGGTAAGTGCGGGAATGATTGCACTTACCGTTTTTTTTATGAGCAATGTACCGGTTTATGCGGATGATGTTCAAAACAGCAAAATCGTAAAAGGTACAGAAAAGCTAATTAGTGATGTAACTACGTGGCTTATGGTTCTTGCACCTGTAGTTTCAGGACTACTCATCATCTATTTCTTTATCCGCAGATCTGCTGCAGATGAAATGGATCAAAAGAAATGGAACAATCGAATTGTTGTAGCCATTGTATCTTGCATAGGTGCCGTGTTAGGTTCAGCCACTTTAAACCTGATTGTTGGCTACTATAAGTAAGTGCTCAGGTTAACCTGACTATGTGAAAGCATGGTCTTATTATTAGACAACCAAAATTTAAGGAGGATTTTATTCATGAAGAACTTCATCAAACAGGCAGAAAACAAAGCTATTAGAGCGAGTATGATGCTCAGAAACAAGGCAAGTGAGGTAGGTGAAAGAGTTAAAGGTATTTTGGCAAACAATGAGGGGCAAGGAACCCTAGATGTTGCTGTCACCGTCCTTATTTCTATTGTTTTAGGGGCACTTATTCTTGGCGGTTTGTATCTCATCATTAGCGGGACAGTTTTGCCAACTATAACACAAAAAATTAAGGATATGTTCAACTATCAAGGCTAGTTGTTTTGTCAGTTAATCAAGGTGGTGCTTATTGCACCACCTCAATCAAAATCTAAGGAGGCATTTTCTAATGAAAACATTTATCAGAAAAATTGAATTACAAACTATGAGGGCTTATGTGACTGTAAAGACTAGAGCACATGAAATTACAGGTAAAACTAAAGAGGCATTCTTAAATAAGGAGGGACAAGGAACACTAGATGTAGCTGTCACCGTCCTTATTTCTATTGTTCTAGGGGCACTTATTCTTGGTGGGTTATATCTCATTGTCAGCGGCACGGTATTGCCAACGATTACTCAAAAGATAAAAGATATGTTCAATTATCAAGGGTAGTGCACAGATCACAAAAATCAACTTATAGGACATTTAATTAAAAAATGGAGGATTTCATATGAATATCAAGGCAGAAATCAAAAAAATATTTGAAGACAAAGGCAAATTGAGGGCGGTAGCAAATCTGGTTTTTGAAGATGGCTTTATCGTTAAAAATGTGCGCTTGGTGGAAGGGAGCAAAGGTGTATTTGTTTCTATGCCAAGCCATAAGAAAATAGATGGCAGTTTTATCGAAGTATGCCATCCAATCAGCTCAAAGGTTAGAGAGCAAATTGAAAGTTGTGTAGTGGAAGCTTATGAAAAGATGAGGGCAACAGCAGTCACAAAAGCTGAAAGGACTGAGTAAAGCCAGTTAAATCCTTGGGAGAGTAATTAATTCTCTCCCAGAAAGGAGGGATTATATTTTGGAGGTTATTTTAGTCGCTTTGATTGTTGCTTTGCTGAATGGTTCGATTCTCTATATTGATTCACTGCTAACAGATATTGTTCCAATGACTCTTTATTCAGAACAATATATGACAGTGGTATCTGGGGTTAATCTAGCTGAAACTTTGTTTGATATTGTATTTGGATTTGGCGTTTCGCTCATTATCTTAAAGTTCCTTAAGAAAGGCTTTGATACCTATATTTTATGGACAGATGGTGATGCGGATGAAGAACCTCTTTATCTACTGACCAATTTTTTTAGAGCATTGGCGGTGGCAATCAGCTTCCCAACAATTTATAGTTGGCTCGGAAGTATTATAGAAGACATGACGAATGAGCTACTAACAGCTATTGGTCTTGCAACAAGCTATGACTGGCAGGCATGGGTAAATGGCATTTCAACACTTGGTATAGTAACAGCCATATTTGGTTTGATTTTTATTATTTGCTACTTCATGCTTTACTTCCAATTTTTAATGAGGGGTTTAGAAATACTGATTCTTAGAATAGGTGTGCCACTAGCCTGTGTAGGATTGCTTGATAATGACAAGGGTGTATTCAGAAGTTATATTATGAAGTTCTTTCAATCGACCTTGGCAGTGGTGATTCAGATTTCGCTTGCAAAGCTAGGAGTAGGACTCATGCTGAATATGCACATCTTTTGGGGTGTAGCTTGTATGATGCTAGCAATTCGTACACCAAGATTCCTACAAGACTTTATTATTACAACAGGTGGTGGCGGTACTGGTGTAATCAACAACGTGTACCATAGTGTAAGACTAGTCGGTATGGCAAAAAACTTAGCGAAATAGAGGTGGTTTTGATTTGGTCACAATGGATGACATTTCAATTGCTATCATCAGTTTGATTAGAATTGGTGCAGTGGCAAGATTTATTTATTGTATGGTGCGATTATCTGCTGCCGAAGAAGAGGCTACTCAATATAAGAAAAGAGCTAAGAATACAGTGATTTTCTATGTTATCGCTGAGAGTATTTGGCAAATAAAGGATTTGGTGTTGTACTACTATTCATAATGGAGGATCGTAATGGAAGAAAAATTATATATCCCAATGGGTGTAAAAACAGAAACAGAAATTTTTCCAGGCTTCGGGAGGAGAGAATTTCTACAATCGGTGGTGGGTTCTTTAGGTGCTGGTGTTTTAGCACTTCTAGTATGGATTATATCAAGAAATGTAACGCCTTCTGTAATCTGTATTCTTACTGGAATTGTAGGGTCGGTTATGATGACTACAAAAGATCAAACCAATCTATCGGTTGTAGACCAGGTAAGGAATATGGTTAGTTTTATGAGAGGACAGAAGAATTATCACTATGCTTATGGGGATGAATGGAGGGTGGAAAGATAGTGAGTGATGAAAGAATTGACGTGAATCACAAGTTAACATTTATTGATTTATTTAGTGGCATTGGTGGCTTTCGAGCGGGGCTAGAAGCCAGTGGAATGAGGTGCATTGGCCATTGTGAAGTTGATAAATATGCAGATCTTAGCTATAGAGCTATTTTCAATGTAAAGGAGGATGAGTGGTTTGCCAATGATATTACAAAAGTTAGACCTGAGGAAATCCCAAGAGCAAACATATGGACTGCCGGATTCCCTTGTCAGGATATTTCAGTTGCAGGCAGTCAAAGAGGACTTAACGGAAAAAGAAGTGGACTCTTTTTTGAAATTGCTAGGCTCATCGAGGGCAAAGATGCCGAAGATCAACCCGAATGGATTATCCTTGAAAATGTTAAAAATTTGTTATCCGTTAATCGTGGATGGGACTTTACGACAATTCTCGATACGTTGGCCTCACTCGGCTATGATTGCCAGTACGGACTTCTTAATTCACGAAATTACGGAGTGCCACAGAACAGAGAACGAATCTACATTGTCGCTTATCGACATTCTGGAAGAAAAAGTTCTAGAAAAATATTTCCTATCACAGGAAGCGACGGAAAAGCTCTTATCCAACTTATAGGCGGGATGCAAGGTCAAAGGGTCTACAGCCCGGATGGTACAAGTGTTACGCTATCCGCACAAAGCGGAGGCTGGGGCGGAAAAACAGGTCTTTATTTTATAGACCTTAACAAAAACAGTAAAATCACAGATGCAGCACGTTGTATTAAAGCAAGATATAATGCCGGAATAACCAATCGTGGAGCGGATAATTCCGGCATTTATTATGCCTGCGCAAGGGCGGTTCTTACTCCAAACAGACTTGAAAAAAGGCAAAATGGTCCAAGATTAAAGCCGTGTGGGGAGCCAAGTTTTACGTTAACAGCCCAAGATAGGCATGGCGTACTTCTTTGTAGCTGTGAAAATTGCAGTAAAAGCATACGTGTGAATGAAGCGACTAAACAGGGATTTGCAGAGGCCACATGTGGAGATAGCATCAATCTAGCTTTTCCAAATAGCAAGACTAGACGTGGAAGAGTTGGCAAAGGCATAGCTCAAACATTAGAAACAGGATGTAATCAAGGTACTGCATTAATTGGCTGTGGGCGTATTAGAAGATTAACGCCACGAGAATGCTGGCGTTTACAAGGGTTTTCAGATGAAATGTTTGATAAGGCAAGGGTGATTAATTCTGACAACCAACTATACAAACAGGCTGGCAATTCAGTGACAGTTACGGTAGTTCTTGCACTTGGAATAGAAATACTAAAATGCATGAATGAAAACGAGGAGGGGGCAGTGTAGTGACGCTATGGATTATTAAAGGAATATTGTTTGCGGTATTGCTGACTATTGCCTCATTCTGTGACATAAGAAAGCGGGAAATTCCAGATGAAATTCCCATTTGCATTCTTTTGACAGGTTTTTTATCTGTAAATATGATAGAGGCTTCGATTGGGATGTTTCTAACAGCTATTCCTTATTTACTTGTTGCGGTATTAATTGAGAAAGAATCAGGGTTTTCAATAGGTGGAGGCGATATTAAGCTGATGGGAGCATGTGGCTTTGTACTTGGTGCTCCATTTGGGACTTTGCAAAGCATTATTTCTCTGTTGCTTTCACTTGTTGTAGGTATGTGTGTAAAGGCAAGTAACTCAAATAGTAACTGGAATCAGATAAGTCTCCCACTCGCACCCTTTTTCTGCGTGGGAGGCATTTTATCATACTCAGCGCGTATTCTAAGTTTTATCAATTAATTAGGAGGAATTTGAAAATGAATTTGAATAGGAGTATTTTTAGGAATCGAACAATTATAGGGGTGGTTTGTATTGTACTGTCCTTGGTTATTTGTTTTGGAATCACACCATTATTTAACAGCAGTCTACGATCTCAAACAGAAATCGTCAGAGTAACCTCAGATATTAAAAAAGGTGAGGTTATAGGGGAGGATAAGCTTGAAGTGGTTAAGGTGGGTGCTTATAACCTATCTGATAATGTGATGAAAAGCAAAGCTACAGTTATAGGAAAGTATGTAGTGGCTGATTTACAGAAAGGAGACCTGATTCTTTCGACAAAACTCTCAGATAAACCGCTTGCTGAATTCGAATACCTTAATGATCTTGATGGCACTAAGCTTGCTATGTCTATTACAATCAAAAACTTTGCAGCAGGACTATCTGGAAAACTAGAGGCAGGTGATGTTGTAACCTTGATTTCAGCAAATTACGATAATATGGGCAACACTAGTATTCCGTCTGAACTTCAATATGTTAAAGTTCTTGCGGCCACTGCAGAAACCGGAACAGATAAAGAATATGTTGCTCAAAAGGAGATGGAAACGGATAGTCCTGAAAAAAAACTGCCAGCAACTTTGACTTTACTCGTAAATACTGAACAGGCAAAAGTACTTGCAGATCTTGAGCAGAAGGGGAACATTCATGCGACCTTGGTTTATAGAGGAACTGAAACTAATGTAGATAAATTTCTTAAGGAGCAAGATAAATTATTTGCCAAGAGAATCTTGCCACAGACTGAGGTAGGGCAGGTTATTCAAAATACAGTAAAAGAGGGGGTGGAGTCAAATGCAGAATAAAGGTAAGCAATTATTAGCGGTATGGGGAAGCTCGAACAGTGGCAAGACAGTCACGGCCATTAAGTTAGCAAAAGCACTTTCTAATAGAAAGAAGAATGTTATGCTCATTCTTTGTGATGACATTTGCCCTGTGCTTCCAAGCGTGTATAAATCAAAAGACACAGTTGAAATTTCATTAGGTGAAGTCCTATCTGCACCCAATATCACGCAGGAAGTGATATTGAGAAATTGTTTGACGCTTGATAAAAATCCATATTTAAGTGTACTTGGGTATAAAGCTGGTGAAAATCCCTTTTCTTATGCTGAATATAATAAAGAGCGGGCAATTGATCTTTTTGTCTTGCTTCGCCATATCGTAGATTATGTGGTTATCGATTGTTCTAGTATTTTAACTGAGAACATCATCTCTACGGCAGCTCTTGAAGTAGCGGATGAGGTGCTTCGACTGGGAAGCTGTGATTTGAAGAGTATCTCCTATTTCAAGTCAATATTACCCTTAATCAGTGATTCGAAATTTGATGCAGAAAAGCATCTCAAAGTACTTTCTCATGTTAGACAATTTCAGAACAGTGAAGAATATAGGAATGCCTTTAGCGGCGTTTCTTATTCACTTCCCTACGTTCGGTCGTTGGAGGAACAATGCGAAACACTAGCGTTATTTGAAGATCTTACAGACAAAGGTGCAACAGAATATGAAGCGGCTATAAAAGAAATTATTAAGGAGGCGTTCGGAGATGAGTAGAAATATTGGACTGTTTTATAATATTGCAAAGCATAAAAGAGAATTCTCCGAAGTCCTAAAAGAAGTGCAGGAGTATCTTACAAGCAAGTATGCAACTATGATTGTTAATAATGAGGTGGAACAGAAGCAGCAAATAACAGCTTATATTGCAAAGTATTTGACCGATCATAGCATGGGAGTTGAAGGCATGAACTCAGAGGAATTAATCGAAAGGCTATATTCGGAGATGGCTGAATTTTCATTTCTTACAAATTATTTATTTGCTACGAATATTGAGGAAATAAACATCAATAGCTGGAGAGATGTGAAAATAACCTATTCTGACGGAAGCGTTCTCCCTTCCTCAGAAAAGTTCAACAGTCCTAAACATGCAGTTGATGTTGTCAGACGACTTCTTCACAAGTCTGGAATGATTCTTGACCACTCGCAACCTGGAGTGGTCGGGCATCTATCAAACAAAATTAGGATTACTGTATTAGGGAATCCGATTACAGATCAGGACAAAGGCGTTGCCGCATCCATTCGTATTGTCAATCCTCAAAAGTTAGCTAGGGAAGATTTTATCAGAAATCATACAGCGACTGAGCAAATGCTAGAATTTCTAAGCGATTGCCTAAGATATGGATTATCTATGTGCGTCACCGGAAGTACAGGCTCGGGAAAGACCACGTTGATGAGTTGGCTTTTGTCCACTGTCCCAGATGATAAAAGGGTTTTTACAATTGAAAATGGTTGTCGTGAGTTTGATCTGGTAAAAGAAGATAAGCACGGAAATATCATCAATAATGTGATTCATACTGTTACCAGATATTCAGATGACCCCAAGCAAAATATGGATCAAGAAAAGCTCCTTGAGTACGCCTTGACTTGCAATCCAGACGTAATATGTGTGGGCGAAATGAAATCAGCAGAAGCCTTTGCTGCGCAGGAAGCTGCTAGGACAGGACATGCAGTGATCACTACAACACATGCTAATAGCTGTACCGCAACTTATCATCGTATGGTAACCTTGTGTACCCAAAAGTATGATATTAACGATAAAACGCTATATAATTTGGTAACAGAAGCCTTTCCTATTGTGCTCTTTGTTAAAAAGCTTGAGGACAACACTAGAAAAGTTATGGAAATCACGGAGTGTGAAATTTGTGAGGATGGAACTCGCAGAATACACACTCTTTTTCGTTATCATATTACCGAAAATGCGGTTGTTGATGGCAAAATGCAGATCAAAGGTGAGTATCAAAAGGTAGAGAATATTTCACAAAGTCTCCAAAAGCGACTTCTTGAAAATGGAATGCCAGTAAGGTTACTTGAGAGACTCATGGAAGGAGTTGAGATGCTATGACTTTATTGATCCTCATTGCCTTTATAGGCTTAACTACTGGAAGTTTTGTGATTCTTAAACTCACGCCTTTTGAACTTTTTGAGGATATTTTAAAGCCCTTTCAGATAAGAAAAATACCTCTTGCTAAGCAAATTGAAATGGTTAAAAAACCAAAGCCTGCAAAAGGAATACGAAGAACAGTTAATGAAGCTAAGGAAGTATTGAGGCTTATGGGAAAAGAAGAGAAGTTCGGAGCGATTTGCATGTTTTCCTTCTTTCTCCTAGTGATTGGGCTATTTGCCTCAGCCTTCATGGAGAATATCATGATGATTCCGGTTGCGACAGTCGGAATGGCATTGATTCCTTTTTGGTATCTCATATTTACATCACACGCTTATAAAAAGCAGATGGATGCTGAGCTTGAAACGGCACTTTCTATTATCACAACTAGCTATTTGAGAAATGAGAGCATCATTACAGCTGTTCAAGAGAATGTTGGGTATCTCAATCCACCAATTTCTAATGTGTTTCAAGGTTTTCTGACTCAATCAAAAATGATTAATGTAAATGTTAAACAAGCACTTGCTGACTTGAAACTTAAGTTGAATCATTATGTTTTTCATGAATGGGTAGATGCAATGATTGCTTGTCAGGAAGATAAATCTTTAAAAACAACCATATCGCCAATTATCTCAAAGCTTTCTGATATGAGGATAGTTACAGCGGAGCTTGATTATCTGATGTATGAGCCTTTAAAGGAATTTCTTACAATGGCTCTCTTGTTGGTAGCCAATATTCCGCTGATTTATTTTTTGAACAAAGAATGGTATACGGTTTTAACGGATACCGTCTTTGGAAAGGGGATATTAGCAATCTGTGCAGCTTCAATTCTTATTTCATTTGCAGCGGTGATTAGGCTCACAAAACCAATAGATTATAAACGATAGATCAAAAAAGAAATCATGGAAGGAGAATGGCTATGAATCAAAATAAAACAATAAAACAAGAGGATTATGAAAGAGCTTCTCTATTATTAGGAAAGCTCTTTGAAGTTGAAACAGATATTACAGATCAGATTAATATGTGCATGGGGCATTATGGCATTGAGGAATTCTTTAAAAATCTTGAAACCTTTGATTTTTCAGTAGATGTATTTAAAAAACTGGAGGCTGTCAGAATGATACTTTTAGGACTTGAAGAAGACGCGGCTTCTAAAGAACGTATTGAGAAGATAATTGGCGTGAAAGGGGGGCTGGGACATGAAGAAAAACTATGATGAAGCCTATGCATCTAGCTTCATAAAAGGAATCAACAAGCTGACAGGAATCTCGGAAAGCAAACTTAAAAAGTATGCCACCGAAAATAATCTTTTTAATGTTCTTGAGCACCCCAATATCATTGATCCTAGTAAGCCTCAACTTGAAAAAATTAATCTACTTAATGAGTTTATTTCTACGTATAAGTTGTTAAAAATGCAAGAAAAAGATAATAAAATCCAACTTAATTCTTCTACAAGATCTGGAGAATATTTTGTTTCGATGCTTGGCGGCATAAAGGACAGAGAAAAATTCATGGCTGCTTTTCTTGATAATGCTAACAACATAATAGAAACAAGAACTTTTTCGGAAGGTAGCATAGGTGAAGCAGTTGTTTATCCAAGAATGATTTTAAAGGCAGCATTGGACTGCGATTGTAAATCAATTGTCCTTGCGCATAATCACCCTGGAGGAAGCTTAAATCCTTCTATCCAAGATCGTGAAATAACAGAAAGACTTGTTTCGATTTTTGCGCCACTTCAAATAAGTGTAATTGATCATATTATAGTGGCTAATATTCAATTTCATTCAATGGCGGAACAAGGAAATATACCTAGCCCTTCACCAAAGAATGTAAACTACGAGGCAATTCCGTTAAATGAAATCAATCAGGTTAAAGAGAAGGACACTAACTTTCATCAGCCAAATGAACTGGAAGTCATTGATTTGGTGGATATTGAGCTGTTAGAGCAGGGGGATGAGGAGGAAGAGGAATGGGAGAGATAGCCTACAATATTGCTCTATTATTAGCAGGAATGGGTTTGGCTTTAGGTCTCTATATCCTTCTTGCTAATATACTGAAGCTGCCAAGAATGGCAGTCACAAAAGCGGTTCTCAATGTTACAAGACAGGATAAAAAGCAAACAAAAATCCTAGAAGTCCTAGTGTTTGATTTATCATCAAAACTAGCGAATCATATCCGATTAGAGGAGTACAAAAAAAGAAAACTCACCTCAACTCTTAGATCGGCAGGAATTAAGCTGACTCCAGAAACCTTTATTGCTAGAGCATGGGTTAAAACAGGGCTGATTGCGACCTTGCTGATTCCAGTTATGCCTATTATCCCAGTATTGGCTCCAGTTATAATTCTTCTCGCCATAACAGTATTTTTTAGAGAATTAAGACTAGCAGATGAAATTTTGAGGCTAAAGAGAGAAGAAATTGAATACGAGCTCCCTAGATTTGTATCAACGATTTCTCAAGCACTTAAGGCTTCTCGTGATGTGACAGCAATACTCATTTCCTATCAAAAAAGCGCTGGTGATAGTTTTGGACAAGAACTTGAAATAACAATCGCTGATATGAAGTCAGGTAATGAAGAAACGGCTCTGACAAGGTTGGAAGCACGTATTGGTAGTACAATGCTTTCGGATGTTGTTAGAGGACTAATCTCTGTAAAACGTGGAGATAACGGTGCGATGTACTTTGAAATGTTAAATCATGATTTCAAGCAAGTAGAACTTCAAAAGCTAAAACTTATTGCAATGAAACAGCCAGGCAAAGTAAAAAAATATTCATTTCTTATGCTAGGCTGTTTTCTGCTAATGTACCTTGGTATACTCGGCTATGCAATAATCAATGCCCTTGGAAAGATGTTTTAGTAAAATACACTTTAAAATGAAAGGAGGGTTACTGATGCTAGTGACAGTATTAAAAAATAAAAAAGGTGCAAGTTTTGTAGATGCATGTGTATTAGTTCTTGCCATTGCAATGGTTTTGGCACTTGTAATAAAGGTCATGCCTGTATTCATTGCTAAACAACAATTGGACACCTTTGCAACTGAAATTTGCAGAACAGCTGAAATAGCAGGTGGTGTGGGTGGTGCAACTTCAATTAAAGCAGATAAGCTTCGCACACAGACAGGTCTTAATCCTACAATCCAATGGTCTAAAACAGGCAATATACAACTTAATGAAGAGTTTGCTGTAATATTGACCTCGGAGGTCAATATAGGCTTGTTCGGAGAGTTTGGATCATTTCCTATCACCCTGACCTCAAAGGCCATTGGAGTATCGGAGGTGTACCATAAATGACAAATTTAATGAAAATATTCTCTAACAAAAAAGGCAATTCAACACCACTTATCCTTGCGGTAGTGTTGGCCATTATTATTCTCTCCTGTGCTACTTTTGAGTATATGAGATTGATGATTGTAGCTATTGGAGTCAGGGATTCAGTTCAAGCAGCAATTATAGACGTAGCAACAGAAAATTGGGATGAAGTCTATAATGGTCTCCGTGAAGGCTATTCTGGAGGCTATTCACTCACGGGTGTGGCTTGGGAACAAGACTTAACTACAGGGGATATATATGATAGGCTTGAGGATAATCTTGGATTAGAACAAAAGGGTGGAAAATATGTTAAGTATGCCGGTGATGTATTGGGGTATGAAGTGTCAGGTTTATCAATTGGTGTTATCAATGCACCCTTCGCCCCCTCCAATCCGAAGAGTATCAATCAGTTCACAGTAGAAGGAGCCGTTGATGTAACGGTTCCGCTGTCGTTTGGATGGGAACATTTACTCCCGATGAAAATCAGGATGGGACTGAAAGCTGTATATGTACCAAAATTCTAGAACAATTCCATCTCGAACGCAACAAAGTGCGTAAAAAGTTCTAGACAATATGCAACATCGGTAGTATAATCAAAGCAGAAAGACGCAACAAAGTTCACTAATATTTATTACCTTGAAGGAGGGATTTTTATATGAGTAAAATGACTAATCAAAAGAAATTTGTAATTGCAACGATATCCGCTATTTGCATAGCTCTGGTAATGATCTTAATTGTATCAAATGGTGGGGATAGGAGCAGAGTAAAAATTGCTAATAGTGAGAATAGTAATAAGGAAGTAACTGTAGGTGAAATTCAAGCTGAAGTAAAGGCGAAGCCAGTTACTGATTATCCTAGCAACTTGAAAAATGAGGAGAAGATAACTGTTCCAAGCATCAATGATGATGAAACTAAGGTTGAATCTACTAATTCAATGGAGATTGAACTTACTAAAATCACAGAAAAACCGCAAGAACCAGAAAAGCCAGTAACGGCAATAGACTCTGAAGAAACACATGAAAAACCAACTGATCCAGTACTAATTGATCCTACAAAAAAACCATCCGTAAAAGTTGAGCCAGTAGAACCTACTAAACCAACCGAAGAGAAAGCTTCAGGTGGAGATACTAACAACAAAGGAGAAACTTATGTACCTGGTTTTGGATGGGTGAAAGACAGTGGAGCTAATGTGGGAGGAACTAGCACTTCGGAGGGCGATTGGAATAAGCAAATTGGAGATATGAATTAAATAGGAAGTGTATTCGAGAGAGGTGAGTCTATAGGATTTGCCTCTTTTCTTATTTTGAAAGGAGACAAAAATGAAGCATACAATATACTCTATTATTTTAATTGTCGTGTTGTTAATTTCATCATCAATTTCGACTTTCGCAGATGGTGATGGAAATATAGATAATGGCGGTGGAGACATGGGTAATGGCACAAGTCAGAATTCTTGGACGCCTGGCAATGATGGTGTAAGAGTTACAGTAATTGATTCACAAACACAAAAGTCAGTTGGAAAAATTATTGATTATACAAACAAGAGCCCCGCCTCAAGTATCATACATTTTGGGAAGGTTTCGAAAATTCAATATAGAAACGGAACCTCTTTAGTTCCAGTTGTCGGGGGCTATTATTTTAAGAAGCCAATGAAACCTTTACCTTTAATCATTAGTAGTGGCGACACGAAAGCAAGCATAGATGCAATTAGAAACTATTTTTGTTCAGAAGGTGCAGCTCAAATGATTGCCACTGACGCTGGAATTTCTTTTGATAAGCTTACCAATGGAAGTTACAAATTACTGCTTGAACCCATAGCATACTTTAAATACCAAGGAGTGCAAATGGGTATGACTGCTCATGAAGCGGCTATGTATGATCAAATTCAAAGCGGTGATTTAAGGAGCAAAATGGTCAGTTTGTCACACAAGAATCTACCTCTTGCTATGTTTTTAGAAAGATCAGATATGGGATTTCCTGCTTGGAATGGTTCAAGTACAAGCAAGCAAACAAATGCAACGATTATGAAATACCTCGGTATAGGCATTGTAAGTTATAAAGAAGCACCACCTGTTGATCCAGTTGACACTTCCGTTGTATATAGAATAAACACACAGGTCATAACAGCGGTAACGCTTAATGCCTCCAGTGAGATAAATCCAGATAACCCTGCTACAGTTACCTTCAATGTTGGGGGAAACATCTATACTATGAGCAACATTGTTATACCTCAAGGAAACAGTCAGCTTGTTTGGGTTAAGTGGACAACCCCTGCTTCTGAACAGTATGTAACCATTACTGTCAGTACAAACAAAGGGTATTTGAGCGAGAATGTTATAAAAGCAAAGATAGTTGATCTTGGTAAAAATCCACCGCCTAATCCAACTGCAAATGATAGGAAGGACACCTTTAATGTCCCTAGTTTACCCAACAAAACTCAAACAACTTTTTCAACTTGGAGTGTATGGTGGGCACAGTGGCATCCGTATTGGGTTTGGATATCTGATTGGGATTGGTGCGACCATGGTGAATGGGGTCATTGGGTCGATAATGGCTGGTGGGAAGATCATGGATGGTATGATTTTTTCACAAATGTTTACAGTGCTTCTTTGAGTGCTTCAAGTTCCATAAGTCCAGACAATAAAGTGCCAACGGCTACTGGGAAAATGATGAAAAGTGGATACGGAATCAATAACAATGTCCAGACCGTGTTGAATATTTCTGCACCAAGTAGTCATGTAACAGCAGCCCAGACCGCAGTGAGCTATTTCCCTGAATTTGAATACAACACTTATTGGAGGTTGTTAGATTTAATCAATAATGGTTACTCTTCACGATTTGAATTCAAGCCAAATCTATACAGTACCTATAAGCAAAGAAGCCACTTTTCACCAATTTGGTATCCTGATGGTCAGTATAGAGTTTACACATATGTTCAAGATGCTTGGACGCCTGCGGGGATGCTATCTATAAACTTAAATGATACGGTTACTATTTCTGGATCGCTTTATGACGATTGGCATATTGCGCCTAAACAATAAGGAGGAAAATCAATGGATAATTCAAAGGTTATAAATGAGACAAACGACGGGGATGAAATGATTCGAGTGCTTGTAGTAGAGCCACAAAAGATACCCTATTTGAAAGAGATTAGAAATGATTTTAGAGCCATGCAGGAAGTTGTAGGTGGTCCGATAGAGTATGTTTATCTTACAGATGAAGCACATATTTATTGCAATGAAGAAGGAAAGTTAATGGGATTAACAGGAAATAGAAGAATGGAAAATGGAGATGTGCTTGCGGGCACATTTTTTATTTGTGCTGATGACGGTCAAGGTGGAGATATTTCCTTGACTGAGGAACAGCTTGAGGAGTTTAAAGCTAGGTTTGGTGAACCGGAGTATTTTTCGTACCGTGAGATGGACAGCAAAATTTATACTAGGGTTGTACCAGCCTATAGCATGGAAGATTTCTTTGAAAAAATGGGAATTGAAAATGAAGATGAAGAAGATTTGGAGGTGTAAACTTAATGATTTTTCCAATCGTTATGATTTTGGTATGTGCTGCCCTTGGGGGCGGCACTTTACTTTTTGTTAAGTTATCTGCAAAGAAGCGTACGGCAATCCAAGTTGATGGTGTTGGGCAAACAGCAAATGAGTTTGTCAATGTGAAGGATATAAAGGGGAAATTTCTTTACACGAGGGATGGTTTGGTTTTGTGTTATTTAAGAATCAGTCCTATCAGTATTGACCTTTTCAGCAAAACAGAAAAAGGGATAATCATCAAACAATTAACAGCAAGCATGTCGAGTATTCAATACCCGTTTAAATTTATTGCTGTGTCAAGACCTGTAGATATAACGCCACTAATTGCAGAGTTGTCGGAAACGCTTATGAATAGTGAACCTAAACAAAAGGAACTATTAAAGCAAGAGATGGTTGAAATGACCTCTTTTGCATTGTCAGGAGAGGTTGTTGAACGACAATTCTATGTTGTTTTGTGGGACAAATCCTGCGAAGGGATGGAAAAGGAATTATTAGTCAAAGCAAAAGAGTTTTCCGGTAATTTTACAGATAACGGTGTAGGTTGTGAGTTGCTAGAGCAGCAAGACATCGTCAGATTATGCAACCTAGTTAATAATCCTGCTTATATTCATATAGAGGATACGGACTTTGAAGCAAATATGCCACTACTGAAAGGGGGAACTGTGAAATGATGAGAGAGAAAAAAGGAAAAACTGATTTTGTTCCTGTTAATGAAGCACTTCTCAATGTGATTACGCCAATGGGCTTGGAAGTGAAACGTAACAGCTTAGTCATAGGTGAAAACACAGGGAAGGTCTATGGTGTTGTCAGATATCCTCAAAAGGTTGATGTTGGTTGGCTTTCAAAAATAACGAATATTCCAAGCACCATTGTTTCAATTGGCATTAAGCCAGTGGACAATGGTGCTTTAATTTCAGCCATAAGTAAAAGTATCATTCAAAATCGTGGGGCTGCTGATAGTGCCAAAGATCCTTTGGCGCGTCAAAGAGCAGAGAAAGCAGCAGAAGATGGTGAACGAATCATGCTGCAAATTGATCAGAAGGGTGAAACAGTTGCGCTTATGAGTCTTACCATCATGCCACTGGCTTTTGATGAAAAACAATTTGCAAAAGTGAGTAGGCGGGTAGAAAGCGTAGTTAGCGTTATGAAAGGTAAGGTAAGAACCCTTGCCAATTTGCAGAAGGACGGTTTACAGAACCTATCACCGACATATCCAACAAGTCCTGTTATAGAAAATATTGTTCAAAGAATTATTCCAATGAGTACATTTGTGGGGGGCTTCCCATTCGCAAGTTCCGGTTTCAATGATGGCAGTGGTTATTACTTTGCGAAGGACAATAATGGGGGACTTGTTATTGTAGATTCCTGGAAAAGAGGTAACGACAGAACTAATTCCAACATGGTAGTCATGGGTGTGGCAGGCGTCGGTAAGTCTACCGCAGTGAAGCACATCATTCTTTCAGAATACATGAAGGGTACTAAGATAATCATTATTGATCCGGAATCAGAGTATAAGGATCTGTGTCATAACCTTGATGGGGATTGGATTAATGCAGGTGGAGGGGTGAATGGCAAGATTAATCCACTTCAAATTAGACCTGCTCCAAGAGACAGTGATGAAGAACCAGAGGAAAAAGGAGGCAAGTTATATGGTGATGTTGAGGGGATGAGTGACATGGCACTCCATGTTAAGAACCTTGAAATTTTCTTTCAATTGTATTTGCCTAGTCTCAGCGATATGCAAAAAGCTGTCCTTAAACAAAGTGTCATTGAATTGTATCAACGCTTCGGAATTGATTGGGATACAGACATTTCTGCATTTGGGAACGAAAAGTTCCCGACTTTCAGTGAGCTATATAAGTTAATTGATGAGAAGGCAAAATCAAATGATGGTGATAGTGAATATAGAAACTTAGCTTTACTCTTCTACGATGTAGCTAATGGTAGTGATAGCTTCTTGTGGAATGGATACAGCACGATTGAAACGCATACACGATGTATCTGTCTTGATACACACAGTTTACAAAACACAAGCGAGAACCTAAAAAGAACGCAGTATTTTAACCTTCTAGGATGGTGTTGGGAACAGATGAGCAAAGACCGGTCAGAACGTGTACTTCTTATCTGTGATGAAGCGTATCTGATGATTGACCCACTAGTGCCTCAAAGTCTTGTTTTTCTAAGGAACGTTGAGAAACGTGCTAGAAAGTATGAAGCTGGCTTAATTATAATCTCACACAGTGTAGTAGATTTTCTATCGCCAGAAATCAAAATGTATGGACAGGCACTACTAGATATTCCCTGTATAAAGCTAATTATGGGCTGTGATGGTCAGAATTTGAAAGAAACAAAGGAGCTCTACAATTTGACTGAAGCAGAGGAAGAGTTGCTTGAAAGTAAACGTAGGGGACATGCCTTGTTTATAATCGGTTCAAAGCGCTTGCATGTAAATTTTGAGATTCCCGATTATAAATTCAATTATATGGGAAAAGCAGGCGGCAGGTAAAAATCAAGGTGTAAGCTGTCCTTTGCTTGCACCTTAATTTAATTTAAGGAGGTGGGGTATATGGCGGTTGATCCATTAATTGCGAAGGCTTTAACGCATTTAGCCGTGAAAGTGGCTACAGATGAAGAAACAAGAAAGAAAATGCTATTACTTATTTTAACACCTGTACTGTCGGTGTTGCTAATTATGTCAATGTTCTTCTATATTCTGACTCATCCTTTGGATTTTTTAGATCAGTTCTTTGATAGTCAAACACTTAGTTCAGTTGAGCAGCTTCAAAGTGATTTTGGAATGTATCAAGGTATTCCTCAAACTGATTCTGATTATACAGATAGCTATGGTATCAGTTATGAAGGTGTCACTATTAATAAAGCAGGTGAGACACCTGTTGTCTACTATAACCAATTGGATAGCAGATGGGCGGATAGTGCCTATGGAACTGATAATATTGGAGGTTATGCTTGTGGTCCAACGTCAATGGCCATGGTGATATCTAGTCTTACAAATACTCTTATCGATCCTGTTCAAATGTCACAGTGGGCCTATGAAAAGGGTTACTGGTGTAAGGGGAGTGGCTCTTATCATTCCTTGATACCTAGTGCGGCGAAGTCTTTTGGTTTAACTGTAGAAGGTTGTTCAACTAGTGAAGCAGATAGCATTATAACGGCAATAACCTCTGGGAAATTCGTTGTGGCTATTATGGCAAAAGGACATTTTACATCAAGTGGCCATTTTATTGTTCTCAGGGGAGTGACAGAAGACGGTAAAATTTTAGTTGCAGATCCTGCAAGTAAGAAACGAAGCGAACAAGAATGGGAGCTTTCAATTATTTTAAATGAAGCGAGTAAGAAGGCAGGATCAGGAGGCCCATTTTGGATAATTGGGAAGAAATAATGGAGGGTTAGAATGCGGAAGAAATTGATAATAGAGCTGATCATTTACGTTGTCATTGTTGTTATTGGTATAGCTATGCTTTTGGCTAAGCCACTTGATAATAAGAACAAAGATTTAGGTTTTAAGATTGGAGGTGGACAGAATGCTATTATATCTCTCAAGTAATGGGAAAAGTGATTTGCTTGATTTCATAAAAGAACAGAAAATAGATCCGAAGAAAACAGAACTCATGATGAAAAAGCTTGTAGGACGATTTACACTGAAACAGTTTGTCGTAAAGGATATGAGAAATTATTTAGCGTGTAGGTTTTTCGTTGTAGATCTCAGTTGTATTGAGGATTCTCTTGAAGATTTTATCATTGCCATAAAATCCTTTCAAATGATGTTTAATGCAAGAATTATTGTAGTGCTTTCTGGAATTAGGAATGAATCCAGCTACATGGATAGACTTATTGAAACGGGTGTCACTGAATTAATAACAGCCACAACAAAGACAGAATTGCAGGAAGAAGTTCTAGAGTGCTTGTCTAAAGATGGTATGGAGAGATATAAGCCTAAGAAAGAAGCCGCTAAACTTGGTATTAAGACTGTAAAACAAAGCATTGTGAATCCCGAAGTAGTTCAAATACCCAAATATAAGTGGAATGCTAAAAATGTGAAGATTGCAATTGTCGGTGCAAGTAGAAGGAGTGGGGTTACAGTGACGGCTTTTAACTTTGCCAACTGGTTGATAGCTAGAGGAGCAACAGCTTGCTATGTGGAAATGAATATGAACAGGCATTTGCGTTTCTTAATCGAGAGATTCACAGTTGAGAAAATAGGTGAACATTATCCTGTCGGTGATGTGGATTGCTTTTTAACTAATGAAATTGACAAAGACTATAACTTCATTATTTATGATCTAGATTCAGGTGATGAAATGCCAAGTGTCTTTTATGAATCGGAAATAAGATTGTTGTGTGGTAGCCTTCTTCCATATGAAGAGCCAAAGTATTCAAAGTTGTTACATCAATGTGATGGGATTGCTGCATTTAAAATGGCTTTGAAAGTCCCTGAAGAATTTCAAGTAGACTGTAAAGCGATATTTGGAGAAGACTTATTGATTGCAGAAGCTTCACATGACTTGTTTAATGACAATTGTAATGGACATATTTACTATCCAATGATTAATAGCTATATCATTCCAGAAAGAAGATTATAAGTGACTTATATGAAGGGGGAGCAAGATGGCGAAAATAGAATACATGACAAACGCATTTCAATCTGATTTGAAACCGAGAGCAAGGCTGGTGCTTCACTGTCTTGCTCTTCATAGTAATAAAGAAGGACAATGCTTTCCGTCAATTAAGACAATTGCAAAGGAATGCGGGTACAGTGTGAATACAATTAAAAGAGCATTGGATGATCTCGTTGAAGCGGGTTTTGTAGTCAAAGAAGCAAGATTTGATACTGAGAGAAAACATGGAGGACAGACTTCAAACCTTTACACGCTTAATATAGTGCAGTCAAAGGACAATCAAAAAGAAAAGCCTGTTATGGCTGAAAAACAAGTTATGGATAATGTAACAGAATCTAAAGAGGAGAAGGCTGATGATATTGAAGATAAGACTGCTGTAGAAAAGACAAATGATAATTATGAGCTGGGGGTAGCCCTGGATGATTATTGTCAAAATCAGAGATGTGAAAAAATAGAAAGGTCTTATCCTACTTACAACTTTATATGGGCTGGGGAGGAGCCCAAAGGTGCATCCCCTTGAAATGTACATTTGAACTATAGATGTATAAATGAAAAAGAAAGTAATTTAGATTAAATAAAGCACTAAATGAAGTGTATATGCTTTACACCTGCAGCAAAATGTGTTACTCTTGTAGTTGTGAAAGTGTACCCTGAAGTTGGTGAGGTGTAAACATGGCAATTAGGAGCAAATTATCTATTTTGATGGGTGTTAAGAGATACAACATACAAGATGTATATGAAAAAACTGGACTTGCTCGAAGCACAATTGCCAGTTTGTATCATGATAAGACTCAAAGAATTGATTACGACACTTTGGATAAGTTGTGCAAGCTGTTTGAATGTAGCATTGGCGACATTATCGAGTATTACGAAGAAAACTAAGAAGTGCATTGTCCTATTGGGACATGGAAATGGGATGGTGTTATGAACGATAGAGATTTCACATTTATTGACTTATTTGCAGGTGCGGGTGGCCTTTCAGAAGGTTTTGTTGCCAATGAAGGGTTTATTCCTGTTGCACATGTTGAAATGAATCCTCATGCTGCAATGACACTTAAAACGAGAACGTGTTATTACTACTTGAGAGAGAATAATAGACTCGAAGAGTACCGGAGCTATATTAGGGGCGAAATTACTCGGGATGAGTTATTTGCTAGAATGCCAGTTGGCATGCTTGATACGGTCATCAATAGAGAAATTTCAGATGAAACAACAAATGAGATATTCAACTCGATCGATGGGATATTACAAAATGCAAATATCCAGAATGTTGATATCATAATAGGTGGTCCACCATGTCAGGCGTATTCACTGATAGGAAGAGCAAAAGATCCTGACAATATGCGCAATGATCCTAGGAATTTTTTATATAGACAATACATCAGGTTTTTAACTCATTATCGACCAAGGATGTTCATATTTGAGAATGTACCAGGTATTTTGACGGCTGGTAACGGAGAGACGTTTAGAAATATTATTAGGGAGTTTAATGAAGCTGGTTATACAGTTGAGCATAGAATCATTGATGCCTCAGATTTTGGTGTGTTGCAACGAAGGAAAAGGGTTATCATTGTCGGATGGCAGAATCACCTGCAGCTGAGATATCCGGAGTTTGAACGTGTTGAATTCCATGCAACGGTTAATGATATCCTAGAAGATTTAGTACCGCTTGAAAGAGCAACGGTAAATAATACGTATGTTTTAGAACCCAATAACTATTTGATTGAGAGCGGAATAAGATGCCATGATGATATACTAACGCATCATGAATGTCGTTTCCACAATCCAAGAGATGTTGAAATATATAGACGAGTTATTACTGCTTGGAATGATGGACATAGAAGATTGCGGTATACTGATTTACCAGAGGAATTATGTACTCACAAAAACCGAAGTGCTTTTTTAGACAGATACAAGGTGGTTGCTGCGGACTTGCAATGTTCTCATACTATGGTTGCGCATATATCTAAAGATGGACATTATTTTATTCATCCTGATTTAGAACAAGGGAGATCATTATCAGTTAGAGAAGCAGCAAGAGTTCAGTCTTTTCCTGACAATTACTTCTTTGAAGGTCCTAGAGCAGCGAAGTTTGTACAAATAGGAAATGCAGTACCACCTTTGATGGCGAAGGGGTTAGCACAAGGCATCAGACAAATTATAGAGAATCTTTGATGAGGGGAGAGGAAAATGGCAAACTTACTTATCCAAGAATATGGACAGATAAAAAGAACTGAATTAAAGAAGAGCCCATACTATTGCTTAAGTGGTTCGGACATTGACATTAACCCTCATCAAGTTGAGGCGTTTTGTGCTGCGGTGGCTTCGTTGAAATCGGGTGGAATGATTCTAGCGGATGAAGTTGGACTAGGTAAAACAATAGAGGCAGGGTTGATAATAAAATATGTTCTTCAAAGCGGCGCCAAACGAATTTTACTCATTTTGCCATCGAATCTAAGGAAACAGTGGCAGATAGAATTAGAAGAGAAATTTGATATTGAGACAACGGTGGTGGATAGCTTCAATTTGGATGATTACCATGAGAAGGTATCTAGAGATAATAGAAATTCAGCGATTGTTATTTGTTCTTACACTTATGCATCAAAAAAAGCAGAGATGTTTTCTAGAATAGATTGGGACTTTATTGTATTCGATGAAGCGCATAAGTTGAGAAATGTACATAAATCAGGTGTAAAAACTGCGAAAAGTATTTATGAGATAACAAAGGGGATTCCTAAGATTTTACTCACAGCAACGCCGTTACAGAACAATCTTTTGGATCTATATGGACTTACCTATTTCATTGATGAGAAGATTTTTTTTGATAAAAGACTTTTTGCTAATCGATATATAAAAACAAAGGATTTTGCTGATTTAAAGTCTCATGTAAGGCCGGTATTGCAGAGAACACTTAGAAGAGACGTTGCTGATTACATCTCTTTTAAACAAAGGGTATGTATTACAATTGATTTTAAACTATCTCCACAAGAAGCGGCTTTATATGTAATGGTAAATGAATATCTAAAGAAAGATATCATCTATGCGATACCTTCATCGAATAGAACATTGATAACAGTGATCATCCGAAAGTTATTAGCATCTTCGAGTCATGCAGTTGCGGCCACTTTTGAGGTTCTAAAAGACAGATTATTTGTTTTAAAAGAAAGTACTCATCTTGAAAGTGTTGAGAAGGGACTGGATTACTTTTTTGATTTTTTGGATGATGACTATGAAGAAGATGACGCTAACTCATCAATTGCATCGGAATTATACGGAAGAGATAAGGTAAATGACTTTATTCAACACGAGATAGATGAAGTTGAAAGTATTATCAAACTAGCTACAAGTATATTGGCAAATGAGAAGGCCAAAGCTTTAATGAGTGCGTTATCGATAGCATTTGATAAGCAAAAGGAAACTGGAATCAATGAAAAGGCAGTTGTTTTTACCGAGTCGATTCGTACTCAAGAATTCCTTTACAAAGAACTTACAAGCAAAGGTTATGCAGGTGAGGTTCTCCTTTTTAACGGAAATCCATCTGATAAAACTACTGCTGAAATATATAGGGCATGGAAAGCAAAGAACTATGGCAAAACATTTGGCAGTAGGAATGTTGAAGTTAAGCATGCTATTGTAGACTATTTCAAATATAATTGTAAGATTTTGTTGGTAACAGATGCGGGATCGGAAGGACTGAATCTTCAGTTCTGTAATACGGTCATTAATTACGATCTTCCTTGGAATCCACAAAAGATTGAGCAAAGAATTGGAAGATGCCATAGATATGGACAAATGAATGATACGATTGTAATCAACTTGCTAAATACAGAAAATGTGGCGGATAGAAGAGTTTATGAGATTCTATCAGAGAAATTTGAACTGTTTGAAGGTGTTTTTGGTGCTTCGGATCAAGCACTTGGTCTTTTGGAGTCAGGAATTGACTTTGAAAAGAGAGTGCTGACAATATATCAGTCATGTAATAGCATCGGGGAGTTCAACAAAGAGTTCAAGGCGTTAGAGAAGGAATTTGAAAGAAAAAGGAATGTTAAATTCCAAGAGCTTAAAAACCTTTTGAGTGATGAGAATGAGCATCATTCAGATCATTATAAGCGAAGTCTCGTTGTAACTATGAACTTCTTAGATGAGTTGAAAAAATGGAAGTCCGTAAAGCCACCTCAAAAGGGGCAAAAATATCCGGCAGCTTACAAAGTGAACATACGAAACAAAGAAACATATGGACTTAATCATGGTTTCATACTAATGGGCGGTTTATATGATAACCAAGAGTTTTTGCTTCCGTTTTTATATATGTTTGATGAGAATGGCAGCAAGTATGAATTGAAAGAAGCTGAGATAATAGAAATTATGGAGAATATTGAGGAGTCGGAAATCACTCCCACTACAATACAAGATAGCGATTTAAAACAATGCGGTGAATGTATCTATAGTGAATTGTTAGTGAAGTACTATTCTGCTAACAAAGCAGCCATTGATTATAATAAAGCCAAAGTTGATAATTGGGCGATGTTGCGTAAAGATTATTTTAATCTTGAAATTGGTGAGGTTGAAAAAGATATCGCTGAGATCAAAGATCAAGCTTTAGCAACAAAGAACTTCAAGGAAAAAATTGACTTGAAGAAGCAAGCAGAAGCTAAAGAAAAAGAACGAGACGAGATGATTATAAAATTTCATCAGTCTATAGCAAATATTGATGAAGAAGCAAAGCTATTTATGAAAGCTTTTGAAAATCAATTTGAAATTAATCCGGTACTCTTTGCAAGAGTAGTGGTTAAATTCTAGGAGGAAGAGTGGATGAATAAACAAGGAAAATTAGAATTAACCTGGGTTGGAAAGTATGAGGAAAAGAAAGTCGAGCCTAGGATATTGGTCGAGGATACGGATAAGTCATATGGTGACACAAATTCTGAAAATATGCTGATTCATGGAGATAATTTAATAGCTCTTAAAGCTTTGGAACAAGATTTTGCAGGTAAAATTAAATGTGTATACATTGATCCACCCTATAACACTGGTTCAGCGTTTGATGAATATGATGATGGAATAGAACATTCCTTATGGCTTAGTATGATGAAGCCAAGATTAGAAATAATTAAAGAATTGCTAACAGAAGATGGAAGTTTATGGATAAGTATCGATGATAATGAGGTGCACTATCTGAAGGTTTTGTGCGATGAGGTTTTTGGTAGATCGAATTTTGTTGCATCAGTAATATGGCGATCAAGTGACAATAGTAATAATGACTCCAAGCAATTTTCTTTAGATCACAATTATACTCTTGTTTACTCAAAAACACCTGGGTGGATTACTAATAAAGTAGAAAGGAATGAGGAGCAGAGAAAACACTATTCAAACCCAGACAATGATCCAAGGGGTCCTTGGTTTGATGGAAACCCAGTGGGATCACCAAATCCTCGTCCTAATTTGACATATGATATTATTGCACCTAATGGGAATGTGATTAAGCCACCTTTAAATGGATGGAGATGGTCAAAGGAAACATTGGAAGAAAAAATGTTATCTGGTGAGATTAGGTTTAATGCAAACTATACTAACATCAAAAGAAGAACTTATCTGTATGAACAAAAGGATATTCCACCTTCAACTTTATGGGCTGATTTAAATGATACGGGACATAACAGACAAGCAAAATATGAACAGAAAAAGCTATTCCCTGAGTTGAATAAAAACGAACTTTTTTCTACACCTAAGCCAGAAAAATTAATACACAAAATAATAAATATAGCAACAAATGAAGGAGATTACGTACTAGACTCTTTCTTAGGATCAGGTACTACTGCAGCAGTAGCTCATAAGTTGAATAGAAAGTGGATTGGTATTGAACTGGGTAATCATTGCTATACTCATGTAGTGCCAAGACTAAGATCGGTTGTTAATGGTGAACAGGGTGGAATTTCAACAAATGTTAACTGGAATGGTGGTGGTGGATTTAAGTTTTATGAACTTGCGAAACCACTTCTTGTAAAAAATGCGAAATTGCCAATTTATCAAGTAAATCCAGAGTACACTTTTGAAATGATGGCAGAAGCTATATGTAAGTTAGAAGGCTTTAAGTATAATCCTACTGGAGAGTATCATGGTTTCTCTACAGAGAATAGATTCATCCATATAACTAATGATTTTGTAAACAGCAGCTATGTTGTTTCAATATCGAAGCATTTAAGCAAAAAACAGTCGCTATTAATATATTGCACAAAAAAGCAATCAGGTATAGTTCTACCAGAAAACATAGAGATAAAGGGGATTCCCAAGGACTTATTATCTAAATGCGACTTTGAAAGTGAGGGGATGTAAGATGAGTATTGTTAACAAGATTAACTGGGCTATGAGTCTGAGAGAACCTCAATTAGAGGCATTATCTTATCTTGATGCCATAAGTTCAAAGTTGGATTACAAGGTATGTACCAAAGAAGAAGCAGAGAGGATTGCACAAGAAAACTGTGAGGAAAATAGAAAGATTAAGATTGATAAAGATTTCAATTTTCCGTCCTTCTGCTTTGAAATGGCGACGGGTATCGGGAAGACAAGATTGATGGGAGCTGGCATATATTACCTTTATAAAACTAAGGGATACAAGCATTTCTTCATTTTAGCACCTGGAAACACCATTTACGATAAGCTTAGAAAAGAAACGATGCCCCATCATCCCAAATACATGTTTAAAGGTCTTGAGGCTGAGATGGGAAGGCCGAAGGTATATGATGGTGAGAATTATCTGAACTATCCCGCTAAATTTACACAATATGAATTACAGGTTGAGAAAACATCAGAGATACAAATTTTTATATTTAACATCGGGAAAATCTTTCAACGTGGAGATGTTCAGTTTAATTTTCATGATTTTAAGGAATGTCTTGGCGGTTCATTTGCAGATGTCTTGAAGAGTTTTGATGATCTAGTTATCTGTATGGACGAAGCTCATAGATACTATGCGCCAGCATCTAAAAAAGCTATTGACTACTTGAATCCGATATTGGGTCTTGAGTTTACTGCAACACCAAAACCTGAGAATAAAAATATCATTTATAGCTTTGATTTAGCAAAAGGTTCTGGCAAGTACCTTAAAATACCAGTTGTAATGGGTAGAACCAATACGGCTGGATTTAACGATGCAGATATTGAAGAAATGAAAATAAAAGATGGGATAAAGTTGCATGAACAACGTAAAATGGTTGTTTATAAATATTGCACAGAAAACAATTTACCGCAGGTTAAACCCATTGTTCTGATTTCATGTAAAGATACTAGCCATGCAAAAGAAGTAAGAGAAAAAATTGACTCGGATGCCTTCTTTGAAGGTAAATATAAAGGTAAAGTTGTTGAGATTCATTCAGGCACAACCGGTGTCGAATCGGATGATAACATAAGAAAACTTCTCACAATAGAAGAAAACACGAACCCTATTGAGATTGTTCTTCATGTGTACAAGCTTAAAGAAGGATGGGATGTTAACAATCTCTTCACCATCGTTCCGTTGAATGCAGCTAAAAGTGAAATATTGGCATTGCAAACAATTGGTCGTGGACTCCGCTTGCCATTTGGACAAATCACAGGACAAGATGAGCTAGATACATTAGATATCGTTGCCCATGATCATTATAGGGAATTGATTGACGATGTAAAATCCAATCCAATATTCAAGACTAGAAACCTTGATGAAAATGATGTTCCTCAGACTAAGGCGGTCGATGTTGTTGCTGAATTCAACGACGGACAGATGGCACTTTTCCAGCAAACAGTTGAAACGACAGCTATTAAGTCATTCCAGGATATAAATGACTTGAAGGTTCAAGAAGAATTATACAAGGGGTATCTAAAAGCCTTTGCTAAAGATACTAAGCCTGCAAAAGATGATAAATCAGTTGATCAAATGTCACTGTTTGACTTAGAAGTATTTGCTCAAAAGGTGGCTGAAGATACAGCTGCGTATCAAGGGGATGAATCCAAAAATCCGAAGCAGAAACCTAAAACACCAATAATGAAAAAAGAAGAGTTCATTGAAAAGATCAAAAAAGTTGCTCAAAGATCAGTAAGTGTTCCGAGGATAAGTATAGGATATAGTTCAACGATAACTTTTAAGCCAGTAACGATTAAAAGAAACATTGTTGACTTTGATACTGCAACTTCCTTTATTGAAAGATATGATGTCATCAATGAGAAGCTGTTAATGTCTGTAGAAGCAGTTGCTCTTGAAACGGAAGATCCGGTAAATGAATTGGCATGTATGCTGTTGGACTCTATTGATGAGTTCGATTCCAATGACGCCGATTATATTATTGACGTTGTTGAACAGTACCTCAATCTGATCGAAGGAAGCTTTGAAGATAAGAAAAAGATAGTAAGAAGATATGCTACTGTAATTATCGATGATGTAAGAAAACAGGTTTATGCATCAAAGGATGAGCATACCGAATTCATATATAACGTTGAAAAGGACTTGATTCTATTTGGTAAGTTCGTAAAAAATGTTAAGCCAGATGGGAAGGTTGATTTCAAGAAGGATATAACTGATAAGAAAAATATCAGGCAGTATTTGTTTACTGGATATAAGAAGTCTTATTACCCAGAAAATGGGTTTGATAGTGATGATGAGAGACGTTTGGCGGTAATACTTGAAGAAGATTCTGACGTTGTACGTTGGATCAAGCCACCGCTTAATCAATTAGGATTATTCTATAAAGCAGGTCACCAGTATAACCCTGATTTTATAGTGGAAACAGCGACATCAAAATATTTAGTTGAAGTGAAAGCAAGTAATATGACCAAAGATGAGGATGTTATAGATAAAGCAAGGGCTGCAATAAAGTGGTGCGAATGTGCTACTGGTGTTGATGCAGATAAAAAAGAATGGAAATTTAGACTTATTGCAGGACAAAATATCGCGATTGGCAACAATTTCAAATACATCATGGGGATGAGCGAGAATTTGGAGGGGCTAATGAATGAGTGATCATGTATATGCTAAAGTTCGTGAAAGAATTATTGAAGCATTAAACACAGATCTGATTGGTCCGATAGAAGTGGAAGAAATGCTGGATGAATCTCCTTTGAGTACCTATATCTCGGGCATGCTTTATCCACTTAAAACTCAGGCTTCAAGTGAATCAGAATTGGAAGACAATGATTTCATTAGCGATACAATTGAGGATGAAAAAGATACTTTGGAAGAGGACTATGAAGATAAAGTTGTATCAAAGTTCAAACAACAATCTTCTATTGGTTTAAGCTTCTATATATCTGAAGATATGAGTTGTTTCGAAGCCATTGCAAGGTGGGGAGAATATACAAAGGATAAGATTGAGACAGAAGAAGATCTTGAAGCTGGTAAAAAGAAAAGTAAAAAAACGATGTATGTTCGAGAACAAAAATCGGAAGTCATTGCTGTGGATCTTAAAAGCTTTGATAAGACTCAAGATATTCCGCTAGTGTGCGATCCTTCAATAAAGTTACGGATTATTCAATTTAGGCTTAACAACAAGCATAAGTTGGTTTCAGTTTATCTATATAACGGGAAACAGACAGGACAAGATAGAGATTTTGAAAATGTCATGTTTCAGACGGAACTAACTGTTAAGGCGATTGATGGAGATTCGATATTTTTACCTGAGCATAAATGCCGTGAAAAAGAAATTGCTGATGAATTTTATTATGAGAAACGTCCCATATATTCAAGAGGTCATGGTTGTGCAGTAAGCTGGAGTTACAATGATGGTAAGAATGCATGTGAAATCAAGACAGCATTTATTCCCTCACATGAAATAAATGCTGTAAGTCCTGAGTTAAAGAACTTCGGTGGTAATCAGTTTTCAATGAGGTTTATGTCTCATCCGAAAAATAAAATCGAAACGATAAATAGACTAAAAGCTTTGAGAGAAGAGTACGATGAGTGGATAGATGATTTAGGCAAAAATGAGAAAATGAATGAAACTTCATTTTTGTCTAGAGGGAATCAAATTATTGGTGAATGCAGAAAGGCGTCCAATAGAATAGCACAAGGCATACATCTTCTTGAGTCGGATGAAGATGTGTTTAGCGCTTTCTGCTTCATGAATCAATCCATGTACTTACAAAGAAGCATATCACAATTTGCTAATAAGTATGGAAAAGGAATTGAATGTAGCCTAGGTGACTTCAATAAAGAAGACCATAGTACTTGGAGACCGTTCCAAATTGCTTTCATATTATTGAATATTGCAAGTTGTGCTAATGCAGGAGATGAATATAGAGACAATGTTGATCTCTTATACTTCCCTACTGGTGGAGGTAAGACAGAGGCCTACTTAGGCCTAATTGCATTTGTCATTGGATTTAGGAGGCTGACAGCTTCTAAAGAAACTGAATACGAAAAAGATGGTGGCGTAACTGTATTTCTTAGGTACACATTACGTCTATTAACCACGCAACAACGTGACAGATTAACTAAAATGATTTGTGCTGCAGAAATGATCCGAGCAAAAAATCCAAGTTTATATGGTAACCAGAGAATTTCTATAGGCTTCTGGGTAGGTAGCGGTGTAACTCCCAATAATTTCAAAGAGTTAGACGATGCAGAAAAAGGCCCGCAAGCTATTAATAAGTTGACAAAACAGGTTATTGTTTGCCCTATGTGCGGTACTCCAATCAAAAAAGAGAATTATGATATTGATACCAACAAATGCGAAGTCAAAATCCACTGCCCTGATTCAAAATGCCAGTTTTATAAGTTTAAAGGAGCAAGTATCCCTGTCTATCTAGTGGATGAGGAAATATACAGAAAATGTCCAACAGTAATCATATCAACAGTTGATAAATTTGCAAGGTTGCCTTGGGATGAGAAGATGGGGTTACTGTTTGGTAAAACTGATAGGTATTGTGAACGTCATGGATATATTGCAGTTGGTGAAGATCATGCGAATAGGCATAACAAATCAAAAACATTGCCAGCTTCACAAACTGTTGGCACAAAACCGTTCTATCCACCGGAGCTGATTGTTCAAGATGAGTTGCACTTAATAACTGGACCACTTGGCACAATCTATGGTGCATATGAAACCGTTGTTGAGGATATGTGTGCTATTGATAAGGATGGAGAAAGGTTGCTGCCTAAGTATATCGTATCCACAGCGACGATAAAAAATGCAGATGCTCAAATAAGATGTTTGTATGGAAGAGATAATTTTTCTCAGTTCCCTCCAAGTGGATTTGATATCAGCGATAGTTACTTTATAAAAGAGATACCGCTTAGCGATAAACCATTCAGAAAATACTGTGGTATATGCGCTACCGGTAAATCTATGAAGACAACTATATTAAGGGTATATGCCGTCCTATTGCAACAAACCTTAGAACTTTCAAAGATTGATGAATACAAAGACTATGTAGACCCATATTACACTTTAGTTGGGTATTTCAATAGTATTCGAGAGCTTGGCGGTACGGTAAGACTGTTGCAAGATGACATTCCTGCCCGTATTAAGAGAATTGTTAAAAAATATGAGTACAGCTCTACAAGGTATTTAAGAAGAACAAAGGAAATAACTTCTCGTGTATCTTCGTATAAAATAGCTCAATTGCTTGATGAGTTGACAATTGAAAAGAGCAGCGATGAGTGTTTGGACGTTGCAATTGCAACTAACATGATTGCAGTTGGGATGGATGTCGATCGTCTAGGATTAATGTCGGTTACAGGCCAACCCAAGCAAAATTCGGAGTATATACAAGCCACAAGTCGTATCGGTAGAAAGTTCCCTGGACTTGTTGTAACGATTTACAATCCCTATAGACCAAGAGACTTATCGCATTATGAAAACTTTACAGGCTTCCATTCGCATATGTACCGTTATGTTGAAGGCACTACAGCGACACCTTTCTCTGCAAGAGCAAGGGATAGGGTATTGCATGCCTTGCTGGTAGCCCTGTTAAGACTTAAAAACGAAGAACTGGCCGTTAATGAAGGTGCTGGAAGAATTAATGAAACAGCAGACCGTGTCATTCAGGAAGCTAAAGACATAATTTTAGAAAGAGTATCGATTGTTGCAGCAAAAGCGAGTGCAGACACGACTAGAGAAATGGATATCTTTATTGATGAATGGAAGCACCTTAGCAATGGCGAAAAAAGGCTTTTCTATTATATTAAGAACACCGAGAACTACAATCGGTTACTGAATTTTTACAATGAATTCTGTACGCCTAAAGAGAAGCCTACACTTAATTCAATGAGAGAGGTCGAAAGTACATCTTCACTATATTATTACACAGAGGGGGCTCGTTAGGATGAAAATCAATAAATTAGGGGAATTAAGACCTAACCAATTAATCACTACCTTTGGCCCTGGTGCAATAATGGATGTAGTCGAAGATTCCGTAACGGTACTTGATATTAATTATTGGGACAGATATGGGAAGACAATTTATGATGCTAGGTTAGCATCTTATTTAGGCGTTGATAATTTTAAAACGCCAAAAACTTCTTGGCAAGGAGATATTCCAGTAGTTTCATTCCCGAATTATCATATATGTAAAAAAAGTACCTGCAATAACTTGTTTGATATTAGCGAGAATTTTGACGTGGACAAGTATTTGCAAAATGGTCCGACTTGTCCAATTTGTGGATTTAAAGCGTACCCAGCAAGATTTATCATGTCTTGTGTGGATGGTCATTTAGATGATTTCCCTTGGAGATGGTGGGTGCATCATGGTGAGTCATCCTGTAAAAGAGATTTAAAACTTGTATCGACAGGGAATACATCCTCACTTGCTGAGATAATTGTCAAATGTGAGTGCGGTGCATCAAGAACCATGAGTGGATCTACACAATCAGAGAATTTTGCTGGTCTAAAATGTAGTGGAAGGCATCCTCACAATCCAAGGATGTCCAAGAAATCCAATGGAACATATTCGAAATGTGATAAGGATGTAATCCCATCACAAAGAGGTGCATCGAATGTCTACTTTCCAGTTATTAGAAGTGCTATTTCAATTCCACCATGGATTAATCCATTAAACTCAATGATTGATGAACACTACAGAGATATTCTCAATTTAAGGGAGTATATTGGCGAAGAAGCGATTATAAAAATCTATGAAAAGCATTTTACATCGATTTGTTCACAAGAAGAGTTTGTTGAAGCAGTTAAAAAACGGGATGAAAAGGTCAAAGAGTTTATTGAAATTAAAGAGATGGAATATGCAGCTATTACCCATCACAATGATTTGCTTTATCAGACAGATGTGAAGTATTTTAAGGCTGAGGAAGAACCGATACCTGCATATTTAAGTAAATATTTTTCCAGAGTAATAAAGGTTCATAGATTAAGAGAAGTAATGGTTTTGTTAGGATTTATGAGAATGGATTCTCCGGAACCGGAAGTTGAAGATGCTAAAAACATAGTTTACCTGACAAAAAATAAAACAGGCGAATCTTGGTTACCTGGAGTAGAAATCAATGGTGAAGGTATTTTCATTGAGTTCAACAAAGAAACTATTTCAAAGTGGAATACTGTATTAAGAACAGGTCAATTATCCGATCAGTACAAGAGATTCTATGATGATTTTTGTAATTCAAGAGGTTGGACTAAATTTAAAGAACGCAATGCGGAATATGTTTTACTACATACATTTGCCCATTTAATGATCAAAGAGATGGCAATGCAATCAGGGTATTCATCTTCTGCGATAAAAGAAAGAATTTATAGCAGCGAGAATATGTGTGGCATTCTTCTATATACCGGTAGCGCGGATAAAGAAGGGTCTTTAGGAGGTCTTGTAGAAATTGGAGAAATGAGCAAGTTGCTCATAGTATTGAAGCAAGCTCTTGAAAATGCAATGCTCTGTACTACTGACCCAGAATGTATGATGAGCGAGCCTTCCTCAGAAGATCTAAATGGAGTTGCTTGTCACTCTTGTGTAATGATAGCTGAAACCGCATGTGAGAGCGGTAATAGATTACTGGATCGGTCGCTTGTGGTTCCACTACCATCAAAAGAGGAGAGCGCTTACTTTAGAGAGTTGGTGAATGAGCTATGCGGGATGGAAATATAGGGATTGCAATAATTGTAGAAACATTGGTGACTGAGATTGAACGTTTTGGCGAATTAAATTTCGATGTTCAAGTTTTTAAAAAGTCATATCTTTCGATCAAAGATAAGTTCCCATCGTTGTCGGAGGATGAGATATATAATGTAATTCAAATGGCTATTAGCCTATATAATTACAAAGTTCAAGAGAATGTTGAAATGGTTATAACAGCGCCTAATAGTTTTAAATTGAAAGCACTCAAGACAAGCATTGTTGTGCATGAACTTATAAACAATGCACAGAAGAGCATTACTTTGACGGGCTATTCGATCTCAGATTATTTTGCTGAGCTTTTGGAAGAGCTTCTAGATAAAAGTCGAAAAGGTGTATATGTAAATCTATATGTAAATGACTTCGCAGGCAAACAGGAGCAGCTAGATAAGTTAGAAGTATATAAAGGGAGATTTTTGAACATTTACGACTACAATAAAGGGGCTGACAAAATGGCAGCACTCCATGCAAAAATAATCGTAGTAGATGGGCATAAAACCTTTATCTCCTCATCAAATCTTTCTTACCATGGGTTAGAAGGCAATATTGAAATGGGGGTACTGATCAATTCCAACAAGAAAGCTTGCAACGTTGAAGAGTTGTTTAAACAGTTGAGGACACAAAAGGTGTTTACAAAGTTATAAGTTTATAATCTGTTCTGCTTAGCATCTTCAAGGGCAATTGATGATTAAAAGGTATTTAGAGTGGGGGTGAATTGAACTATGAATACACGAAAAGAGTTTTTTAAATCGATACATCCAGATCAATTTTCGGATTCAAAGATTGAACGAGTAGGGAAATTAGATAAAGATTTCTTCGATTTCTACCTAGAAACATTGACTAGCAAGAGCAAAGAAAAGGAATTTGAAGATTTTTGCCGGAAGTTAGTGGAAGTAGTGATTTGCCCCAATTTATTGCCTCAAACAGGTCCAACAGGTGGTGGTGATAGCAAAGTTGACAGTGAGACTTACCCTGTCTCAAGCGAAATATCTGATAAATGGTACTACGGTACAGGTAATATAAGTTCTCAGGAAAGATGGGCTTTTGCTATTAGTGCAAAAAAGGACTGGAAATCAAAAGTAAAATCAGATGTTAATAAAATTATCGGCGTTAATGATGAAAAAGGCCGTGGCTACGTTAAAGTATTTTTTATATCAAACCAATATATATCTGATAAGAAAAGATCAGATTCTGAAGATAATTTAAGACAAGAGTTTGGCATTGATGTGAGGATACTTGATCGAAATTGGATTCTAAATGAAGTTTTTAAAGGTGAAAATAAGAAAATTGCAATTGAGATATTTGGATTTTCTTCTGAATTTCAAGATGAGTATAGGATAGGTCCTGAAGATTTAAAGAGGAAAACACGCATAAAAGAGATTGATGAGATATTGACAACAAAACTTGATATTTCAAATGTCGAATTAATTGAACTTGTTAATGAAAGTATTGTCATAAACCGAGAACTTGAAGTACCAGAGGATAGAATGCTCAATTTACTAGAGCGAGCAGAAAGAATTTCAAAAGAAAAAGGAACAATTCTTGATTATTCAGAGGCAATATATAATTCGGCATGGACTTTATACTGGTGGTACGATAACCAAAAACTCTATTATGAAAAGTATAAGGAATACGAAAATATAGCTATAAAGCAAAATGAAGTTGAATATCTGAAAAATCTTGCTACATTGTGGGTTAATGTTTATGTCCTGTCTAATTCTAAGAGAAGTGATATAGATATTGAGAAGCATACAAAAATAATCGTCGATGAACATAGGAAATACATTGCAGATAAATCGAAGCCTAACGCATCAATTGAAGCAAGAGCAAGTTATCAAATGATAAGGATGACCTTACTTGAAGATGTGAATGAAATAGTCGATGAATATATTGATATTCTTAAAAATTCTGATGGGAAACTAAACTTAAAAGTAACTACAATTGAAAAAATAGTTACAGATATTCCTTTACTTCATGAAGCAAAAAAATATGATCAGTTATTTGAAATATTATTAGATGTAATGGGCAAAAGGTCAACAGATATCAAGAAGGCAAAAATGTTAATGGTTAGAGCTCAAGAGCTTATGGAAAGTCCATATGATGCATTGATTTTTAACAGTAGAGCTTTGACATTATTACTTAAAGAAGAAACAAAGAATGAATTGCTTCATAGCTTGATAAATATTGGTATTAATATGGGTCAGGTAGGCTGTATTTGGGCTGCTAGGAATTTCTTTTTGTATGCTTTTGGCTTAGCAACAAACCAATACTTGAAGTTTGGCGATATTCACCCTGCATTAAGGTTCTCTGTAAACTATTTGAAAAGAATTGAAGCAGATATGGGGCGTATATTATATGCGAGTGAGTTTCATCGGTTACAAATGATAATTTGCCGTATTTGTGATATGTGGCCTGATGAAAAAGAGTCGGAGGCATTTAATTATGTTCTAGGACATAGAATTTTGAGGACAAACAATAAGAAGCTAAGCGAAATTAATGGCTTCCGGTCATATTTTAATAATTTGGGATTAGATCTAGCTCAAGTTGCTTATGATTATTTCTTTGATAATTATGATGAGGAAATTTTGGGTGGTTTCGCAGGTGATAAATCTAGGTACGATGATTTTATGCAAAAATGGCATGATCATCAAGATTTATTGATTGATTCTGAAATGATATTTTGGGGTTTTGAGGATAAGTGTATATTGAGATCTAAGATCTGCGGTTGTGAAGTTGAAGTTAGCGCAGATCAAAATTTCTTAGCTGTTGAAATGGGCGCTACAGTACTTGCGAGTTTAGAAAGTTTCTTTGTTACAGGCCTTAGAAATGGCGTAATGGCTATTACTCCTAAAGTTACAATTAACATTACTTTTGTTGATGCATTGCCTTTCGAAATCAAATGTAATTCGGAAAATAATCATATTGAAATTACCTGCTGTAACTATGAAGCAAATGAGATAAATGAGGCACAGGATATATTGCATGATAGTTTAATTAGCATACTCGGTCACTTCACATCAATAGTTTTTCCTTTCAATATTGTTCATGCATCAATAGAAGAGATGATCAAGAACGAGAATGCTTTGGGAAGAGCGTATGCATTTTCTAATAATTTATTTCACTCAGCTGAAGCCCTTGGTACGGATGTTTTTTCTTTTTCAAGAGTTGTCGATGAAGATAATCGATATGATACTAGACCTAAATGTAAGCTGTTGAATAATTTTGATGCCGCAGAAGAGAAAGTGACCTGGGATAATGAAATAAAAGAACTCCATTACGGAGAAAAACCGGAGCATCTTAATTTTGATAATGTGTCGCAAGACAGTATTTTTATCGATTCAGTTATTAATTTTAAGCTATGGGATAAAGCAGCATGGAAAGGGAATGCGTATATCTGTATTCCAGACCCAAAGTATCCTCCAATTTTGACGTTTGTATACACAAATATTACTGGTAAAGACATATTTGCTGAATGGATAAAAGATATTGGGAATAAGGATGTTGAAGATAGGATCAAAATTGGGATTATTAAAGGGATAAGAAAAGACAAACCTTTTTGGTACAGGGTTATTGTAGGCTCAGATAGAGTACCCAAAACAGGCAATAAGGAATTGATACTATTTCAAAATATAAATCGCTTACACACAATGGAAGCGGAAAGTCATAAGAATGTTGATATGTTCTTGAGTGAGTTGAAAAAATATCCTGTATTTCAATTGATGCCGGCTGTAATAAATCCAAAGAGCGACTTTCCTGACGTGCTAGATGGAGTTTCAATTCTTAAAAGAAGTAGCAGCATTGTGGTGTGTGAAGCACATGAAATTGAAAAGAATGATTTATTTCTAATGAATGCTATAGTTCCAGACGATAATCCAATACTTCCAGATAAGAACAAGGCATATCCTGTAATGAAAGTGTTAGAAGAGAAGAGAAAGATTGAGCAAAGAAAACCAAATGGTATTTGGTAAGTTAAGTGGACAATTTTGTATCTGCTTTTAGGTTTTTGGCATGTCAAGATCACTCCGTGAATTGTTTAGTTATTAGCAACTCTAAATATACCTGTTGTAAAAGGTGTTTTTTCTGGAAGATATGTTCATTTAATAGTCGGTAAATAATGCATTTCAATAAAACGGCTCTTTAGAGTTAGCCTATGAACTAAGTACTGTAGGTAAACTTTTCAGAGCCTTTTATGAAGACGAGTTGGTAACAAAAGCTTATTGTTGATGAGCAAATTACTGGCTTAGTTGGTGCTTGTTGATTTCAGATTTGGCAAAGCTATATACAAACATGCCTACGCCATTTCCGATTAGAGAGCCTAGGATAGCATAGGATCTGTATTTGGCAGGGAGAAGCTTGGTAATATATTTAGCACCAATCATAGAAGAGACAGCACTTACTGTTACATCGAGACAATGCCATGATGAATTCATAGCAAATTCTTTTCTAGTTGTCTCACCTTTCGAATATTTTATGATTTCTCCTGTAATCTCATAAGCTGCTGTAAAAGATGCAGTAGCAACAGGGGCAGGCACGCCTAGTGTATTGGTTAGGGTGTAAACAGTTGCTCCTCGAAGAGCACCTTTTCCAGCGCCTTTGGCTGTTTCAATTACGATTTCTTTATAATCTATGCAATCAAACTCTGAGATTTTTTTGCCATCTTGGATTTTATCAATGAAGCAGATAGCACCGTCGACTGAAGCTTCGATTACAGAGGAGCAAATGGTCACACGAACACATTCTTTAATGTTGGCTTTGTGTAGCTTAATGGCTTCAAGTGTTCTATCTTTGTGGATTTGTTTATGAGCTTTAGAAACTTGAGATAGAGTTTCTTCGATAGTTCCTGCTTGAATTTCAGCATAAGTAACAATCATGGGCTCAATAGTTATATCAGGATTTTCTAGTGCAAAGGACTGGATTTTCAACCAAAGTCTATAATCTTCATTACGCATCTTTTTTGCAATGTGTTCGGGTTTGAGAAGTAGCTTATAATACGTTTCATAAAAATCCCTTGGGATTTGATAAACACCACCTAGGGTTATATAAAAAGGATATGCCTTAGCATGATTTTGCAGATGGTCAAGACCCAGCGTTCCCCCAGAACGGCAGGATTTTTGCTGAATAAGTGTATTTCCACGCAAGTAATCGGTTGGTCCGTTATCATCGATAAGAGTGTACTGTGGCTTCTCACCTTTAACAAGAGCATTAGAATTTGAGATGTGAACCTGAGCACGTTCTCCGATAAAGCCATGCATGCCTTTTTCCCCACCTCTGTTAGATTCTATAACTTGTTTTATAGAATCTAATCCAGATCGAAGCTCGCAACAAGAATTATTGTAATCGATATCAATATTTTTTATATCCTTGCATAGTCGGTTTGATCTAATTTGGTTTAGTGTGTCTGTGATTATAGCTGAGGTTTGATCTTTTGTTGTTGTAATGATTTTTTTCTTTTCCATAAGTGTAAATCCTTTCTTCAAATGATATTAGATATTAGTGATTCATCCAACAAGAATATGAGTGATTCCATAGTTAATAGCATCTTGGTACTTTTCAATAATATTAGAATTATTGAAATTGTCAGCCAACATTTCTTTAATCGCAGTCCCGTGATTGTAACCATGAATAATCATTAACTGAAAAGCTGTGCGGACAGAATTGATAATATTGTTGATGAACCGTCTTACTTGTGAGCATTTCATTCCATGTACATCGACAATGATATGGGCTTTTTTGTTTTTATACTCCGTAATCGTGAGTCTATGTATTTCGTCTTCAGTGAATATCATTCTTAATGTGGTGTTAATCATGGGTACCTCCTCTTGTTCTATTTGTTGTTTACAAGATGAGTATACTATAAATAAATTTCGGGCATAAAAAAACGGGACTATAAAAGTCCCATTTTTAAAATTATTTCGGAATAATTGATTGGATAGATCCTAAACATTTTTTGACCCTGCAAATATCATCGATATTGTTAAAGCCTAGTTCAAATGCATAATATAAATCATCTAATGTAATTGTCACTAGGCTTTGATCCGGCAGAGCAAAATCAAAATGGTCAATACCAGCGGACATCATATCTCCATATTCGCTATCTGATATACATTGAAATTCATTCTCCACGCCAAAGTATGAGCAGACTCTATCCCGATCATCATATATATAGTCTAAGTTTCTAACGAAAACTCTTCTTTCTCGTAAGTCAGTAAGAAGGGTATCTACTTGGTTTTGAAGTCGTTTAAACATATGATTTCGATAGCGAAGCAGGTGAATACTATCGTGGTTGGAATTAGCCTTAAGTTTCTCGATTTCCCCTAATGAGGAATAGACTATTAAAGGTGTGGTTGTATTGGAACCATATAATTCAGTATATTTTTCTGGAGAAAGATAGCTGTTCATAAACACACTACGATTAAATACTGAAAGCCTGTAATTATTATCTATATACTCAAAAAAATAATATTCATTTAATTCTGGAACTGTGTAATTATATGTTTCTACAAAAACATGAAGTTTATCGTTTAATATATTAGCGCCTATTCGTACTTGATAATTTTTTGTATCATTTAGAATGGACAACATTTTTTTGTGTTCACGTTTGGACATGGCTTCTAACTCAAGAAAGTAATCCTTAAAAATGCTTGATTCATATGGTGTTTTATAAGTCTTAATATCATTGATTCCTTCTTCTTTGGAATAAGTATAATGAGAATAGCTTCCATCTGTTCCGGTAGAAAGGTTATAACTCTTCTTATTGAATTCATCTTCAAGCCACATATCAGCTACACATCTATATCTTAAGGTATCATATTGTGTATCAAGAGACTCATATTGATTGCCAAAGAATAAATCATCAGAGAATGTACGGACTTGTTTCTTAATGAGTTTAAGAGGCGAGTCCTTTCTTTCCGAAGCAGCTTTTTCTATTGGGCGATGATCGATAATGTCTAATTCTGGATAGCCGTTACGAATTAGCCTCTGATTGATGTCTTCTATTCTTAATGGATTACTTAATTGTTCTTCTAGTATTTCGATTAGCAAATCATCGCGAGGATTGTTTGTGTCCAAAGTTGGCATATACTGGTACAATAGAAGTGCTTCATTAGTCTCCTCGGAATCCAGTCTTAGTGCTGCACAGATTGCAATTATACAATCTCGTTTTTTGGTTGGCTTATTCATATTGAGAATTTTACGGAACATCTCATAATCAATACTAAGCCTAGAAGCGAGCTCTCGTGTGGTGATATTCTTGTTATTTGATTGACCTTTTTCTAATTTCCTTTTTTCCTTAATGAATTGCGAAAAACTCTTTTCTTCTTTGGAAATGACTAAACTTCGTTCGTGGATAAGTATTTGTTTATCTTGTAATTCTTTTGAACGCATAAAGAGTACCTCCTTGTCTGAGAGAATTATATAGTAATCATACAACAACCTTCTGATAAATGGTACTAATAAAGTCCCAAAATTATTTTTCAATAAAGTATCTGTCCAAGATATTTATGGTTGCTATTTGTGATGAGGTCGAGATTCGGGTGAGCTGAACCTTAAGGGAAAAGGGGGAACAATCAGAACAATACAAAAACAGAGTTGAAAATCGAAATCGTATACTTGTTGAATCATTATCCGTTTTATTGGACACCTCTTGTGATATTATGTTATTATAAGAGGTGTAATTATTTGGAATCAATCTATGAGGTGATGTTATGGCGAAGAGCTCAAATCAAAAACTCAAGTTATTGTATCTCTTAAAAATGCTCGAAGAGAATACTGATGAAGAAAATGCAATGTCAATAAATACAATGATTGGTGAACTTGAAAGATACGGTGTATCAGCTGAAAGAAAGTCAATCTATGACGATCTGGAAGCTTTAAAGCATTATGGACTTGATATTGCATCTAAAAAATCAAAGACAACTGAATATTATGTTGCAAGTAGATTATTTGAGCTCCCAGAGCTTAAGCTTCTGGTCGATGCAGTCCAATGCTCGAAATTTGTCACACACAAAAAAAGTAATGATCTTATAAAGAAGATTGAAAGTTTAGCGAGCTATAGGCAAGCTCAGTCTTTGCAAAGGCAAGTTTATGTTTCTAACAGAGTCAAGACGATTAATGAAAGTATTTATTACAATGTGGACAGGCTTCATGCTGCAATTGCGGAAAACAAAAAGGTGTCCTTTAAATATTTTGATTATGATGTAAAGAAAGAAAAGGTTTTTCGTAAAAGTGGAGAAAAATATTCGGTTAGTCCTTATGGGTTGTCTTGGGATGATGAGAATTATTACTTAATTACATTTTCAAGCAAATATAATGATTTTACTCATTATAGAGTTGATAGAATGACAGATATTGATCTAATTGATGAGGAAAGAGATCCACTGCCAGAAAAAAAGCATTTTGATATTGCTGAGTATACAAAGAAGGTTTTTAATATGTTTGGTGGCGAAGAAGTGCTAGTACAACTTCAACTTGACAATTCATTAGTGAATGCAGTAATTGATCGCTTTGGGAAAGATGTTGTAATTGGCAGGATAGATGATAGTAACTTTTATGTTTGGATTAAAGTGGCTGTAAGTCAGACGTTTTTTGCTTGGATTTCACAGTTTGGAAATAACATAAAGATCCTTTCACCTCAGCCTGTGATTGAACAGTATACAAACCATCTAAAAGAAGTCCTTGCTCAATATGGAGACTAACTATATGACTTAATGATTGAGAATAGGAGGGAGAATTTTTTGAACAAACAACAGATTCATGAATTTGCAATTAAGTGGCTTGAAAAATATCAGGATCCGAAAACAATAGATAGAGAAGTCGAAGAAAACTTTGCAGATGAATGCTTTGCCATTGGGTTTGAAATGGATTGTGGAAATTCTCTAGAAGAAACTTATCCTGGAAGAAATCTCCTTAATGAACATATCCAGTTCAATGCTTTTGTTGGTCAGATCAATGACATCAAATTATTGGGTGCTGCCATCTTCTCAAAATGGAGAGGCATAACCCATTGGTCATATTGTGAGAGTTTGTTATCTGAAAGTAATCGGCCTTGGTTCATTGCAGCGTTTGAACGGCTTGTCCTATTGACGGAAGTAGATAGTGACAGACCTTTTGTTCTCCAAGGGAAAGCAAAGAAAATTCAAATTAAATCAAATAATGTGAGTTATGGACCTCCTCCAGAACCAGATGAAGAAGTAGAACAACGACTGACATTGAGCAATGATGGCCGTGTCTGGTTTTCGGGCTATAATTTTGCCTATGATTTTGATCATTATGTTAGAGGTCGTCATCTGCAATTCAAATTAGATAAAGAAAAGGCAGATACCATTTTTTCAGCCTTCAGTCGATTTTTCAGTGGTGAAGTTGATGAAGTTTTTGCAACCGATATTGGAACATGGGAAATGACCATAACCAATGAAGAAGACAGAAAGGTTTCATTTAGCGGTTCTCTTTGTGCGGGATATGAAATAGATGGCGTGGATCTTTCGGATCTACTACGAGAAGAAATTGGCATTGAAAACTTATTTGTCTTTGATGGTAATGACAAACCAGATGAAGTGAATCGTATTAAGATTGATTATAAAAGACATTCTCGGATTAAGAGCAGTGCACCGTTAAATGAAGCATTGGATCATATCATTTGGGATTATTCTGAACATATTGTCATCGATAGAGCAACTGAAAAATTGACCTACATTCAAAATGTAGGAAGTGACTGCAAGATAACCCGGGAATATCAAGTAAAAGATGGTATTGTTGATTTTCTTGATAACATGGATGCAGACTCTTTATTTGATTATACAGAAGGGAATTCAGAAGATGCCGTTGAAAACCTTGATGAAGAAAAAAGCTATGTTATCACGGTAGATTTTAAGAAGGGTTCACAACGTGTGAGAACAGGAAGTTTCGATAAAAATGGGCTCCCGGAAGACTGGCCGGAGTTTGCAGAAGAGATAGTGTCTTTTATAAACTTTTATGGTCAAGGAGAAGCTCTAAATCCAGCCAAATACGGAAAAATCAAGAGAAGAAACGGTGATTATATCTTCTGTAGTGCAACCTTCGAAAAGAATGGAAAAGATTATTATTATATTGCAGATGCGGATGATTATGAGGTTGGAGATTTTGTTTTTGTACCATCTGGCAGTGATGGGCATACGGCGATTGTAAGAATCGTGAAGATAGATTACTTTGCAGAAGAAAATGTGCCGTATCCGGTCGCTAAGGTGAAACATATCATTCGAAAATGTAGTGTGGATGAAATCTAGGGATAATATGGAGGTTGAGAATGGCTATCGTCGATTTAAAAGCAGCTCAAAAATGGAACAAGATTCCTAAAGATATACAAGAGAAACTCATAGATAATGTATTTTGCGGTAAATGCGGTGTGACGACTATTGTTGATTACAGTATGTTAGATGATCAACTCGGAATCCTGCTTCAAGGGAAATGTAAAAAGTGTGGCGAAGCAGTGGCAAGATTGATTGAGGATAATTGAAAGAAGTGTTGTTTGTTATGATATTGTAGCTTGGTTGTAGCTCGGATAATAATCATAGTGGCACTGTCCGTTTTATCGTACTCACTATCTGATAGAATATGTATAAGCAAGAGTACGATTTATATGGAAGGATAGTGAGTTATGGAAGATAGCATTAGAAATAGATACGAAGCTTTGAAAATGCATGTAGTAACTAGGAAATCACAGTTTGACAGGTTAATAAGCTTTATGGAAAACGAAACTGCATGGCTTATAGCTCCAGCGAGTACAAAATACCATCTTTGCAAAGAGAGCGGATTGCTTGAGCATTGTGTCAATGTTGCAGAATCTATGTTGAAAATTAGAGCAGCATTGGCTCCAGATATCAATGTGGAAAGCTGCATCATTGTTTCTCTGGTTCATGATTTAGGTAAAGTGGGTATGCCCGGAAGCCCACAATATTTAATAAATGAACTATCTGAAAAGCAGCAAAAGTACGGATATAAGCCTGATGCACCATATAGGTTTAATAAAGAACTCACATATTTAAGTGTTCCTATACGGAGTCTTTATTTGGCTTCAAAGTATATTGATTTATCAGAGCAAGAGGTACAAGCAATCGTTTATCATGACGGGCAATATGTTGATGACAATCGATCGGTAGCAACACATGAAGAGCCTTTGACATTGCTTCTGCAATATGCTGATAGTTGGAGTGGGTTTGTGGTAGAAAAACAGATTTAGTGATGGATCAAACTAACACTAAATTATAACGAGGAGATGAAAGAATGAGGGTTTTATTTTGTAATATTGCCTATATGAAATATTACAAAGGAATTATTAAGAACGTGGATGAGCCAAGATTCGGTGGCGAATATGTACTAAGAACTGGTGATGCCCATGAAAAATATAATTTTTCTCCTTATGAAACCGATAATGGGGAGATGTGTTTTGGCTTTTTTGAGACAAAGAGTACAAATGGGAAAGATTCAAATCAACTTCACATTGAAAAAATTGAAGGTATATCAAGAAATGACGATTTTGCAGAAAACGTGCTAGTCATTTGGTGTGCCAAGTACCATGATAATCGAACCGTAATTGTAGGGTGGTATAAGAATGCTACGGTGTATAGATATTACGATAGTGTCGAAGTGTCTCAAGATGATGGAACTTATTACACACAGCATTTCAATATAGAAGCGGTGGCTAAAGACTGTGTTCTTCTAACTGAGGGCGAAAGAAATGTTCATATTTGGCAGGTTCCAAGGAAAAACAAAACACGTTCTTACGGCTTTGGACAAGCAAATGTTTGGTTTGCATCTGAGGATGCAGCATCAGTGTATGTTCAGAAGATTGTACAACAAATCGATAATTTTGGTGGTATTAGCTGGCTAAGAGAATACCCGGAACTAATATGAGGTAAAGTTTGATGCAAATCGGATTTATAGATTTTTCTAAAGATGAAAGGAATAAAATACTAGCTACCTTGAAGTTACTTGGGGCGCAAACCGCATTGGATGAGCTTGGAATCGGTGTAATTCGTGATGCTTATGCTGATATTCTTTTCCCTGGAATTTCAACAATCCAAACAAGAGCTAAATATTTTGTGCTTATTCCATACCTATTTGAGAGAGCCGCAAATCAGAATCTTTCAAGTGGGAGAGAGTTTTATAAATGGTTAAACACGAATGAAGATAAGTTGGTAGATACCCTTGTAAGGAATAGCGATAGCGAGGAAACAGGGATTATTGGAAAGAACGCATTAAAACAAAAGCGAACCGTAAAGATGAAGCCATCAAGCATATATTGGAATGGTATGAGAACTTTTGAAATCTTAAGGAATCCGGGGATTTCCCTTAGCGCAGCCTGTAATATTGCGTGGTCTTTAGCACGAAAAAAACATGAGACGGAGATTAAGACTGATGGCGATTCTTTTGATGATTCCTCAGCAGGGCAAGGAAATCTTCTCCTTTTTTCTCCTTTTAAAGCTGACTATGATTTTGAAAAGACTGCATCGATTTCGCTTACGCACAAAGAAGCCGAATTCCTAGAAAATAGAATTCTGAAAGCTTCATTATCTAAGGATACACTTTTGGCATTCTTAATTGAAAACAGACTCAACTGCAATAGCTTTGATGAAATTCCTTCGAATGTTTTACAAGATGGAATGAGGATTGACTATCAATTGGCAAAGACTTTTTCGGATTTTATCATAGGTGCACACATTCGCTATAATATTATTTTCTCCAACTATGAAGATGAGGAAATGATTAATGAATTTAATCTGTGGAAAGATGGCTTTATAGATGGCGAATTCAAGCTTGATAGTATATTGGGCAGAATTTCGTGTAATTATTCAACTTCAAAATTTTGCGAGGAATTTCTAGGATCGGTCTATAAGAGTGATTTTAAAGCAATGGATGAATTAATTATAGCAAGAGAAAAAGCGGTTAAGGGTGATAGAGCCAAACTCTGTAAACCAAAGGAGTACCAATATAATTATGACAGACCAGTACATTTTTATAGGCTTGATTATAGATTTGGAACAGCCAAAATTATTATAGATGATATCATCAAAGGATTGGAGGGATAGGGATGGCAATGTTTGATACAGCTCATAATCGATTAAGCTATAGCGAACTGCTGCAACCAGAAACAGGATATAAACTTGACTTTGCAGTAGGGCTAACCTATTCGCTTGATCTTGAGGCATTACTAGGAATACCGGTGTCTTTAGGATTATTGGATGAAGTTGATTCTGAACTTATGAGAAGTCCTTTCTACTTACTGGAGGCAATTCGAAAAAGTAGTGATAACATTGCTATCTTTTGTAATGCTGGGGGCATTTCTTTACCTCAAAAAATTCAAAGTGTGTATTCACTTTTAGAAAATAGTGTTTTTGAAATTAAACTTTCAAATCGACAGAACTTTCATCCTAAGCTGTGGTTTATAAAATACAAGAACGATGATGGAAAATCCTACATAAAACTGCTTGTGCTTAGCCGAAATATGACTTTTGACAATAGCATTGATTTGTGTGTTGCAATGCAGGGAGAAATCACACGTGTAAAGCGCAATAAGAATCAACCTTTAGCAGACATGCTTGCATTTGTTTCAGAGTACGCAGATAAGGTTAAAAGGCAGAGAATATTGGAGCTTGCCAATGATATTTTGCATGTTAAAACTTTCGACATCGAACACCCATTTGAGGATTATGAATTTTTGCCACTTGGTATCAATGGACATAAAATGGAAAATACAAAGCTATTCAATAGCAAATATGATGTATTTGTCGTCTCGCCTTTTTTAAGTGATGATGTTATAAATGAAATTACAAAATGCCCATATAATAAGATTTTGGTAACCAGAAAGGCATCAGTAACTCCATCAGCAATCAACAGCTTTAATTGTGTTTACATAACGAAAGATATTTTGAATGATAATGAGTTTGGTGTAAAGCAAGATATACATGCGAAACTATACTTTACAGTGACAAATGAAGGGAATTTTCTCTACATAGGCTCGGCAAATGCTTCGCATAATGCATTCTACAAGAATGTTGAATTCTTGCTGAAACTTAAATACAAGCCTAATTGCGTTGGGTTCAAAACCTTTTTTAATGATTTTATCCCTGAAGAAAACTGCCCATATGAAGTCATTGAATCGACACCAGAAAAAGAACCTTTGAATGAAGAACAGGATGCGATAGATAAAGCATTTAAGGAAGCTATTTATTCCCTAAAAGGTGCAAAGGTTGTTATAAATGGTGACTTTTACGATGTCAGAGTTGAATCAAAGGTTATAAAAACAAAAGAAGTTATAAAAATTGCACCGATGCAAAGGCAGGATTTACTTCAGCAATTACAGACTCAATCAGATTTTAAAGGCATGCTTCTTAAAGATCTAAGTGAATTTTACATTTTGTCGATTCAGGGTCAAAAGATTATTATTAAGATTCAAACTAAAGGAATACCTTCTGATAGAGACGATGCAATTTACAAAAACATCATCAACTCAAAGACGAAGTTCTTATCATATGTATCCTTTATGCTGTCTGAAGAGTATGCAGCTGGGGCTTTAGAAGAAGCGGAATATTTGAGGATGATGAATGGAAATGAAAAAGATTCAGACGATGCACCTGTTTTTGCTGCGATCTACGAAAAAATGCTAAAAGCAGTTCATCAAAATCCAGCCAAACTTAAAGAGATAGCAGATATTATCAGACGGTTAGATGAAAAAATTATTGGAAGTGATTTCTTAGACATGTATAAGCAATTTGAGCTTGCAGCAAGGAGGCTGAGCAGATGATTCCAAAGGATTTTCAAAAGGCCACTGCTAATAGAATACTTGAGGTTTTTCGAGGTGGTCAGAACAGAATACTACTTGCTGATGAGGTTGGTCTTGGTAAAACAATTATTGCCAGAGATGTTATCAGGCAAGTTTCAAACTGGCATAAGCTTGAAATGAACGACAATCATTTTAAAGTGATTTATATTTGCTCCAATATTAATATTGCTAATCAAAACGCAAGAAAACTTGGCATTAAGGACTTGATGAATGTGTCTGAGAGCCGGCTATCGATGCAGCATCTAAAAATTTACCAAAATAGAGGTAATAATCATAGTTATGAGCAGCTCATTCCATTAACTCCAGCGACATCATTTTCTATGACGTCCGGATGTGGTAACCAAGAAGAACGAGCTTTGATGTATGCACATCTTAAAAGGCTACCTGAATTTGAGAAGCATACCGATAAATTATCAATATTTTTGGCTTACGATGCTGAAAAGTACTGGAGATGGTATGTTGATTCATATGAAGGTAAAGTACTTGAGTGTGATTCCAATGGCAGCAACTATATCTCTGAGATCGGTAAGGAGCTTTCAAGAAGACTTGATGAAAGTGATGGACTTGTTGAAAGCATAATTGAAAATTGCAATGCCAAAAGTCCATCAAGAAAATCTGATAGCAGGCCTTTGATCAATTCAATAAGAAAAATTTTTGCACAAATCAGTCTAGATAAATTGGAACCGGATCTTGTTATTATGGATGAATTTCAGCGATTCCGTGACCTAATAACACATAGTGATGATGAGCAAGAATTACTTACTCGTCAGTTTCTAAGTAATACTGAAACAAAAGTATTGTTGCTATCTGCAACGCCATATAAACCGTATTCTACTTTAGAAGAAATCAGTACCGATGAAAATGCTGAGCATTATAAAGAATTTATGGAGGTCATGGGCTTTCTCTTTTATGATGAGGATGTGAAAAAAAGTTTCCACCAAGTGTGGAGAGATTACTCAAACTCTCTGAGTGAAATTTCGAAGGGCGATTTGACGATACTTCTTGTCAGAAAGAACACTGCTGAAGATGCATTATATAAAAGCATTTGCAGAACGGAACGTTTTAATACTGGAATTATTGATGATAGCCAAGCAAAAGAGGTTGAAATCTCTGAAGGAGATATTTTATCATTCAGTGAGATACAGTCACTCTTAGACGAAATCAGCTCACGAAGTAAACGTCCTTTAAGATATCGTAATGTGCCCATGGATTATGTAAAATCTTCACCCTACCTTCTTTCGTTTATGGAAAGCTATCATCTGAAGAAGCAAATTACTGAATTCTTTTTAAGACATAAGGATTTTGATTTAGTAAAAAACGCAAGTGCTAAGAGGCTACTTCTGAAGAAAAGCACGTTTCACAATTATCAGCCAATAGCAGCAAATAATGCCCGTTTGGAAAAGCTTAAGGAAGTTGTATTTCAAGGTGGTAAGAATGGGGCTGAAAATCTTCTGTGGATACCTTCGTCTAAACCTTATTATAAAACAGGCAGCATTTTTGAAAAAAATAAAGATTACTCCAAGGTACTAGTGTTTTCATCATGGGAGATGGTGCCGCGAATGATTTCGGTCATGCTTTCATATGAAGCAGAAAGACTTACAATAGGTAAGTTATTTCATAATGTGAAAATCAAGCGTGGTAGAGGATATTTTGCGTCAAAAGAAGAACGCCGTTTTGGAATTTCAAGACTTAAAAATGAAACTGAAGATATTATATGTTTAGTATCTGGAACACTAGCAAGACTGTATAAACCGGAAGAAAACATAGGTAAGGATATCAAACTAATCAGAAAAGAATTGGCTGAAAAGCTTCAACCCAAAGTAGATGCTATCAAGGGGAAATACAAACTTTCTGAAAGTGGGACTGCAGGTGCAAAGGCAATGATAGAGATTGTCAAAGCTCTTGATCATAATGTATCAGCAGTACCGACAACAATACCTGCTGGAGTGGTAGGTACTCTGATTAATATGGCAATAGGCTCTCCTGCCATTTGTGCCTATAGACTTTTTAATTCAAGCGAGGTGCTTGCGAAGGAGGTCGCGAAAAAAGTCTTTGTAAGTCTGTTTAATAAGGCAGAAAGTTCAGCTGTACTTGACTTGCTTTACGGCAGCAAAGGAGACGACTCATATTATGAAAATGTTTTTCGGTACTGTGTTGATGGTAATCTTCAAGCGATTTTGGATGAATATGCTCATATCTTAGGTGAAAGTAGAGAAGATTTGGCAGATGCAATGATTGACGCTTTTTCAGATACCGCATCGTTACAAATAGACACACAGGAATATTTTACGGGAGTGGACAAAGAAAAGGCACGCCTAAGAACACATTTTGCAGTTGGATATTTTAATGCTCGTGTTACGAATGAAAATGTTCAGAGAACTGAAAAAATCAGGCAGGCGTTTAATTCACCGTTCCGTCCATTTGTATTAGCTACAACTTCAATTGGTCAAGAGGGGCTAGATTTCCATTTTTATTGTCGTAAAATTATGCACTGGAATTTACCATCAAATCCTATAGATCTAGAACAAAGGGAAGGACGTATCAACAGATATAAGTGTCATGCTGTACGTCAAAACATCGCATACAAGTATTATTATGAAAAGACTTGGGATGCTATGTTTGAAAAAGCGGTACATACAGAAAAGGGTGAGCATCCAGACCTTGTACCATATTGGTGTTTAACGGATGGCGATGAAGCAAAAGTAAAAATTGAGCGCATTGTTCCAATGTATCCATTAAGCCAAGATCGTTTGAGATACAATCGATTAATTAAAGTGTTATCCTTATATCGACTAACTTTAGGGCAACCAAGACAAGAGGAGTTAATTGAGATAATCAATCGAGAAATTGCTGGACAAATCGATAGTCAACTTTTTATGAACTTAAGCCCTTATTACAAGTAAATTATAGGTTAATCAATAGAACAAGAGTGAGGTGATTTGAAGTGGATTTTGACCGAAATAATCCCAGTCTATTTGATCCGTTAAATGATGAAGTTTCACAATTGCCTTCAGCTAAAGGCATATACATGATAATTGCAAGAAATGCAGATTGCATAAAACCTTTGTTTATCAACGCCGAGGTTCTGATGTTTAACGGATATCACGCTTTATACATTGGGATTTCGGAAAGCCAAGGGTTGAGAGATCGAGATTATAAAAACCATTTCAAAGGCACTGCAAGACAGTCGACACTACGCAAAAGCTTGGGTGCTCTACATGAATGGCGAGATATGAGGGTTTATTTTCGAGATGGGAAATACAAATTTAATGATACATGTGAAGAAAAACTATCATCTTGGATGAGAAGAAATCTTATGATTCTTTATTGGTTGGTAGATGAAAATATTGGTGAAATAGAAAATGTGCTTATCAATGAGATGAGTCCCCCGCTTAATCTTGCAAAGAACAAATCGCCTATAAATAGAGACTTTCGAGAGAAGTTAAAAAGTTTGAGAAAGTAGAAAGTAGAGGTTTATGAAAAGCAAAGATATCAATGAACTGTGCTTAACTGTAATTTTTCAGGACAACCAAGGGTTCCACTATTCTTGTCAATTAGCATATCATCCATGCCCTTTATGAATGAATGGACCAAATGACTACAAAGTTACGATGCCCGACAGCGTAAACTATGAATCTGGAAGCTTTAAAAAGCTTATAGAGTATATGAAAGAGTCACAGCTTGGTCATTTCATAGCCGGAAACAAGTGCATAGTTGTTGCGGATAATGAATGGATGAACTTTGGGAATGTGTTTGAAAAGATTGTTCAAGACATTGAGGACACAAGGTTTGGCACAACTATAATGCTAATTTAACTCAAAGAAAAAGAGCTCTTCTTCACAGAAGGCTCTTTATTTGCGTAGGAAATCAGATCTAGCATCTATTGTGTTGTTGAACCGATATCCCCTCGTATTCATTGACGATACCTTAAGAGCAATCAGATTTATATCGGTACAAAGCTCTTTTGAAATCTGCTCGATATCATAGCCGTCACGGGCTAAACTTAAGATGATATCGTCAGGAAGAAGAATCTCCGAGGCAAAAAGGTTGGCCTCATATTCCGGGCGACTCTTCATATCATAGAGGATGAATTCCTGCAGGCAAACCGTTCTGGCTAGATTCTGGTGCAAAATATCATGGCCAAGCTCATGGGCACAAACAAGAGTCTTAGTGAATGAATCAAGATTTTCATTTATGACTGCAAACCGGTTTTTCTTGAGATATTTGTACATACCTTTCAGGCTGCCAAGATCAGCGTAGAAGACCTCTACACCGATTGCTTGGCATAGTTGAAAAGGATCACGTGTGTCGAATTTCTTGATTAGCTCATTGGCGACATTTTGAATATATTCTCTATTTGGCATGAAAAGTTCACCTCCCCCAACATAATAAGTATAACAAATAGACTATCCCGAAAAACGGACAGTGGCTATTCATTTGACTCGCTGTTCTTTTTGTATTTATTAGGGGTATATTTTTTATTGTTATCTTTTGCCTTCCAATACATATCTGTAATGGCTCTAAATACTTTGTCTTTATCTTCTTCGTTTAATTCGCCTCCTGCAAATAAACCACTAAGCTCTTCAACAAGTATTTTCGCATCTTTTTTACCACGGGTACCATATTTAGAAGTTGCTTCTTGGATAAAATTGTCTTCTTCTTTCATGAGTTCTTCTATAGTTGTGCTTAAAGCTATACACAGCATATTCAGTATGGCGACATCTTTTGGATATCGCTGATTGCTTTCGTAGTTCTGAATTGAACGCAATGAAAGACCTGTCTTATTAGCTAACTCCTGCTGACTCATTTCTGCCAAATTCCTGAGTTCTTTAATTTTATCACCAAACAACATGATTTTGACTCCTTCCTATTTTGATGCATTATTCATGCAACATAGTTCATAATATTTCGATTGACAAGCGAAAGTATGTTCGTGTATAATTTGAATACAGAACGTGCAACTTCGTTCGTAATCAATATACCACTACTTGTTGCCTATAGTCAACATGAAATATAAGGAAGGTAGATACAATGAGAAAAGAGAGTCGGGTAATGAAACAATGTGCGTTAATGTATAAAGGTCTGAATATAGATCGAGATATGGTTTTACATAAAACTAAGCTACTTATGAAAATATATAGGCCAGTGGTTTGGTCAGCTTCAAACCGAGTTCTTGAGGTCTGTGAGAGCGCTGAAATCTATTGTAGTAAGCAGATGGAGGAAGCGCTGGAGTATTTGGCTAACTACGCGCCAGATACAGAACAGGAAAAGTTTTCAGAGAAAGTTAGATCCTTATTCGAAACACAGTGGCTGATTTCATTGGTTGACAGCACAATGAACAAAATTTATGAGTATCCTGATAACGGGAAAATATATCATGAAATACTTAGCAAACAGTATTTAACCGTTTATAAATATACTGAGCAAGAAATGCTTGAAGTGCTCAACATGGAGCGAAGTTCTTATTATGACAAAAAGAAAGAAGCGATTGATTTATTTGCAGTTTGCCTTTGGGGTTATACAATTCCATCAATGAGAGGATTATTTGGAATAGCAGCCGGAGAGTCTATAGAAATACCAAACTTTTTCAAGTTATAAATGCCCCGACTATTTCCCGACTATAACCCGATAAAGTTCCGACTGAATCCCTACTGCTTTCGGACAAACGACATGTTACACTATCTATACTGGTGAATTATAGCTATCACTTATTGAATAATGGGATGATGATTGCGATGGATAGGAAGTCAGATTCTATTGTCTGTTGAGAAGCTGAAATTGACCATATGCAATAGTAATGGGATGTAGTCTTCTAAAGTATTTGCATAAAACCATTTACAGGCATTCATATTTATGGTAAATTAAAATATACAAAATAAAAAGCAGTCGAAGTATGAAGCTACCCGCTTCAAAAAGAACTATGCTGAAGGTTTGAAAGTGTTGCGACGATATTAATGAATTTCTCTTTACTGAGAATTTGTCTATAAATATATGTCCGTAGCTTTCCTATTCACATAGGGAATCTGCGGACTTTTTGTTTTGTAAATAAAACAAAAAAAGGAGATATTGTTATGGGAAATTTGAATCATGTGAATTTAACACCAAATGTTAGAACAATCGGTGTTGCTGGAGGGACTGGTGATGGTAAAAGTGAAATCACTAGTACATTTGCATCACCAAGAGCAAAGAAAATCATTGGCAAAAGTGTTGGAGAGACAAATTCTACATTAAAGGAACGGGTAGTGGTTTATTCAGAAGCTCTAGTTAATGAAATAATTGTTGCGGTTAAATTAAGAGATGACATCTTTGAAAGACAAGATTTTATCGATCTTATTGTTGTATCTATGTCAAAAGTGGTGCGTGACAATGGGAAAATTGTAGCTTATGTTTCAGGTAAGGCAAATGAGGATTTTATTACTTTTTTGCTAGCTGAGATAACAACAAAAGTTAATTCGAGAGCAATACTTTCATTTCTTACTGAGGATGAAATTGACAAGTTGGCGATGGAAGTTTCAAATGTGTTAGAAAATAATGATTTTTATAAAAACAGCTATTCTATCTACAACACAGCTAAGAACAACTTGGGAAATATAGAAGTGAAGGACAACTCTGCAAAATTGTTCGGAGCAATAAGGAGTGAAGTAGAAAAATCGTTTGATCAGCTAGATAAAAATATTCTAGATCAATTATGGGATATATGGAATAGTGTAAACCACTCTTTGAAGTCTTTGTTTTTCAATTACTTCCAAAATGATGATATCTCAAACGATGGGTATTATTATTATGTGATTAATCTAGATGAACAAGAGTCTAGTAGTGAATTTGTTGATGCAATGTTTACCTCAAATGACTTGCGAAAAGGGGACAGGCTATCAATTGAGGTGCTTTGTTCTGAAATAGTGATGTATACACCAATACATGAAAAAATTGCAGAGATGATTAAATCCAAAGAGAATACAAAAAATGTGTTTATGGGCAAGGATGGAAAAATAGCAATTGGAATATATGATACAAGAGGCCTATATCATACTAATTCTGGTGACGAGGATAATTTTGAATATTTTACTGAACTTTTATATGGTATCAATTATGATGCATTAATGCTAGTCTGCCCACTTACAGGAGATACCAATGAAGCAAAGCTGAGAGAACTTTATTCTAACTCTATGAAGAAATACAATAAGCAAATACCAGTGTTCATTCTGAATAATAAGGTTGACCTTTTTATAGACGCGTTGAACAAAGAACTCAGTAGTGAAGATCCGCTATCGATAGAAGTTTCCAATGAAGTTTTATCTTTTAATGAAATAAAGAAAAAAGTTAATGAGAAAATGGCTACTATTAGAGAAGAGTTACAGAAATCACAGCATAAGAATAGGAAATCTTCTGAAATACTGTCTTTGCCGTGTTATCTGAAAAAGGATAACAATATGACTAGGGAGCTTTTAGTAGAGTATAATGCTATTAATGCTATAAGAACTATGGTTGAAGAAATGACACAGCACCTACAAGCTAATGCTGTGAAAATAAAATTTGTTCTGTCAAATAGTGGAGAGTCAAATATTTTACCATGTATTAATGAAGATGCTGTAAAGAAGCTTGTTTTGAATACATTAGCTCTTCCAGAAATCGAGAAAAAAGTATTTGAACCATCTCTTCGTGATATAGCAGATAGTGTGGGTAAAACTCCACATGGAAATGCTTATAATGCTCTACGCAGGAGGTTAAAGAATGGTAATGGGTATACATCTAATATTATTGAAGAATACTTTTATAATTGCAAGTCATTCTCAGTGAATTTTCCAGGCAATCTTAAAAACTTTGTAACAAAGGATTTTATATCAAAAGTATTAGATACAGCTGTAGAGTATAAGGGTGGAGTGTTTAAAGTAAGTGATGGAAATAAACGCCTGAACGAAATAATCATTAACAGTGGGTACTTTAATCCTTTGGAGTTTGTTGCTCAAATGCTCTATTTTAAAGCATTGATGGATGCTGAAAACCAAGGTTCATTTAGCTTTGGAATGAAATTCAATAGATTTCTAAACAATTGTAATCCGTATTTTAATAAGGCAGAAATCAATGAAGGTGCCTACATTGATGCAATTATCAAAACTTTATCATTAGCAATTAATAAAGCGGCAGATTTACATGTTTTATACGTTTAAATAAAAGCTACTTGATTCAACACAAAAATTAAATATGAGCCATGAAAGCTATCGAAGTATGAAGCCACACGCTTCAAAAAAGACCTATGCTGAATGTAAGAAAATGTTTCGACTATATATCGTAAACCAATTTAACAATCTGGTTTAGTGTTATTAGGTCCATAACTTTCCTATTCACATTGGAAAGTTATGGACTTTTTGTATTGCGGATAAGGTCGAAATTTAGACATTTGTGAATAATACTTTAAACTTGCTTACTTGGATTGTATAAATACAGAAAGGAAAGGGATCATGCGAAAAGAGAGCAAAGTTAATAAACAATGTACATTTATGTATCAAGGCCTTAAGATTGATCGCACAGCGGTCCTACATAAAAGTAAAATGCTTCTGATGATGTACCGTCCTGTGGTATGGTCTGTATCAAATCGTGCGAAAGAGGTATGTGAAAGCGCTGAATATTATAGTGGTAAAAAAATGGAGGAGGCGCTTGAGTATTTGGCTAACTTTGCACCAGACATTGAGCAAGAGAAGTTTTCTGTACAGGTTAGATCATTATTTGAAACACAATGGCTGATTTCTTTGATTGAATCCGCTATGAGCAAAATACATGACTATCCTGAAAATGGGAAGCTCTATTATGAAATTTTAAGCAAGCAGTTTTTAACAAGCGATAATTATAATGAGAGACAGATGTTGGAACTACTGAATATGGAGAGAAGTACTTATTATGATAAGAAAAGAGAAGCGATTGATTTATTTGCAATATGTATGTGGGGATATACTATTCCCTCAATGAGAGGAATGTTTGAAACGACAGGAAATGAAGTTGATATTCCATGCTTTTTCAAGGCATAAATTGCCCCGACAATTTCCCGATTAATACCCGATTGTTTCCGTACTGCTATCCGACATAAAGCATGTTACACTATCTATGCTGGTGAATTATGGCTTAAAATAATTGAATAACTTTGTGAGACAGCCTCAAGACCATTTTGGTTTTGGGGCTATTTTTATGCCCTTTTTCAGATAGCAAATAAATACACGGCAGATATGGCCGGAGGTGATTTTCACTTCCGGCCTTTTTCTATGCCCAGAAATAGGAGAAAACCAATGAAAAGATGGGAAGCCCAGTTAGCACGTTATCCGCCATAATCTTCGAAATTTGCTTGAACTAATTACAAAACAAAATTTGGAGGTTATAAAAATGGATAAGAAGAAGTTTTGTATTCGTATTGGAGATTCAATTCAAGAAGTTACAGAAGAAGTGTACAGAGAATATTTTAAGATGGAGCGTCGTGAGCGCTACTTGGAAGAGCGAGATCTGGTTAATGGGAAGGTGCTGTATTCAGCACTGGATAATGTTTACGAAGATGTACTAGGAGAAGATATTCTTGTAGACTCAATCGTTGAGGATATTTGTGAGCTTGTTACAACAAAAATCATGATCGAAAGGTTACGAGAATGCCTCGTTCTATTATCAGATGAAGAGTTGGATTTAATTATCCAGCTCTTTTTTAATGAAAAAAGTGAACGTGAATTATCAGCAGAGAGAGGTATTCCAAGAGCAACAATTGGTTATCGCAAAGACAAGATTTTGAGTAAGTTGAAAAAATATTTTTAAAAAACTATAAAAATAGTTGGCCACCCCCCTCGCTTTTTCGGCTTAGAAGTGAGGGGGGATTTTTTCTCTTCTCATGATCCTTGAAAACTGAATATCCGGTATATCAGGAAAACCACCTTTGCAGCCCCTAAAAGGCAAGCAACCTAAGCGGAGCGCCATGACCGTCTTTGACGAGAGCGACTAAATCCGGCTTTTAATAGCCTGTGGAAAGGCTACTTGCGATGACTAGCAAAGGGATAAATAATGATACTTCTGCCTTGAACGCCTTACCGCATTGGGCAGCCTGCAATAAATGACAGGATAACGCTCATTTGGCTTGAGAACTTATAGCCATGTCAGCTTATATGATGTTTCCAAAAGCAACCTGATGTATCCCCTTATTAGTATCAGGGGTGTTGAGAACAAATTTGATACAAAAAACTACTGTTCAAACGAAATGCTTGACAGCAGAAACTATGCGGTGGACTGCGCTCTAGTGGGTTGATAAAAATTCCCAGCAGTCGGTGCAGGCCACCGTATCATTGTGCTGTCAAGTTTAATATTAAACGAGGAGAGAAAAGAATGTTTGAGATAAACCAGACAGATGAAGTGAATATGCATCAGTATCTAAAAAAGAGTGGATGCAGATACGAATTGAAGTACCTATTTACCTATGAGAAGAAGTATATTTTTGCAATAAAAGAAAACGTGACTACTAGTAGTTACTATGTGATTGATATTTCAGCAGCTGCAATTGAACCAGTTTTAAGAAGTAAAAAAGGCTTTAACGAGATTATTCAGAATAAGCTTGTTGAGAAACTTAGTGAGGCAACCTATTATAAAGCTGCACTTCCTGAAAGTCCTCAAGAAATGATTGATTATATTTTCAGGAAATTAATGACGGAAAAAGGATTTGTCATTAGAGAAAATCAAATTGAGCTTTCCAAAACTATGTATGAAGGCATAAAAAATAACCATATTGCAATTTGCGAAGCTGAAGTTGGTACTGGAAAGACTTTTGCATATTTAGTTGCTAGTATAGTATATGTCCTCTATGAAAGAAAAAGGCGTATTCAATCAAGAGAATTTACCTATTTAGATTGGGAAGACTGTTATATTCCCTGTGCCATATCGACTTCAAGTATAGATTTGCAAAATGCAATAATTAAAACTTATGTGCCAATCCTTTCAGACCTTTTGATTAAGCAAAGAATCATTGATAAACCATTGAGTGCTGTCTTAAGAAAAGGAAAGGATCATTATTTCTGTCAAATGCGATATGATCGACTGATGGATTACTTGAAGAGCAGTCAAAAGAAAATAGATATTGAGCTGTTAAGAAAGTTAAAAGGTATGCGAATTTTCGAAGGAAGTATTGATCTTGATGAGTATAAGGGTCTAAAAAACCATGTTGCTCAAAAAATCAATGTTCCAAAATCTTGTGAAATTGCATGCCCTTATTATAAAGACTGTAGATACATTGCACACATGGATAATGTAAGGTCAACTATTCACGACTTCCAAGTGTGCAATCACAATTACTATCTAGCAGATACGGTTAAGAGAGGCCAGGGAAAGCATACCTTATTGCCAGAACATGCACTAGTTATTTTTGATGAAGCGCATAAACTGACAGAAGCAGCTATTCAGATTTTAGGGACAAGCTTTACAAGTGAGAGTGTCCATACAATGGCGAATATATTAAAAAGCAGTTTAAAAGGCAACAAAGTTTATTATGCTACAGCAAAAAAGATGATAGATGACTTAGAAACCACCAAATCAAGATTTTTCACTGCTTTAACATCAAGAATTAATTCAGAAGCTATTGATGATGAAGCTTCCCAGATAGGAATTGTAATTGGTCACAATGAAAAGCAACTGTTACTTAAGATAATTAATCAAATAGAGAAGATTAAAACCTATTGTGTAATAGATATCGCTAAAAATAGAAATCTAGAGATTTTGATTGCTGAAATTACTGATCAAGTTAAGGTTTTCTATCGTGATGAAAATATCATTTATTGGCTTGAGAATCCTAGTAGCGAAAGGTTCGTTTCGGTTTTCTCAATACCAACAGATCTAGAACGGCAAATGCGCAGCTTACTCTGGGGAAATGGGATACCAAAGATATTAACTTCTGGAACCTTATCAGATGATAATGGCTTTGATTACTTCAAACAGACTACAGGAATTGACAAGATATCAGACGATTATATCAAAGAAACAAGTTGCAAATCACCCTTTGATTATCGGAACAATGCTTTGTTATATGTAAGCGAAAATGTTCCTTTTCCAGATAAACAAAGTACGGATTATATAGCAGCATTAGCTGAGGAAATCTTGAAGCTGGTAAAAGCAACTTCAGGGCATACAGCAATCTTATTTACATCATATACATTACTTTCTAAGATTTATGAACTAATAAAAGACCAAATTGAATTTCCTATCATTAAGATGGATAAGAGCGTTAAGAACATTGTTGAAACTTTCAAAAGAAGTAGGAATGGTGTTCTTTTTGCTACCGGATCGTTTTGGGAAGGTGTTGACTGCCCTGGAGACATATTGTCTTCGCTAATCATAGTTAATATGCCATTTCCAACGCCGACGCCTATACTTGAACACAAAAAAGAAGAACTTGGTGATATAAAGTACTTCATCGATAAAATTGTTTTTCCTGAAATGATCATTAAATTAAAACAAGGTATGGGAAGGCTGCTTCGATCTGAAACTGACACAGGAGTTGTTGCAATTCTTGATTTTAGAATTAGTACTAAAGGGAAATACCGAAGGAGAGTTTTAAAGGCGTTATCAGATTACCGTACGACTGATTCTCTGGATGAAATAAATAGGTTTTTGCATCAAGTCAAGTCGACAGATTACTTCTATGATTCAAAATAAAAAACGTGTGAGTGAAAAAGCACCTCGTGAAAGGAGGATTTTATAGACATGCCTATGACCTTAAGAGAAATGAAAGAAATAGATATTAGAACTGTTGATCCAGAAACTTTGGTAGATATTAAAACCGTAACCATAAATACAGATTTGCCAATAGATGAGCGAAAAAAAGATTACATCAAGCAAGTGAAAAATCCTTATTGCTTTAAGTGTGGTAAGGTTGTTGTAAAAATGAGCTTTGCTGAAACAACGGCAACTCTTGAAGATCAGCTAGAAAATTATTTTAGGAACTTATAGAACAGTAGAGCAAAACTTTGAATCAGCGTCCTTTAATCTGGACACTGAATAAGTTCTGTGGTATCCTATAAATGGACTATTTCAGTGGAGCCTAATGTGTTTAAAGTTTTGCTAATACTTTAAATAACAGGAGGCTTTGCAATGGAATTTATAAAAGATGATAAGATTTGTAATGCTGCAATCTATGTGAGACTATCAAAAGATGATGGTGACAAAGAAGAAAGCGACAGCATTTCTAACCAAAAGGAACTAATTAAGGATTATTTGAAGTCGAAATCAGAGGTACAGATTGTTTCCGTACATGTTGATGATGGCTTTAGTGGTGTTGACTTTAATCGACCTGCTTTCCTAGAAATGATGGAAGAGATCAGGACGGGTAAGGTTAATTGTGTTGTTGTTAAAGATCTTTCACGTTTTGGAAGAAATTATATTGAGGCAGGGAAATACATTCAAAAGGTATTCCCTTTTCTTGGTGTGCGTTTTATTGCTATCAACGATCATTATGATAGCGCGGAAGGATCTTCAATCACAGACAACATCATGATTCCGTTTAAAAATTTAATCAACGACTCATATTGCCGTGATTCATCTATAAAAATAAGGAGCCAGCTTGAAATCAAACGTAAAAAGGGTGATTTCATCGGCTCTTTTGCTGCTTATGGATATAGAAAAGCTGAAAATGAAAAGCACAAATTGGTTATTGATGAGTATGCAGGTGACATAGTGCGTGACATTTTTAAATGGAAGCTTGAAGGCATGAGTCAACAAGGAATTGCTACTCGTTTAAATGAGTTAGGGATTTTATCGCCCTTAGAATATAAACGTTCACTGGGCCAAAAATATAAAACAACCTTTAAGGTGAAGCAGCAAGCCCTTTGGTCTGCGGTTGCGGTAAGACGGATATTGACTAATGAACTTTATCTAGGTGTATTGGAACAAGGTAAACGCACTACACCAAATTATAAAGTTAAAAATAGAGTAGATCGGCCAAAGGAAGAATGGGTGCGTGTAGATAATGCTCATGAACCCATTATTACAATGGAGCTCTTTGCAATAGTAAATGCGTTGTTGCTCCATGATACAAGAATTGCTCCTAAAGAGGACAAAGTATATATGTTCTCAGGAATTGTTGCATGTGGAGATTGTAAAGATAACATGATTCGCAAGACGGTTCCTGCGAATGGTAAGAAGTATTACTACTTTGCCTGTTCAAGTAATAGAAACGATAAAGCTAGTTGTACAATGCACAATATAAGCGAAAAAAGCTTTACAGAAGCTGTACTTACAGCTATGAATGCCCATATTCAAAGCGTTTTAGATGTGGAAAGAATATTGGCGTACATTGAATCATTGCCCTACCAGCAAGAAGAGATTATTAAACTGGATTCTCAAATAAAGAAGGCTATGGATGAAGTTGAGAAAATTCAAAACTATAAGCTGAAATCCTACGAGAGCTATGTGGATCAGTTTATAACAAAAGAAGAATATAAAGCCCATGTCAGTAGGTACAATGAAAAGCTAGAAAAGGCAGAAAATCTAATTCAAAAAAGAACTTGTGAAATTGAGGATATTGTAAACAATAAAACCACTATCAATCTTTGGATTCAGAATTTCAAGCAGTACCAAAATATCGAAACGCTGACTAGAAAAATTGTTGTATCACTGATAAAAAAAATATATGTCTATGAGAACGGCAAGATTGATATTCATTTTAGGTATCTTAGTGAGTATGAAAGTGCTATTCGATTCATTGAGAGCGCAAGCAAATCGGATTCCTTTGATGTAACAGTATTAAAGGAGGCGATATAAATGGCTAGAAAAAGCAGAAGACAATCTGTTATTGCTAATCAAGAGACCATTGTATTAGAGAAAGCTTTTAAGGTTGGTATCTACGTTCGACTTTCAATCGAGGACATTCGGGATAGAAAAGATAGCGACTCTATTCATAATCAGACGTCTATGCTAAAACAGTTCGTGGAGGAAAGACCATATCTACAAACCTATTCGATTTATACTGATAATGGCGAAAAAGGAACTAATTTTGATAGGCCAGAATTCAATCGATTGATGGATGATGTGAAAGGTGGAAGAGTAAATTGCATAGTGGTTAAAGACCTATCTCGATTTGGAAGAGATTATCTTGAAACTGGAAATTATCTTGAAAAGATTTTTCCGTTTTTAGGAGTACGGTTCATTTCCATTAATGATAATTATGATAGTTTTAATCCCGAAAATACAAATGAAGGTTTGATTATATCTCTTAAAAACTTACTTAATGACGTTTATACAAAAGACATCTCAAAGAAAATTATTACCTCCTTCAAGGAACGGCAATCGAAGGGAGAGTTCTTAGGAGCTCACGTGCCCTATGGTTATGCCAGACCTAATGATGGAAGCTATACCTTAGTTGTAGATGAGGAAGCTGCGGTGGTAATACGTCAAATCTACAAATGGAAGCTTGAAGGATTAAGTGATGCTGTTATTGCCAGACGACTAAATGATATGAACGTTCCATCACCAAGCAAACATAAGCTTAATAAAGGCGAATGGAAAAGTGATCGTTATAAGGAAAGCGTATGGCAACGTATAGCAATAAAAGCTATTACAGAAAATGAAGTTTATCTAGGGCATAAGATTTATGGCAAGATTCAAGCTTCCCTGTATGAGGGAAAGAAAAAATCAAGAATGCCAAGAGATCAATGGACAATAATCGAGAACGATCATGAGCAAATAATTGACCAAGAAAGTTTTGATATTGTTCACAATAAGAGAGTTCTGATTAATGAGGAATTCCATGAAGCAATTGAAAGAAACAAGCATTTGGAGAATACTGAGAATATTTTCAAAGACCTTGCTAAATGTGGCGACTGTAAAAGCAATTTAGTAAGAAGAAGGCATATTAAGAAAGGTGAAATAGAGTATTATTACTTCTTGTGTACCACGTTCGAAAGCAACAATGGCTGCAAATGCTCTAGAAAATACATCTTTGAGGATGAACTGAAGGCTGCTGTCTACGAAACCATTAAAAACGAAATAGAGCTAGTGAATGATATTGATAAAATTATTGATAAGGTAATGGCAGAGAATAAGCGCAGCAATCAAAGCAATAATATTGCATTAGAAATCAAAAAAACGAAGATAGAAATAGAAAAGTTGCAAGCAATTAGAACGACACTATTTGACGATTATTTGGAGCAATTGTTGACGGAACAAGAATATCTTTATGCTAAGAATGACTATGACAAGAAAGAGGAAAAGTTTAGAAACCGACTCGATGAACTTTTCTTAGAGCAAAGTAGATTTGCTGAAGTCTATACACACGAAAATAAGTATTTAACTGCATTTAGAAGGTTTATGGATGCTCAAGAATTAAGTAGAGAAATGTTGACGGCTTTAGTACATTCCATTGAGCTTAAATCAGACAAGCATATTCATATCAACTTCAAATTCAAAGATACCTTTGAAGAACTAAGAGTCCATTTTAAAGCTCAAGGAATTGAGGTGAAGTCTTATGAATAAGTTGGTCGTGGCAATGTATATCAGACTTTCAGATGAAGACAAAGACTTGTCAAAAAGTACGATTAAAACTGAGAGTGACAGTATAGGTAATCAAAGAAACTTACTTACAAGCTTCATCAGTAATCATTCAGAGCTCGCCGATGGGAAAACATTAGAATTCTGCGATGATGGTTATAGTGGAACCAATTTTGAAAGGCCCTCAGTTCAGAAACTGTTAGCACAAGTAAAAAGAAGAGAAATTGATTGTATTGTTGTTAAAGACTTTTCAAGATTTGGAAGGAATTATTTAGAGCTTGGCGATTATTTGGAGCAGGTTTTCCCTTTTCTAGGGGTGAGGTTTATATCTGTCAATGATGGCTATGACAGTGCGAAAAATCATGGAATAACTGCCGGTATTGATGTTGGATTTAGAAATCTGATTTATGACATGTATAGTAAAGATCTTTCCCAAAAGGTGAAGACAGCCAAAACAGTAAAGATGAAAAAAGGTGAGTATATTGGTTCATTTGCTCCGTATGGTTATTTGAAGTCAAAAGAAAAAAAGAACGTCATTGTTGTAGATGATGAAGCTGCTTTGATTGTTAAACGGATCTTTAAGTTGGCATCTGAGGGTAACAATACAAGTGCCATCGCTAAAATTCTTAACTCTGAGAATATACCTTCGCCTGGAGCTTACTTTAAGGAAAAAAATACGAATAAAAAGTGGTCCAAAACAAAGAGCACTTTAGTCTGGCAGACAATGGCTATCCTAAAGATTCTTAAGGATGAGACGTATACTGGTAAAACACTAAATCATAAGAGGGAAACGCCGGATGTTAATAGCCGACAGACAGTGGCTGTGCCACGTGAGCAATGGATAGTTGTGCCTAATACCCATCAAGCTATTGTGAGTGAAGAACTCTTTGAAAAAGCCCAAGGTGCTATTAGAAAAATTGATAAACGAAAAAGCTATACCCTTGATACAGAAAGGGTCCTTTATGGACAGATGAAATGCGGGTTTTGTAATAAAAACCTGCAGCGTTTTCCAAGGAAAACCCCTTATTATAAGTGTAGTCGATATCTCTATGATGACCAGTGCCTTTGTTATCGAGGAAAAATCAATGAAGCTGAAGTTTTGGAAGTTTTGCTTGTTTCAATACATCAACAGGCAGCCCTAGCTAATAAAGTAGAGAAATTGGTATCTAAAGCTGCAACAAAGTCAGAAAAGGAGATTGCAACTATTTTACAAGAGATCAGAAAAGCACAACAAGCTATTGAACGCTTTAATGCTTTAAAGGTTGAAGAATACGAGAAATATCTTGATGGGAAAGTGAGTAAGGATAATTATCTAAAGGCAAAGGAGAAGCTTAGTCTTGAAATGGAAAAAGCAACGAAACAGGTCAGCAAAATGGAAGCAGAGTATGAAATTCAAAATTTGAAGAAAAAAGACTCTGACAATCAGTTTGTGGATCATTTCAAGGGGAAGCAAAGGATTAAGGAACTCAGCAGGGAATTGGTTGCAGAACTTGTCGATTCGATTTATGTGTTTGATGAGAATCGGATTGAGATTGTTTGGAAGTATGCGGAGGATTATGAGAAGGTAGTTGAAATGTTATAATTCATGCAGGAGCTAAGTGTTCTTTTTTAGAATAACTTAGCTTCTTTTTTATTGCATATTGCATATGTGAAAAAGGGGGAGATAAGTAGTTGTCAATTGAAGTGAGGAGTAGTATATTAATATCAACAACGTTATTGATAGCCATATTAATATTAGCAGGCGGAGGTTTTTTATGCTTGATGTCAACGAACTATTAGAAAAAGCAATTAGAGAGACTGAAAATCTAAATGTGGATGAAGATTTCTTATTAAGGGATCTGTTTAAAGGCTATGAGTGGAATAGAATATCTCGAAAAGATAGATTGCTGTTAGGAACACTATTTTTAAACTATATAAATAGAGAAAAAGGGTGTATTTTGGTAATGGAGAAGACATCATCTGGCCAACAAAAATATAAAAAAGCATATTAATAGTAAACGGCTAATTGGAATTAACTTAGATGCAATTATGTTATTGTGTTTTTTATACCTAGAAGTGTTCTACAGATAATATAACGGAGGTTTAAAATGAGCGAAAAGAATATATATAAAATCCGCCCTGCGGGACGACACGTCCTGACAATAGGAGAAGAGTTAATACAAGATCAATTTGCAGCAATTGTCGAATTGGTAAAGAATGCATATGATGCAGATTCACCAGATGTTGTTATTTGCTTTAAGGCAAATAACAGTGAGAATTTATTTGAATTACGCATTGAAGATCATGGACATGGCATGTCTACAGATGATGTAGTTAATAAATGGTTAGTACCATCAACATCCAACAAACTTGTGAAAAGAGTGAGTCCAAAAGGACGGATTATGCAAGGACGTAAGGGGATAGGAAGATATGCGGCTAGCATTTTAGGCAATGATTTGTTAATGGAATCAATTGATAAAAGCGGATTGAGGACTAAATTGTATGTTGTATGGGAGGATTTTAGCAAATTTGATTTTTTAGATCAGGTAGACATCTTAGTTGAGTCTGATTTTGTTTCAGAGAATTCGGGAACTATTCTTACTATTCACTCAGAATTAAAAGCGATTCAATATTGGAATGATGATGCATTAAATAAACTCAGATTTGAATTGAAGAAATTAATTCCTCCCAAAGCAGATGATACATTTGATTCCAGCTTCGAAATAAAATTATGTTTCGACAATTTTTTTGAAGATGTTGAAAAGAATATTGATGAGATTATAAAACCATATCCTATACTGGATCTTTTTGATTATAGAATAAGTGGTGTTATTAATTCTGAAGGGGATTCTATTTTAACTTATGAGAATCAGAGAATAAAAAATGGCGCAAAGGAATCAATAAAGCTTAATTTTGGCTCAACACATTGTGGAAAATTGTCATTAGATATTAGAGTATACGATCGTGACAAAGATTCCATTTTGCAATTAATTCACAGAGGGTTAAAGGACGATGTAACAGGGCAATATGTAACTAACCTACAAGCAAGACAACTCCTAAATAATGTAAATGGAATCGGCGTTTATAGAAATGGATTTAGAATTAGACCTTTAGGAGATGCAGACTTTGACTGGTTAAAACTTAATGAAGAGCGTATTCAAAATCCATCATTGAGAATTGGTAATAACCAAGTGGCTGGATATGTTCATATTCAACCTGAAGAAATTTCTAATTTAGAAGAGAAAAGTGCTAGAGACGGACTGAAGAATAATCTTGCATATGATAGGTTGAAAGATATTACCAAATCAGTTATCTCAGAATTAGAGGGTAGACGATTTGGTTTTAGAAGGAAAATGAACCTTTCTAATCCTGGAAAGAAAGTAGAACGAGACTTAGAGGGATTATTTGATTATAGTACTCTAAAAGAGAATATTTCTGGATCATTAAAAAAAGCGGGGCTCTCAGAGAGTGTCATTGATGAAATAGGAGATATTATCTCAAAAGAACAATCACAGAAAAATATTGCTATTGAAGAAATTAAAAAGGCAGTGGCAATTTATCAAGGGCAAGCTACTCTGGGCAAGATTGTTAATATAATTCTGCATGAAGGAAGACGACCTCTGAACTATTTTAAAAATCAGATTCCAAATTTGAAGTTTTATTCTGAAGAGTTTCTAACTGCACCTGAAGCTGAAATAATTAGCAAAATTAGTTCGTTAACACAAGGAGTTGCTGAAAATGCTAACGTGTTTGTTTCACTATTCAGTCGCCTTGATCCTTTGTCCGCTAAGAGGAGAGAAACAAAAAGTGAATTCAAATTATCTGAAACCCTACAAGGCATAGTTTCAGTGTTTGAAAATGAGTTTAAAGAGAAGCAAATAACGGTCCGTATTCAGTGTTCAGAAGAATTAAAATTTATTGGATGGAAGCAAGACTTTTATACTATTTTCACCAATCTAATTGACAATAGTATTTTTTGGATTGATGAAAAAATGTGTGCCAAAAGAGAAATAAATATGTCTGTTTCTATATCCAATGATGTGTTAGAGATTAATTATACAGATTCAGGTCCAGGCATTAATTCTGAACTGCTAGAAAGCGGGGTTATTTTTGAACCACAGTTTTCAACAAAGCCAAAGGGGACTGGACTTGGGTTGTCTATAGCTGGTGAAGCTGCAAGTAGGAATGGACTATCACTTACCGCAATTCAGGATGATCAAGGAGCTCACTTTCAAATAATTACAGAGATGAGAGGTTAAGCAATGTATAAATTTTTACTTATAGAAGACAACAAAGAAGATGCTGAAGCATGTTTAGATACTATACTAAGAATGAATCGTCAATCTGGTCAGACAAATATAACGGTTGATGTTTCTGATACTTTTGAAGGAGCTATGAGCGAGATAAAAAATGATTATCACGGTGTTATTGTTGATATAAAGTTGGATGGTGATAACAGTGGAAATGCAATTATAAGGAAAATAATTGATGAGTATAGAGTGCCAGTTGCTGTAATGACGGGCACTCCTGATACAGAATTAGAAGAGAGTTCACCTATTCGTATTTATAAGAAGGGTGAAAGTAGTTATGAAGAGATTGTAAATTCGTTAATTAAATCCACATCGACAGGATTGTTTAATGTAATTGGCGGCAAGGGGATAATTGAAAGAGTAATGAATCAAATTTTCTGGAAAAATCTTTATCCTCAGATTCATCTGTGGGAGCATCAACGTGATAAAGGAGTTGACACAGAAAAAGTTCTACTTAGATATGCGATTGCCCACATACAAGAGTTAATTGACAATGAAATTCCAGCTTATGTAACTGAAGAGATGTATATTAAGCCACCTATAGATGAAGCAATAAAGACGGGATCTATATTAAAATCTAAGCGTGATGGATTATGTAGTGTTGTTCTATCTCCACCTTGTGATTTGGCAGTTCACAATGGGAAAATAAAAACTGATAGGATACTACTATGTGAAATAGATGATCATGATTTGATCAATACAAAACTTATTGAAGGAATGACTAAAACTTCAAAAATGGAAAAGTGTATTGCGGCTACTATAAATAATAATTACTCGGAGTACTATCATTGGCTGCCAAGCAATTCTTTGTTTAATGGAGGCTATATCAATTTTAGGAAAGTCCTTTCTTATTCTCCGGAATCGCTTGAAGAAGAGTATGAAAAACCAATAATAAAGATTCAAGAATATTTTGTTAAAAGTATTTTGGGAAGATTTTCCTCATATTACGCACGACAAGGACAACCTGATTTCAAGTTTGAGGATGAGGCGGCATTGATAGTGGAGAAAATTCAGCAATTGGTCAATCAATAAAACTATACAGCAATAAAGGATGAATAGATGAAAAAATGTGTGTTTTGTGACTTACCATTAACGGGAGAAAATATAAGTAGTGAACATATTATACATCACGCAATCGGAGGATTACTTGAATCTGAGGAGATATTGTGTAAAAAGTGTAATTCTGAATTAGGAACTAGTCTAGATTCGAGATTTGTAGAGATATTTGCACCTATTACTGAAAGCTTTGATATGAAAACTAGCAGAAACAAATCTGATGCAAAATATTGGGGAAAAGCAATAGATAAAACAGGAACAACATTTAGAGTCCAAATGAAAGGTAATAAAATTTGGAATGTGTTTGATGAAAATAATAAACATGTGAACAGATTTGTTGAAATTGAGGATTTAAAACTTCAAGAACTTGAATTTAATATAAGTAATAATGATTTTGTGCTGGGATTCAAAAAAATTGCGTTCAATTATGCAATACATTGTGGAATTAACCCTAAAGAATTAGACCTAATATTCAATTTCACTGAAAAAAAGTTCAGCAATGAAAAACAAGGAATAATTCCTTTTATTCCGATGAATCATTTTGATGAACAGTTAGAGATTCATGATGATGCTAATATGACACATTACATAATACTTTTTAATGCGAATAACTTTCTTTGCGCTTATATTGATCTTTTTAATACATTTCAATACTATGTTATACTTTCTGAAAGTTATTCTGGTGCCAATCTGTACTATAATTATTGTCAGGAAATAACGAAGAGACGAATTGACGAGAATGCACTTAGGCAGAGTGTTAAGATTTGGGATTATAAAGATGCACACATTATTTCAATGCAGTATGGAATACCTCTCAAAACAAGCACTGATAAAGAATATAACTTTGAAAAAATGGCATCAAGTGTTGAAAATGAGGCGTTTAATAAAATTAGGAAAAAATCATATGTAACTGACTTGGAACGTTGGATTTATAGTAAAACGTATAGTTGTAATTTTGAATCATCAATTTTTGTGAAAGATAATGCAGAAGAGTCTAGTAGAAGATATAAAGACTTCTATTTTTACTATGCCGCAAATTCTATGGATTTAGACGAAGAATCAGAAGAAATGATTGATATGCAAAAATTCAGAATATATACAGTTGATTGGGAAAAAGATGGAAAAGCTGAGCTTTATCCTCTAGTAATAAACGAAAGAATAAGAAAGTATGGTGTCAAACAAATTGCGGCACCATACTTTGAGAGTAAGATAACGAGATTAACAAGAGAACTATTTAAGAAAAGTAATTAGTAATAGAAAAAGCAGATAAATGTGTGTTGTCAAAAATCACTCATCTATCTGCTTTTTCTATTACTAAGCAATTTTTTTAGTTTTTACTTGACACAGGCTGATGAATTTCATCATGCAGCCGCACCAACGTATCAAAAGCTACTTACATATTACAAGCCTAAAATACTATTGGGGCTTACAGCAACCCCAGAGCGTATGGATGGGAAAAGCGTTCTCGAATACTTTGATCATCGTATCGCAGCGGAGATTCGTTTGCCGGAAGCAATAGATCGCAAACTGCTGTGTCCTTTCCAGTATTTTGGTATTACCGATACCGCTGATCTTGAAAGCATAAGATGGTCCCGTGGGGGATATGACAGAAGAGAGTTATCAAACCTTTATACTATGGAGCGTTTAGTTGCTGAACGACGTGCAAATCAGATTATCCAGTCAACCGTAAAATATGTGACTGACATGGATGATGTAAAAGGCTTGGGATTTTGCGTATCCATAGAGCATGCAAATTTCATGGCTGAATATTTTAATGAAAAAGGTATTATGTCCATCAGTCTGACCGGCAATATCCCTTTCGAGTTTTGTAGATTATTACCACATTGATATCAGAAATATATACAATAGAGCCAGCTTTTCGCGTCTTTGTGTAAATGCAGGAATCAGGGCTGATTTTGATGAGCCAATAGAAGAAATATTGACAAAAGCATTTCCGAGAATATGTGCCATCGATTCTCGCAGATGGCTGAAATTTTTGATGGAGATATTACCTATTGCAGATGAAATCAGCGAAGGGATGCTATCTGAAGCAGAAATACGGATGCTTCAGATGTTTCAGTTTACCGTGTGGCAAAAATCGGCTGAGGATAGTGGTTTTGATAGTATCATTGAGGGTTTAAAAATCATAAAATAGTGCCCAATAATGATGGAGCAATTGTTGGAGCTACTTAGATTTAATTATGACAGAATTGATTTTTTAGATCAAAAAATTGACCTTGGTTTTGATTGCCCCCTTGATCTTCACTGCACATACTCCCGTGATCAAATATTAGTAGCTATGGATTTTATGAAACCGTCTACTGTGCGAGAGGGTGTAAAGTATTTACCTGACAAAAAAACGGATATTTTCTTTGTAACACTCAATAAATCTGACAAGGATTATTCTCCAACAACGATGTATCATGATTATTCAATAAATGAGAGATTATTCCATTGGCAAAGCCAGAGCACAACTCCCGAGGAGTCGCCAACTGGACAGAGATATATCCAGCATAAAGAAAAGGGAACGTATATTTTGCTGTTTGTACGTGAAAGTAAAAAGGATGTTGCCGGTGCCGCTCCCTATACATTTCTGGGGCTTGCAGACTATGTAAAACACGATGGCTCCAGACCGATGAATATTATATGGAGACTGGAAAAGCCTATTCCCGCTAAGTATTTGAAAAAGACTAATAAGTTGGTAGTGGGATAATATTAACCACGCAGTAGCACTAACCCGGGGACGATCCCCGCAGTTTTAAAGATTCTATAAAGTTTCTCGGTTTAATATTTAGGATCATCAAATTGGGACTGAGTTTATATTGAGCGATTCCGAATATGTTCATCAGCTATTACAACTTGATTTCCAGAAATAGAGAATTAATTTGTGTTATACCGTTATCGGAATAATATTGACATTGTTCCGATAACGGTATAACGTGTTTGTAGGTGATAATCTTGAAGTATATAAGCACGAAGGAAGCAAGCGAAAATTGGGGCATAGGTGACCGTAGAATCCGAGTTCTTTGTAATGAAGGACGTATTGAAGGAGCAATAAAAATCGGACGAAACTGGTCTATTCCGGCGGACGCTATTAAACCAGTAGATGGAAGGGAAGGAAATAAGAAAAACTATTTGGGCTTAGAATTTGACTTTAGCTATATTGATTACCTTAAAGAATCTATCAATCAACATAGACCTTTTTCAAAAAGACTTACAGATTCACTTCATGAGAAATTGATTGTCGAGTGGACATATAACAGCAATGCCATAGAAGGGAACACTCTGACGTTGTCAGAGACGAAAGTTGTTCTCGAGGGAATTACCATTGGTGGAAAAAGTATGGTTGAACATTTAGAAACCATTAATCATCGTGAAGCAATACTTTTTGTAGAAGATCTTGTTTCTAATAAAGAACCTCTTTCTGAATGGAGCATCAGGAACATACACGCGCTAGTACAGAGGGAAATTGATAATATTAATGCCGGAAGATACCGAACGGAGAATGTTGTTATAAGTGGTGCCAAGCATATACCGCCCAAGCATTATGAAGTAGGAGATTTGATGCAAAGACTTATTACGGAATATCAGAATGAATGGGGGGAACTTCATTCAATTGTAAGAGCAACCTTGCTCCATGGGGAGTTTGTGAAGATTCATCCATTCATAGATGGAAATGGAAGAACTTCAAGACTGCTTTTGAACTTTGAACTAATCAAGAATGGGTATACTCCGATTATTATCAAGAAAGAGGATCAGGCAAAATACTATGATGTCCTTGACTTGGCACATACAACAATGAATTATGAGCCATTTATAAAGCTGGTATCAGAACAGGTGATAGAGTCGAAAAAACTTTGGTTATCAGTATTAGAATGATAAAAGAGAAAAAATGAGGTCAGGCTTTGGGCGATTGGAAAAGAAAAATTCCAATGACTATAGAAGATTGGGCGAGCAATCTATTGTATTTTTACAATTCATTGAATATGAAATTTTGAATAATGCTGGGAAGGTAACGACTGAAATTGCGAAAGCTTTTGCGGAAAGTGAATTTGAAAAATATTGTGTCATTCAAGATCGACTATTTGAATCAGACTTTGATAAGTTTGCAAAAGGGCTGAAGATATGGTGAAGAGGGAGAGCGGTAAATATAGTATGGGTAAAAAAAAGAAATCAAAAAAAGATAAATTCAATAATGCTGAAGTATGGACAGAAGAACAATATGAAGAATATATAAAAGGGATATATGGAATGGAATTCATAGCTGGGTTTACTGAAAATGGTGTACCTTACGGAACATATATAGATGAAGAGGATGGGATTAATGACGAATTAAAAATTCGAGATATTTCAATTGATTCTGATGATGAGATACCATTTTGATTTTAGGAGGTAAGTGTAGTGATAGAACCATCAAAAGTAAAAGAAGCGTTTAATAGAATCGAAGCAGAAAATTATGCCTTCAGGGCATATTTGAAAAATCATGCAAATGAGGATGAATTGGATGAGCAGTTTTTAAAATTACACAACGAACTGTTTTTAAATTATGATTGCAGTATATGCAGAAATTGCTGTAAGGAATATTCAGCAAGCTTCAAGGAAGATGAATTAGGCCCTGTTTCGGCTTTTCTGAAGATGACAGAAAAAGATTTTATTGTAAAATATATAAAAGAAGAGTTTGGAGATTATCAGTTAAATGTAAAGCCATGCTGTTTTCTAAAAGAAGATGGTGGATGTGAAATTGAAACTTGTAAGCCTAACAGCTGTAGAGACTATCCCTATACTGATAAGCCAGAAAGGTTATTTAGTTTACTAAGCATCCTTGATTCAACGAGTATTTGCCCAGTTGTATTTGAAATGTTTGAAAGATTGAAGGACGAGTATAGATTCAAGAGAAGAAATAGGAGATAAATGTAAATGACACGTATGAAAACGCAGGAAATAAAAACACTTAATGCCTATTTTTTACCAGAAACCTTTGTTATTGATGAAGTTGGAAATCAACCTGTTGATACAATTAAAACATGGATAGATGCGTTTGAAGCTGATAAATACAAGGCTTTATTTCATCTTGGATTTTTGAAAAAGGAGAAATGGTTTTCACCTTCAATTGAATATCTTCACCATATTGCAGAAATGTTGATCAAAAAATTAAGTCAGCAATCAGAAATTGAATTTAATCGGGATGCTGTACAGGTTGATTTGCTGGAAGACGAGTTATATCAGCTTAAAGAAGAGCTCCCTTTTGTAATAGGTATGGAATATGTTGATAATGGCTGGATTAGAAGGTTATGGGAAGCGTTACTTGATGTTTTTAAGTTGGAAATTAAAGACTATGATGGTACAGTTGCCAGATATTTTGTCGAGCATAATGCAAATATCAATGTGGTGGGAAGAGTGTTTTTTCATTTGGTGGAAAATAAAGAAGAAAAGTATCCATTTGCCTTTATGGCTACCTATTCAACAAAACCAGTTAAAAGTAAGCGGGCAGTACATACACCCTTGAAAAATGCATTAGCGGAATTTGATGGGGACGAAAAAAAATTACTAACGCTCATTTCAACGGTCATCAAGGCGGCGGAGAAGAGCTCTTTCATTTCAGAATTACTCGAAAGTGGTGAACTGTTCTCGCCTTTGAAACTCACAGCTGAAGAGGCGTATATAGTTTTGCAGGAAATAGTGATTTATGAAGAAGCTGGAATTATGTGCAGAGTGCCAGATTGGTGGCGTAAAAGAAACAATTCGATCCGACTTTCGGTCACGGTCGGAGAAAAAGTGCCATCCAAGATTGGTTTGGATGCTATAATGGACTTTTTACCATCTATAAATATAGGAGACGACGTAATAACAGAGCATGATTTAAAAGCGTTTTTGGACATGGCTGAGGGGCTGGTTCAATATAAAGGAAAATGGGTTGAAATTGACAAAAAGAAACTAGAAGCTGTTCTTTTAGCCTTTGACAAGGTAAAGGACCTAACAAAAGATGAGGTCTTGTCCCTTGGAGATGCAATGAGATTGGAATTAAATGTGAATAAGTTATTGAATATCCCAACTGATGGGATTGATATATCGGTATCTAATGGTCAATGGCTTAGATCCATGAAGGAGAGTTTGATTCATCCTGCTGGAATTGAAAAAATCGGCACTGTAGCTTCGTTTCGTGCAACGTTACGAGCGTATCAGGAAACCGGTTATCACTGGCTTAACCAGATGTCCCAATTTAAATTTGGTGCTTGTTTAGCGGATGACATGGGACTGGGTAAAACGGTTCAGATGATTGCTTTTTTGGAATATCGCAGAGCCAATAGTAGTGGGCCGGCGCTCCTTATCTTGCCTGCATCGCTGATTGGAAACTGGCAGAAGGAAATCGAAAAATTTGCTCCTGAATTGCCCTATCAAATACTTCATAAAAGTGATTTAAAAAGCTCAGAAACGCTCCAAATTAGGGATGGGAAATTTTTATATATCACAACTTATGGTATGGCAGTTAGGCTGGAGGCTCTTAAAAATAGACAATGGGATTATTTGATTTTGGATGAAGCACAAGCCATAAAGAATCCAGGAACCAAGCAGACAAAGGCCATCAAAGAGATTCCTGCTAGGATGCGAATTGCATTGACCGGAACACCCATTGAAAACCGATTAAGTGACCTGTGGTCATTATTTGATTTTCTGAATCAGGGGCTACTGGGAACAACCAAAGAATTTACTGACTTTACGAAAGGGCTTGATGACAACACAAGCGGATATGCAAAGCTTCGCAAGATGATACAGCCCTTCATATTGAGAAGACTGAAAACTGATAAAAATATTATAGCGGATCTGCCAGACAAAATGGAAATGAACGCCTATACAACATTGTCTAAGAAACAGATCGTCCTCTATAAGCAGCTGATTGAACAGATTTCTGAAAAACTGAAAGAGGCTGAAGGGATTGAGCGAAAGGGACTTGTTTTATCCAGCATTATGAAATTCAAGCAAATCTGTAATCATCCTGATCAATATCTAGGCAGAGAGGATTATAAATCGGAACATAGTGGCAAGTTTGAACAGTTGAGAGAAATATGCCAAGTCATACACGAAAAAAGGGAACGAGTACTTATTTTTACACAATTCAGGGAAATGACGGAACCCCTTTCAGATTTTTTGAGAGACATATTTTCCAAGGAAGGATTTGTGCTTCACGGTGGTACGCCTGTGAAGAAACGAAGTGAGATGGTAGAGCAGTTTAATAGTGAGCATTATATTCCTTATATGGTACTCTCTCTTAAAGCAGGTGGCGTTGGACTTAATCTGACAGCGGCCAACCATGTCATACATTTTGACAGATGGTGGAATCCGGCTGTTGAAAATCAAGCAACTGACCGAGCCTTTCGTATTGGACAGACAAAAAATGTCATGGTGCATAAATTTGTTACAAAAGGCACCATAGAAGAAAAGATTGATGCTATTATTGAAGAAAAACAAAAATTGTCAGGAGACATCTTAAGCACCAGTGGCGAACAGTGGATCACAGAGTACAATAATGAAGAATTGATGAAAATGTTTGCATTGGGCGGTGACGTATAATGGGTTATTATGGATTTCCAAAGTATGAATCAGTAGCAGAAAAAAAAGCAAAGGCGATCAAGGCTCTTGAAAAATTGAAAAAGAAAAATCCAGGGATTGAACCTGTAATCATAGAAGGGAGGACCCTGGCAAAAAGTTGGTGGGGAAAGGCATGGAATTTAAATCTAGAAAGTTATGCAGACTATAGAAATCGCATCGCAAGGGGCAAAAGCTATGTTCGCAACAATACCGTTTTGGATTTAAAGATATCTAAAATAACGGTAGAGGCTAAAGTTCAGGGTAGCCGTTCAAAACCCTATGATGTTAAGATTAGAATTGATGCTTTAAGCAGTAAGAAATGGGAGCAGGTCATAGCATTATGCAATCATAGAATCGACTCACTTGAACAACTGATCGAAGGGAAATTTCCCAAGGAATTAGAGGTTTTATTTACAGAGAGAAAGTACGGCATGTTTCCATCACCCAAAGAAATCCATTTTGATTGTAGCTGTCCTGACTGGGCCAGTATGTGCAAACATGTTGCCGCGGTATTATATGGAATAGGTGCCAGATTAGATCTGGATCCCATGCTCTTTTTCGAGCTCAGGGATTTAGATGGGCAAGAACTTGTCAGGAAATCAATGGAGCGAAAACTCGAAAGCATGCTGAAAAATGCAGGTAAGAAAAGCAAGCGAGAAATTGCAGATGAGGATATATCAGGTCTATTTGGACTGTAGGAAGTCTTAGATGCACGACTAAAATATTATATTAAAATTAATTTTATTAATGATTATAGAAGCTGAACTCTTTAAAGTTATTATTTGTCGAGAAGAACAAAGCTACCGGAGCCATATTTAGTGCCGGTCCAGATGGAAAGGTATAATTTTATTTTATATACTTGACTTTGTAAAAAAAGGAATTTATACTAATTATATAAGTAGTTGAGAATAGTTAGAATAGTAGACAACAGTAATAATGTTGAGATGAGAGAGTTCAGTAGAGATTAGCTTATACGTATGAGTGAGTAATATTACTTACTTTTATTTGAGTATCTACATCCAGAGCTTCTCAAGCTCTGGATTTTATTTTTTTGCCCCCAATTTGTTGGGGACATTCCTCCACCTTGAGATTAAGTTCTTAAATAGAGGTGTGTCCCCTTCCATTAATCTGAAAAAAACTGTGAAAGGGAATAGTAAGTGAATTTAAGCTAGGTTCAGAGAGTAAGGTCATGGCTGGGAACCTTATCCGACGCTTTTCACTGAATGGGCCCTGGAGTTGCAAGCTGAACAAAGAGTAGGCTGGAACGGGTGCTCCCGTTATAGAGCAAAGCCTTTGATATCAATATATCGGTGGCAGATTAAGTGAGACCATTATGGTGGTCTAACTAGGGTGGTACCGCGTCTAAACTCGTCCCTTTTATGGGCGGGTTTTTTTATTTGTCG
>LADT01000056.1 GCA_000961765.1 Clostridiaceae bacterium BRH_c20a | reverse complement strand
ATGAAAAAAATTTTTAAGGATACAAAAAAATAAAAAAAGTACGCAGTTTTTAAAAATCAAAGAAACTCCGGAATGTCCTATTTACAAGGCTTCCCGGAGTTTTTGTATCTCACAACTGTCAAATATGGGATAATCATAACATTTAGTATTTTAATCCGTCTATGTTTCCTTTTTTTTTATGCTATACTATTTTTATATTGTATTTTCAGCGGGGGTCAACACATGCTGTCCATTGAAGAAATCAAAAATAAACTTGATGGTCAAAAATATCTTTGTAATGAAGACTTAGCAATTATTGTAAGTTTAGCTTCATTATTAAAAAAGCCTATTCTCCTAGAAGGTCCTGCCGGAGTGGGGAAAACCGGACTTGCTAAGGCCCTGTCGGCCAGTTTTAATATGGAATTAATTCGGCTTCAGTGTTATGAAGGCTTGGATGAAAGTCACGCTCTATATGAGTGGAATTACCAAAAGCAGTTATTGTACCTGCAAACCGTGGCAAAAGACCTCACCAGTTGGGAAATGGTTCAGAAAGACATTTTTTCCCGGGATTTTCTCCTGCCTCGTCCTTTGTTGAAAGCTTTCCTTTCAGAAAAACCAGTGGTCTTATTAATTGATGAAATTGATAAAAGCGATGAAGAATTTGAAAGCTTTTTGCTAGAGGCCTTATCGGATTTTCAGGTAACCATCCCTGAATTTGGAACGGTAGAAGCAAATTCTATTCCCATGGTTATTTTAACAAGTAACGGAGCTAGAGATTTCAGTGACGGTTTAAAAAGAAGATGTGTGCATTATTATATTGATTACCCGGACTTCGATCGGGAATTGAAGATTATCTGCACCAAAGTACCGGGTATTTCTCTAAGTTTGTCCCAGCAAATCGTTGATTTTGTCCAAGAGCTTCGGAAACAAAAACTCCGAAAAAAACCCAGCATCGCAGAAACTCTGGATTGGGCAAAGGTCTTGACTGCTTTAAATGTGGAGTCTTTAGCCGATGAAAAAGTAAAAGCCACTTTAAACTTTATTTTAAAATATCAAGAAGATATAGAATCAGTATCAACATTAAAATTATAATAAATTTTGGATGGTGAGTTTTTCTATTTCCGGTATGTGCTTTAGATATTTAAATAAGGTCTTAACTTCTACATATGTCTCCGTTAATTCCTGTAATTTCATGTAAGATTTAATATGACAGATACTTATATCAATATTGTCAATTTCACTGTGCTCTATAAGTAAACTCCAAACAAAATTCTTTTTATCCCAGTGCTTTTCAAATTCATCCATACTGAGCTTAGCAAGCTCCCAATTATGTTCAAGAACAGCTTTTTCTACTTTTTCTAATATTGTAGTCATATCTTCCGTGGTTTGGGCTAAAACTGAAACCGAATAAAAAGAAAACATAAAAATAATGACTGTAATTATCACCGTTCCAGTAATTATTTTCATCAAACCACCCCGAGTATCTAAAAATTTTAAACTATGTTTTTTTCCTTAGATTGAGCAAAAAACGAACCATTCGTATCTAAAATAGCGATTAAAGCGTCTGTAGTTTTTTCTATATTAAACATTTTGAGTTTTTCTTCTAACCATTTTCCATCATAATTAGTAGTTCGCAGGTTTTCAGATTGTACCACCCCATCTAAAATTAAAGTTATCGGCATCTTAACCTCTTCTACTGTCAGGTTTAAATCTTGGACAACAATAGCCCTATTTTTTGCCTTAGGTATCACACTTATTTCCCCATTAGTTTCGAGATAAGCAAACTCTATCTCGTTTACATTGGGGTGGTTTTTTATGCGCAATTGTTCTAGTAAATCGTTTATATTATACCGATTCTTTCTTAGTGCTTCATCCAAGATAACACCGTTTTTTATGAGGATTGTAGTCGTTCCTGAAATGACCTTCCGAAATCCTTGGCTTTTTAAAGACAAATAGGATATTGTTACCTGGGCAAAGAGTAAAATGCAAATTGGAATAACTCCTTTTAATAGGGGTATCCCGGTGTTTTCCATAGGTATCGTCGCCAACTCTGCAATCATTAAGGTCAAGACAAATTCAAAAGGCTGCAACTGGCTAATTTGTTGTTTGCCCATAATCCTAAGAGCAGCAACAACTAATACATATAATATTATCGTCCTAAATAACGTTATGAGCATAAATTCCTCCCCAAAACCAATCTGCAATTTTTCCAACTTAGTATTTTCTTTATTAATCCTTTATATGCAAAAACCGGCTAAATAAGCCGGTCCTGAAATTAAATATTCTGAGCGTAACTCAGCTTCTGTAATTTTTAATAGCATCTTTTAAGGCATCAATCCCAATTAATGAACAGTGCATTTTATGTTCAGGCAGGCCCCCTAGTTCTTGAGCTACCATTTCCTCCGTAATTTTTAAAGCTTCCTCTAAACTTTTACCCTTAACCATTTCGGTAAGAATACTGCTACTGGCCACAGCTGCCGCACAGCCAAAGGTATCAAACTTAATATCTATTATTACATTATCTCTAACCTTTAAATATATTATAGTAGAATCACCACAGTCCGGGTTGCTGAATTCCCCCACGGCATCTGCATTATCTAATTCCCCTTGATTCCGCGGATTTTTAGCATGATCAATTACCTTTTCATTATACATTAATTTCATCTCCTTGAATAATTAACATGTACAGTTTTCTTTAGTCAATCAATTTTAGCACATCAAACTTTATTTGAAAATTGTTATCCTATTTATTTTTGGGCCACAAAAAGAATAAGGCCAAACCAGTCAAGGGTCCTATGGAAGCGATTAAATACATATTTGAATATCCAAAACCATTAGCAATCATGCCTAATGCTAAAGAGCCAATCCCTATTCCTAAATCAAAGGCAGTAAAAACAGTTCCATTAACTGCCCCACGGCGTTGGGGTTCTACTCCCTGGAGAGCCATAGCTAATAAAGTCGGTTGCACAGAACCAAACCCGATACCATAAAGAACACCGCAAACTAAAAAAATCGCCATGGTGCCGGTTTGTGCCAAAATAAAGGTTCCTAAGAACATAGCTATCATACCTACTAATACAATATGGTCAGGACCTTTACGGTCATAATATTTCCCTGCAAAAGGTCGGGTCACTAATAGAGCTAAGGCATAGATAGTAAAAAAAGGTCCGATATTTACTATTCCTTGTTTTTCTGCATAAAGTGGTAAAAATGTGACTAATCCCCCATATGATAGGGTCATAAAAAATATTACCAGGGATGATCTTAAAGCTCTTGGGTCAAATAAAACAGCTTTTTGATTCCCGGTAATAGCTTTTGGGGCAGGAGAAAAATTAATAGCCCTGCCTGCCAAGAATGCACCAGCGGTTAAAACCAAAGAAACAATAAACACCAAAGAAAAGTCGTACTTCACGATTAGGGTTAAGCCTAAAGCAGGGGCAATAGCCATAGCTATTGTTGAAGCTACCCCATAATAACCCATTCCTTCGCCTCGTCTAGCTGGTGGGACAATATCCGCTACTATAGTTCCTGCAGCAGTAGAAACTCCTGCCCAACCAACACCGTGAACTAAGCGGAAAGCTAGGATAAGAAGTAAGGTAGGAGCCCAAAGATACCCTACTACAGCTAAGAAGAAAATAAAAAGTCCCATTAAATAGATTTCTTTTCTTCCCCTTATATCCAATTCTCTACCAATGAAAGGTCTGACCGATACTGCTGTTATGGTAAAAATAGCATTAATAAGACCTACTACCTTCTCATCAGCACCTAATGTCTGGGCATATTTTGGTAATATGGGCATTAAAATTTGGAATCCGCCAAAAATACAAAATGTTGCTATACATATCAAAATAAAATCCCTCGTCCAAAGTTTAGGTTGGCTATTATCATTGGCTTCTTCGGACAAATGAAACACCTCCTGATTAGTGGCTAGTGGCTAGTGACTGGTGGCTAGAAGAAAGATTTAGGACAATTAATGGGCTTTCGTGACCAGTGATCAGTGACCAGTGTCCAGAAAAAAACTTAATTGTTGATACTAGATGGTTAATTGTCCTATTTTTAACAACACTCCCGTCATCCTGAGCGATAGCGAAGGATCTCGCAGTTAAGAATCCTAAGATCTTAGTCGAACCTCTAACCTCTAATTGGGTAGTTGGGGACATTCCTGGCTTAATAGCTGTCTGTAATCTCGGCGGGTGTGTCCCTTTTTTTCAACTTGCCCATGTTAGACAATGTATAGATAAGTAAGGCCAACCAGATAAAACCAAAGCTTAATAAATGGGTCGGTGTAAAGGATTCTTTAAAAACAACTACTCCAAGAAACAAGGTGATAGTAGGAGCAATATATTGTAAAAACCCTAATGTTGAAAACTTTATCTTTCCAGCAGCCTGAGCAAACCACAAAAGTGGTGTTGCGGTAGCAATACCTGAGCCAAATAAGATTAAAAGAGTACTTACCGAAACAGTCCCAACAGCGCCTATTCCCTGAAATTGTTTAAAAAGAATATAAAAAAGGGCCAGAGGGGCACTAAATGCGGTTTCTAAGGCCAGTCCACCCATAGCATCTGCGTTTATCAATTTCTTCAAAAGCCCATAAGTAGCAAAACTCGCAGCAAGAACTAATGCAATCCAAGGAACTTTTCCGTACTGTACAGTAATAATCATTACTCCTATAACAGCCAAGGTAATTGCTGTAATTTGCCAGAAGTTTAGCTTTTCTTTTAATATGGTAACACTAAATAAAAACATTACTAAAGGATTAATATAATAACCCATACTAGCTTCCACAACCTGGTCGGAGTTTACTGCCCAAATATACGTGCCCCAGTTAACGGAGACAATAGCTGCACAAAGGAAAATTAAGAGAACATTCTTTTTATTTTTACAAACATCAACAACCATTTTCCATTTACCGGAATACAACAGTAAAGTACCTATAAAAATAAATGACCAGAAAATCCTATGGGCTAGAATTTCGTAAGCAGGTATTACATTTAACAATTTCCAGTATAAAGGCAGGATGCCCCATACTGTATAGGCTAAAATTCCGTATATCAATCCTGTTTTTTCATTTTCCTGCGGTGTCAAATCACCCATCTCCTTTTTCGATTTTAAAACCATACCAATATTCTAGCACCTTTTTGGAAAAATATATAATTTTTTTTTAGTGGCTAGTGGCTAGTGGCTAGTGGCTAGTGGCTAGTGGCTAG
>LADT01000032.1 GCA_000961765.1 Clostridiaceae bacterium BRH_c20a | reverse complement strand
AAAGAACGTATCCGGTATTAGCACCGGTTTCCCGGTGTTATCCCAGTCTTATGGGCAGGTTACCCACGCGTTACTCACCCGTCCGCCACTAAACGGAAGTCAGTCGTCAGAAATCGGATGTCAGAATTAGATATTTTAGAAGCTATTAATGTTAGCTCAATCTGACTTCTGACCTCTGATGACCGACCTCCGTTTCGTTCGACTTGCATGTGTTAGGCATGCCGCCAGCGTTCGTCCTGAGCCAGGATCAAACTCTCCAATAATATATTAAAAATGTGTGCTTATTCAGTTTCCTTAATCACACATTTTTATATTGCTATCCTTAACACTTTGCCTAGTTGGCAAAGTATTTAAATCAATGCAATGATGGATAAGCTTGATTAGCTCATTCTTTGTTTTTAAACTCGAAAATCGTTTTTTGACTTTTGAGCCAAACGCATGTTTTTACAACTGTTTAATTTTCAAAGAACTTTTTCTCGCTCACCGCCACTCTCTCGCGGCGACGAAACTTATTGTACCATCTTTTAGCTTCTTCCGTCAACAACCAGTTTCTGGCAGGAAGCAGAAGACTGTTAACATTCGATTAAAATTGTCGCTGGCTGATCAGCGACATTAATTATGATACCATGGGAAATAAGTAATGTCAATATAAATCGGGCACCATTTACCCACCATTTATCCTATTGTATTTATCCTATATTATTTGTAGTTTTATTCTATTCATACAGTAGATATTGATAATAAAAAACTCCGACTCTCTATTGAGAGCCGGATTACTTCTAAATATCGTTATCGTCTAATCGACATCATTATTATTTCCCTTTTTCAATTTCCCCTTTTCATCCTGGCCTTTTTTATCTTCTTTCATGTTTTCTTTAATCTTTTCCCCTTGATTTTTAACCATTTCTTTTTTCATCTCTATTTCTTTTTTCATCACTTCTCTTTTAATTTCTGCTTCTTTTAATTCAGCTTCCCTTTTAAGTTCTTCCTTCTTTTTTTGTACTTCTTTTGTCAGTTCAATTTCTGCTTTCCCGTGTTCCCTTTTGATTTCTTGAATTCTATTCTTTATTTCTTTTTTTAGTAATTCCTTTACTACTACTGTTTTTTCTTCAGCTACTTCGTTCTCATCTTCTTCAATAGCGTCTTTTAAGTCAGGTTTTTCTTCGTCTATCTTTTCTGAATCCTTATTTCCCTCATCTTCTTTCACTTCCTCTACTTCCAGAAGGGCTTTTTTACTATCCAATACCATTTTACCAATTTTTTTAGCGATGTCCCGTTTATGCATGCCAAGCTCTTTTGTTACATTACCCCAGCCTAAACCACTGTTTCGCATTTCTACAATATCATCAATGCTAACATCCGCTTTTTCAGCCATGGTTAATGCTAAACTTATTTCACCATAACCATAACCCGCATCTCTTAAGGCCTTTACTTGCTCTTCAATTGTCAATCCATTTAAAGATATTGTATTTTCCTCTTCTTCGTCTACACCAGTATCTTCTTCCAATTGATCAATAGTTTCAGAAATAGTTTTTATTACTATTAAACTCTCTTTAATAGAGTTGAGATTCTGCTCTAGCTCAGGCAACTCTGATTTTACTTTATTCAAAACCTCAATGTTATCATCTAAAAGCTTCTCTATTTGTTTAATTACTTCCTGGATAGAAAGCCCATCAATGACTAATTCCTCGGCCTTCTCTTTAGCATTTAATAATGCAGCAGCATATTCCTCTACCATATCCTTAACTAATTCTAATTTACCTGCATCATCCATGGCCTGGGCTTCTGCCAGTCTCTTTTCAGCAAACTCAGTTAAAAGTACCGCTTTATCTTCTGCAGAGAAAGTTAAGAATAAGTGCACTTTTTCAAAAAGTCTTTTTATACTGTAAAAGGTTTCATCAGGTGTAGTACCGGGATCAACATCAATAATAATTACCTGGGCAGGTCCTTCTCCATTATCAATTTCAACCTCGATGGTTGTATTTTCATCATCTGTATTACTTTCATCCAGGGATGTTGTTTCTGTGCTTACTTGTTCACTGCTGCTATCATTATTTGCAAATGCACTAACTGCACAAATATTAAAAATAAACATAAATAAGATTAAAAATGCAATAACTTTTCTTTTCATACCTCTTTTACCCCCAATTTTAATTATGTAGTTTTACAAGAACGAGGCGCCTCTCGTTATGTTAAATATTTCGACCCCTGGGACAAGTTTTTGAGGGCATAAGAAATAATCTGGACTAAAGTCCTAGAAGCCAGTGGAATAGTGAAATAGTGTAAGGTTGGAAGATTGTGCATCTAGCTTAACGGATGTTCAGAAGCAAGTATAGCAAGGCGTAAAAAATAGCCAAATCCGCAGTCGTATAGGTAATACGTCGAGGAATTTGGCTATTTTGACAACGCAGCTAGACGCCGCTTATGGGCATACGTTTCTACTCGCGGGGGCGTAGGGTGGGAAACAATATAACATCCCTAATCGACGGGGAATCAGTTAAAAGCATTACTAAACGGTCAATACCTACACCTAATCCACCTGTTGGTGGCATACCATACTCTAAAGCTTTTACAAAATCTTCATCCATCATTTGTGCCTCATCATCGCCTTTTTCCCGCTGCTCTACCTGCTTCATAAATCTTTCCTTTTGATCGATAGGATCATTTAACTCGGAAAAAGCATTGGCTGTCTCTCGGCTTACGATAAATGCTTCAAAACGATATGTAAAATTCGGGTCCTCTTTTTTGCGTTTAGCCAAGGGTGATACCTCTATAGGATAATCCATAATAAAGGTGGGCTGCACTAAGTGCGCTTCCACTGTTTCTTCAAAAATTTCGTTTAAGATACTACCCTTACTAGCATCTTTAGATACTGCTATATTAAGCTTCTTTGCTGCTTCCTTTGCTTCTTCATCACTGTGGATTTCGTTAAAGTCTATTCCTGCGTATTTTTTAACAGCATCCACCATTGTTATTCTTGTCCAGGGTGGGGTTAAGTCAATTTCTGTACCCTGATAATTTATCTTGGTTGTACCTAAGCATTTTTCGGCAATATAAGCGACCATCTCTTCGGTCAAGGACATCATATCATGATAATCAGCATATGCTTGGTATAATTCCATCATAGTAAACTCAGGGTTATGCTTAGTAGATATGCCCTCATTTCTAAATACGCGGCCAATTTCATATACCCGTTCCATGCCGCCTACAATCAAACGCTTTAAATGAAGTTCTAAAGCAATTCTCATATAAAGTTCCATGTCTAAGGCATTATGATGGGTAATAAACGGTCTCGCAGAAGCTCCTCCGGCAATAGTATGCAGCGTAGGTGTCTCTACTTCTAAGAAACCCTTCTTATCTAAATACTCCCGCATACCCTGTATTATTCTGCTGCGTAAAACAAATGCCTCTTTAACCTCAGGATTCATAATCAGATCTACATAGCGCTGACGGTAACGAAGCTCTACATCCTTAAGACCATGGAATTTCTCCGGAAGTGGTTGCAAGGACTTAGTTAAAAGTGTTAATCCTTTGACTGCAATGGTTATTTCACCTTTTTGAGTTATAAAAACAGTGCCACTTACACCTAAAATATCCCCAATATCGGCTTTCTTAAAAAGGTCATGGGCATCTTCACCGACATCATTTAGCCTAGAGTAGATCTGGACTTGTCCAGTTACATCCTGGAGGTTGGCAAAACCAGCTTTGCCATGTCCTCTTTTTGCCATTAACCTGCCGGCAACAACAACTTCCTCTTGATTATCAATTAGTTCTTGGGCTTTATCTAATATATCTTGTGCATGATGGGTGGGTTCAAATTTCTCACCAAAAGGATTTATCCCTTTTTCTTTAAGTTCTGCTAATTTTTCTAAACGAACCTGAATAAGTTCATTTATATCTAATATTTGTTCTGACACAAGAATCCCCCTAACGACTCAAACTACTTGTTGCTTATATCTAAAACCTGAAACTTGAGTTTACCTACAGGTGCATCAACATCAACAATATTACCCTCTTTTTTACCCAATAGTGATCTACCTACAGGGGATTCATTAGAAATTAAATTTTGCAGAGGGTCAGCTTCCGCAGAGCCAACTATTTTATATTCTATTACTTCATCGAATTCTATATCTTTTAAAGTAACGGTAGAGCCAATAGAAACTACCCCTGCTTCTCTTTCATCATCTTCAATAACCTTGGCATTTCTAAGCATTTTTTCAATAGTAATAATTCTGCCCTCAATAAATGCCTGTTCATTTTTGGCATCCTCATACTCAGAATTCTCACTGATGTCACCAAATTCAATGGCCTGTTTTATTCTTTCTGCGACTTCTTTCCTTTTCACTATTCTGAGATTATCCAGTTCTTCCTCAAGTCTCGCTAAACCCGCTCTGGTCAACATTACCTCTTTTTCAGCCATAATAACTCTCCCTCTTTTAATCTTTTTCTAACTTTTTTTATTCTATAACGTTCTAAGTTCCTAATAATACTAAGATAAGCACTTCAGCTCCTATGGCTTCAGTGCTTCTAACTCTAACGGTAATTATAATAATGGACTGGCTTTTTGTCAAGGGTTTACAGTTTATCCAAATTTGCCAAAGCAAATTTGGATAAGGTTTCGCTTCGCTAGATTAAGATTCCACTTCATTGCATTCCGTTAGATTAAGGCTAAGGTGCTACAGTTCTACAGAAAAACATTAAGCCAGGTTGCTTCACTAGCACTCGCAATGACAGGCAGGGATCTATTTATAATTAACACGTATTGACCACACCACTATAAACTAAAGCATTCCCGTCATCCTGAGCGATAGCGAAGGATCTTACGTAGTGAAGAAGCTTAAGATCCTTCGGTCGTTCCTCCCTCAGGATGACATAGCTGAATCAGTAGCTTTCATAGCAATGACATGCAATGCTTGGGTCAGACGCAATATGTTCACACAAAAGTACTGTCAGACGCAATAAAATGCCTCTTTAGTAATTGTCAGACGCAATTAAATGCCTCTTTAGTAATTGTCAGACCCAAAATTCCATCCCAATAGAAATATCTTTTCCGGGCACCGGTCACTGAGCCCTGAGCCCTAATCACCAGTCACCGAGCACCAGTCACTAAATACTAGCCACTATATTATATTCCTTTTCTCTCTTCATTATAACCTCATTCTTAATTCGACTTATCTGCCCATTAGTTAAGGTTTTTTCAAAACTGCGCATGCCTGCTAGCTGGAAATTATGTTTTGTTGCCAAGGTCTTGATTTCCTCAACACCCGCAATGCTCAATTCCCTGCCTAATGAAAAGCATTCCCATTTACTTTCTAAAGCTAAAATCATAGTCTCAGCCATACAGGCATAGGCTAAGCCAGGAGGAAATCCAAAGTTAAAGTTGAAATTAACTGGTCCGGGGACTTTAATTACCCCGCCCTCTATGACCAAAACATCTTTTCTAAGCTTTTGGACTGCTAGTGATACATCCCTTGGTCTTGCCACATCACAAACTACTGCACCGGGCTTTAAATCCTCGGGATTAATTACTGTATCCATAGAGGATGTCACAGATATTATTATATCAGCCTTACATAAAACCTTCCTTGACTCACAGCTTACTTCAAGGGCGATGCCGCTTTCATACATTACAATTCTTGCTAATTTACTTAATCTCTCATTATTTCTGGCCACAAGCATCAAAGACTTACATTTTCGAGCTATTAAACGAGCCACAACACTTCCCACTGAACCAGTTGCACCTAGTACCGCTACATTGGCATTACTAATATCAATGTCCATTAAAGCTGCGGCTTTTAATGTTGCATCTATAGCGCTGGCTACTGTATAGCTATTTCCCGTTGTTACAGGAATATTACTATTCTTTGCGATTGTTATGCCCCCATCTCCTACCACCGAAGTCATAGCACCTAAGCCTACGACTTGGGCGCCTAGCTTTTCCGCCACTTTGACTGCTTCTATTATCTTTTTAATCGATACTTCTTCCGGCAAGGTTAATAATTGTCTTGTCGTCAGCGGACAAGCAATAAAAAATCCTTGGACCTCTCCCCAAGGTGATTTCACACCTTCAATTACCGATACTTTCATGGGCGGTAAATATTTAAATGTTTTCTCTACTAAATTTACTGGCAGTTTTTCTAAAAGCGGAAACTTCCTATATATATCTGCAATTTCTATAGGATGAATAATAAATGCGAACTTGTTCATAAAATTCCCCCTAGGCTAATATTGCCTTTCGTAAATCTAAAATACGGGGAACAAATCCTGCCTTATCTAAAAGCATCTGGTAATCGATACTCGATAATTCCCTTCCTCCACCTGCTGAAGCAACTAAAACAGCTTCCATAACGTTAGTGCCAAAGGACCTGCCATTTAGCTCCGGTGTTGTAGTAATTAGCTGTTCTGCTCCTCTATTCTTTAATATCTCTATATCTTCATGGGTTACAGTATTTGTGATAATAATCTTATCTTCCAAGCTTGACGGCATATATCTTTTAATAAATAAAAAATCACCGGCAATAATATCTGCTTCTTGGTAGTATTCACCAAATTTTTCAACAGTAGACTCCTGTTTTAAACCCGTTGGATAAATCATTTCAAAGGGCAGCTGACTGACAACAGGTGCAATTACCCGAGCCGCCCTAGCCAGGGTTTTTAGTGACCTAAGAGGAAAAGGCAGTCCTAGTCCAAAAATCAAGTCGCCATAGGTAACACTGGCCCCTGTATTTTCTAGTGCTTCTGCCATCCCAAACCGGTCAACCCCACATACTAAAAGGACTTTTTTTTCGGGAAAGTTAACATATAAATTTTCCTGTAGATATTCTATTACTTTTCTTTCTAAAGTATTCTTTAATCCACTGCCATCTACCATAGGTGTTATTCTAGCCGCTTCTTTTAATCGCTTGGCATCTCGAAGTATATACCTTTTATCTCCGGCTACAATATATAAATCAATGCCGCCCATACCAAAGGCATCTATTTTGCCATCCAACTCCTTGATATAAGCAATTGCCTTCTCCATATCTCCGTCCGTCCCAATTCTTTCAATCAAGAACTTTTCGCCTAAAATAGCCGCCTCAACTTTGTGATCCCTCTTTTTAGAACCTAAGCTTATACTAACTACCCTCTTCAATCTTCTTCCTCCTTCTAGCTCAGAATTCTCCATACTATAATTTTAGCACTCCTTGTGTATTATTTCCATTTAAGGCAAAAAATAAAAACCAGCTTGCGCTGGAAAAAATACGACTAAAAGGATATACCTAACGTCGGCATTATTGCTTTGGGGATAGGCTGAAGGCCCGCGTGACGTCTGCTGGGTAATTCGAGATGTCGGCATGACGGCTAGCTGGTTATACTGATTGTCTGCATAAAAGCTAAAGGGTAGATCTGCATGTCAGCAGTAAGTAACTGTTGTTTTTAAATGCCGACCAAATAAAATAGCTCATTAGACGTCGCGCCGACCCATTAACTTACTTGTAAGTCGTCACGCCGACCTTAAAATTGACTGATTAGCCGTCATGCCACTCACCAGCTTAGCACATGTCCAATTTCAATCCCCTTTTCTTTAACAACTCCGCTGGCAACTTCCAGTACAAAAACAGCATCCAGCTTAGCTTCCTTAGTACCGGGCTTCATATTTTCCCTTAACCAGACTACTTGTTTATATTTATTCATGAAAATAACATCAATAGCAAATTTCATTCCGATACAATGAATAGCATTGCAGGGAGCAAGAATTAATCCCTCCCCTTCTTGAAGCTCTGATTTGCCTAGAAGCCCTTTTAGCCTAGTAGTAAAAGTATCCGCAAGCTTAATCTTATCACCTATTAATTGATTATCACTCATACTTATAACACTTAATTTTCTCATAGTGCACCTCTAGAATAAAGTATCATTAATTCATTATAATAAAACGCTCCTCCAAAACACTATAAAGGTTTTTTTATTATTTAGCCATATTTTCCAAAACCTCTAGGACAGCTGGACCTAGCAGGACAATAAAAATTGTTGGAAAGATAAAAAGTACCATAGGTATTAACATTTTAATTGGTGCTTTCATAGCTTTTTCTTCAATTCTTTGTCTACGTTTTCTCCTCATCTGTTCTGCTTGAATCCTTAGCACATTGCCAATACTAACTCCTAGTTGATCAGCCTGAATTACAGCACTAATAAATGTATTTAAATCCTCTACCCCAGTTCTTAGACCTAAATCTCTTAGAGCCTCCTTACGCTGTTTACCCATTTTAATCTCCTGCAGTGTTTTCCCAAATTCAATAGATATAGATCCTTTTGTCTTTTGGACAACCTTCTGCAGAGCAGAATCAAAGCCAAGACCTGCCTCTACACTAACGGTCAATAAGTCTAAAACATCAGGTAGATTCTTCGTCATATCTGCTTGTCTGTATTTTGTTCTTACATTTATATACACGTCTACAAGTATGTAGCCAAAAAAAATTCCTACTAGAGCTGATAATACATTCATCAATGGTCCCCATTTACCAATGAATGCAGCTAAATAACCCGCTACACCTACCATAACTGCTAATGAATAATGCACTGATAAAAACTCTGCCGCAGTAAGCCTTCCAGGGTTTCCTGCCAGCAAAAGTCTTCTTTCTAGACTAGTTCTTTTTTTTGCAGGTGTAAACATTTTAGTGAAATTAGCTAAGGAATTTAAAAAAGGTCTTACAATCCGATCCATGAACGGTCTTTGCAACTCATCAATTAACTCTCTACCTTTTTCTCTTTCGGCCTTAATGTTTTTTAAACGCCATTGAATTTGGAGTTTGTCAGAGGCGAGAATTAAATAACCCCCATAAATAAATAACGTCCCTGTAAAGAAGCTTAAAGAAACAATAACCCAAATCATATTCTTACCTCCTAGACCTCTATTGAAACAATCTTCCTGATAATTAAGAAACCAATTACCTCTGATATTACGCCTCCACCAAGCAGCAAAATACCAGTCTCTCTTTCCAAGAGCTTCATAATATAACCAGGGTCTATAACTAAGAGGATAGCAAATAATATTGGCGGCATAAGCCCAATAATCATCCCAGATATTCTCCCCTGGGCAGTTAATGTTTTAATTTCACCCTTTATCCGTATACGCTCACGTAAAGTTGTGGATATGTTATCTAATATTTCAGCCAAGTTACCTCCAATTTGTCTTTGAATTAACACTGCAGTTATCATCAAATCTAAATCATCACACTCTACCCTCTCTGCCATATTTATGAGAGCTTGTTCTGCAGGAGTCCCAAAATTTATTTCTCTCAATGTTTTTCCAAATTCCATAGCTAGAGGCCCTATCATTTCCTTACTTACTAGTTCCATTGCCTGTTGAAAACTAAATCCGGCACGAAGGGAATTTGACATCACTGTTAAACAGTCTCCGATTTGGAGACCCAGTTTCTCAAAGCGCTGCTTTTTTTTCCTTTTAACAAAAAAATTAGGCAGTAGAAATCCCAAAAGCCCCAATACAATTGCCGGGGAAAAACCACCTATAAGGAATCCAAGCATACTTAAAAATGAAACTGTAATTATATAAAATACAATAAATTCTGAGCCACGCATAGGAATGTCTGCCTTGAGTAATTCCTGCTCTAGCCTTTTTGTGTAACTTCTAGCTTCAAATACCTTTCCTAAAATCCGAAGGAGGTTTTTCAATTCTAACCTTTCTTTATTTTCCAGATGCTCATCAATGATTATCTGACCCGACGTACGGGTAAACTTTTTCATACGGCTTAGTATTTCTCTTTTTTTAGCAGTCAGTATTAGATATATTCCGATAAATAAGAATATTATTGTTAGTGAACTAAAGACACTAATTAGAATCAGCACATGTAATTCTCCCTTTCGATAGTTTCATAACTTAAATAAGGGCTCAGGGAAGAAATATATGATCGGGTAGTTTAATTCCCTCTGCTTCAATTTGGCTAATGAATTTAGGCATTATTCCGGTTGCCCTATGTTCTCCGATAATATCCCCTTTGTCACCAATACCCATTTGTTCATATTTAAAAATATCCTGTAATACAATTACATCACCCTCCATGCCTACAACCTCCGTAATGTGTGTTATTCTCCGACTTCCATCCCTTAATCTATTTTGCTGGACGATTATATCAATTGCAGCAGCCATTTGTTCTCGAATAGCCCTAACAGGTAAATCCATTCCTGCCATTAAAACCATTGTCTCTAAACGAGCCAACATATCCCGGGGAGTATTGGCATGCCCTGTCGTTAGGGACCCGTCGTGACCTGTGTTCATTGCCTGCAGCATGTCTAAAGCTTCCCCTGATCTTACCTCACCTACAACTATCCTATCTGGCCGCATACGCAAGGAGTTTCTTACAAGATCTCTCATAGTAATCGCCCCTTTCCCTTCAATATTGGGTGACCTTGTTTCCAACGTGAGGACATGCTCCTGACCAAGTTGTAATTCCGCAGCATCCTCAATAGTTACTATCCTTTCATCATTTGGAATGAAAGAAGACAAAACATTGAGCGTAGTTGTTTTTCCACTACCCGTTCCTCCGGAGATTACAATATTAAGTCTTGCTTTTACACAAGCATCAAGGAACTTAGCGATAGGAGCCGTCACTGTTCCAAACCTGATTAAATCATGTATCTTAAGAGGATCCTTGAAAAACTTCCTAATAGTTATACTTGGACCCTTTAAAGATAACGGGGGAATTATTGCATTTACCCTTGACCCATCGGGTAGGCGGGCATCAACCATAGGCATACTCTCATCAATTCTCCTACCTATTGGTGCAACTATCTTTTCTATAATATGCATGACATGATTATCATCTCTAAATGTAATATCCGTAAGGGTCAGTTTACCCTTTTTTTCTACATATACTTGCTTAGGACCATTTACCATTATCTCCGTAACTTCCTCATTATTTATTAGCTTTTCGATGGGGCCAAAGCCTAAAACCTCCGCAAGCATTTCAGATGTGATTTTTTGTCTCTCAGAAAAAGGTAAGAACCCTGCATCCCTGTCCAAAATTGCAGCTACAAATTCTTCTACCTTTTTTTCTAGAGAATCATCAGATATATTTATGGCTTTTAGTTCTTTGTCCATATTCTCAATAATTTCTTTGTGGACTTTAATTTTCAATGCCCCGTATTTGTCAGCGTTTTCTTCCTTTTGCCTTTTTTGCTCTTTAATTTGGGGTGCTTCAGTTACAGTATTTTTTTGTTTATCTAGTCTTTGTAATAAGGACATATATTTCACCTCTATTTTTAAAAACAGTTCTACAGTGCTGCAGTGCTAAAGAAAAATAACGGATATAGATGAATGTCAGCCTTCTAGGATGCATCTGCTATTAGGTTATACTGCATGATGCATCAGATGGATGTCAATTTATTTTGATGCATCCTTTGAGCTAGACCTAGGTGCAGATGCCTCATTTAATATTAACATGCATGGGATGCATCCCATAATATTAACTTTAGCCAACCTGTTTTCTCTATCCAAACAATTTACCAAATAGCTTCTTGCGCTGTCTACTTTCCAATAATTCTTTCTGATAGCCAGTGTCTTCAATAACTATATTTGTAATATTGTCTACCGCTTTACTTACCTTGGCATTTGAATTGCTAAGGACGAAAGGTATTCCCTTATTTACAGATGTTACAACAAGCTTGCCATCACTGGGGATTTGGTGCGAAATCAAAAAATCCAAGGCATTTTCCACATCAGCAGCATTGATACCTAAATCTTCAGAAGCCCTATTTAGTATTAGCTTTGTTTTTTCTTTATGATGCAATGTGTCTAATAGTTCAAGACTCAGTTTCATATTCTTAACAGTAGGTAAATCCATAGTCATAATTAGAAGTACCTGATTTGACATATCAAGGGCACTTAAATTTGTATCTTGAAAAAAGGGAGGAGTATCAATAATTACGTAATCATAATTTTGACGTAATATTGTTAAAATTTCTAAAATATTATTAGGAGTAACCAATTCTGAATACTCCGGTCTCATTGGGGCAGGTAATATTTTAACACCTGAGATATGGGGAATTAAATAGCTTTCCACCAAATCTATTGTTAATTGACTTCTTTCCTGAACAAGTTCTGCAATACTCTTTTTAGGGCTCACATTAAAAAAAACCGATACATCACCAAACTGCAAATCCAAATCTACCAAGACAACCTTTTTCTTAGTTTTTTTAGCTAATTGCGCGGAAATATTTACGGACAGAGTAGTCTTGCCCACTCCACCCTTAGTTCCAAATATAGTAATTACCTGGGGCTTATTATCCTTTGGTTTGCCGAATATCCTTTTTGAGCCCTCCAGCTTTCCTAGTCGTTTTTTTTCCAAATCATATGTCCGCTTAATTGCATCAACTAGCTCATCAGCACTAAAGGGCTTAACCAAATATTCCCTTGCTCCTGCCATCATTGCTTTCTTTAAATACCCCGCTTCACCTTGCACACTTATCATAATAACGGCGATATTAGGCAAGCTTAAAGATATTTTTTCTGTTGCTGCCATTCCATCCATTATGGGCATATTAATATCCATCAATATTACATCAGGTAAAAGCTGCTCTGCTTTCTTAATTGCTTGTTCCCCATTTGACGCTTCACCCACTACCTGAATATGCTCTTCTAATTTAAGCAGTCGATTTATATTATCCCGTGTTTCTGAAATATCATCAACAATCAGAACTTTAATCTTCTCCATGGCTTTCCCCCCAGTTAGCAATCTTATTATTAATTGGTATACTTCTCCGTCTAGCTATTGCGTCTGACATTTACTTCTAGGCTACTTTTTGCGCCCGACAATACTTCTCGGTCAATTTGTTGCGTCTGACACTATCTTCTGGGTGAACATGTTGCGTCTGACACAAGCTTTGGCGGCCGATGTTTTAAGCAGACGCAATAGCTCAACCTATGAGTATTTGTCAGACACTCAAGCTCAACCAATGAGTATTTGTCAGACGCTCAAGCTCAACCCATTAGTATTGTCAGACGCTCAAGCTAGACCTTTAAGCAATTGTCAGACGCGTAATATTTACCCTTAAGTATTGTCAGACCCATAATCCCAGCCCCTAAGTAGATGTCACCCGCAAGTATTAATTTTGTGTAAGAAGCTCTTCCATTGTAAATGGTGGTGAATAACCTTTACTTTCATCAATTGGTGATCTAAGCATTAAACGAATTACCCCCCTCTGATTTGCCATCATTAAAGGTTTTGCTTCAGCTAAGGTAACAGCTAATGTTGCAGTATTTGTCTCTTCTGTATTTGCTAGATTTTCACTTTTCCCAATATTTTTTCCGACCGCTAAAACCTCAATATCCTGCAAGACAATCAGGGTGTAAGTCTTTTGCTCCAGTTCCCCAATAGTAACAGTACTAATAATATCTACGTGATCGCCCGGCTTTATTAATCCATTAATACCACTCACTTCATCCACGGGTATTGTTAAGGCCCTTTTGCCTTTAGGTATTAGATAAGCTAGACCTTCCTTCTTATCTCCTTGTTCAAGTAATCTATTTTTCATAAAACCTTCCCCCACAACAATAGGTGCTAGAGCTATTTTCCCTACTACTTGATCCTTATCAGTAAACTCCTGTGGATGCATATATTGAGAAGGTATTTTCTTCATTCCAACCATTGTATTTGAAACTATGGTATTAACAGGGATATCCTGATTAGCTACTGCAATTTCAACGTAATCATTATCATCCATTGCCTTCTTCACTTCTTGCAAATAATTTAAAACCATAAAGGCTGTTGTCAAGCCAAAAACTATTGCCAAAATAATAACCAGCTTATTACGCATCTTGTCACCTCTTATTAGTCTAATTCTTATAGATCTCTCAATCCAGCGCAGCGCAATCTTAATCTTAACCTCAACCTTAGCCTTAACCTCAACCTTAACCTTAACCTCAACCTCAACCTCAGCCTCAGCCTTAACCTCAACCCGGGACGGGTTACTGAATCAACCTAACACCAACCAGGCCAAAATCCTGTGAACTAGGATCAATTTCTCCTGATGTTATTGTTTTTACAAATTTTCCTTTTACATAGCTTTCATTTCCGCTCCCGGTTACATCATCTATTAAAAACATTGAAAAACCAATGATTTTTACTTCTTTCTGAGCAACAGGCTCAATTACAGGTACTTTAATTAACCTTGAACAGTTTCTTGCAAAATGATCAACAGTACAGTAGGGAGTATGTTTATCCTCTGCAATTCTATAATCAATTGCCTTCTTTGTTGGTCCAGATATGTTTCCTGTTTGAATATCGATTATATCACCAATTTTGAGGTTACCTGAATATCCATAGGTTAGATTATTTTCATATGTATTTGCCCCTGGTCCTCCTAATGCCAATGCACCAAACCATCCGGGGCTTATTTCACCTTCTAATTCGCTAGTATCACCTGCACCCACCTTCAGGGTATACTGCTGACCAAATTCAAACTCATGTTTCTCGATTCCCAAGGGTGCTGCGCCTCCCACCCCAACGATAGCAGCGACTTCCGCTACAGCAGTATGTTCAACTTCTCCGCTCTCAATTCCCAAAACTTTTCCAAAGAGCAGCTTCACATTTTTAGTAGAAGTAACTTTTATTTTTTTATTACTATCAAAAACCTCTACATCTACTTCATTTGCATCTAATCCATTTGCTGCAGCATAATTAATAGCCTTCACAACCGCAGCTGATGGATAATAAGGTAGCTCTTGGGCTCCAGCTAAAACTGAGGCATCAACGGCATTAGTCAGCTTTGCTTCATTAAAAAATAATAAACCACTATCAGCGACAAAGGATAAAAATCCAAAAAACATTGTTACGCCTAAAGCGAATATAACTATTGCACTTCCCCGCTCATCAGTTAATAACTTATTTACCATACTCATCTACTCCATTCTCATTATCGCTTCACCTTTTGCAATAAAAGGGTCACCGATAATATTTGATATCACCGGAGCATATATATCCACCGGATACTGGATCTTAACTGTCACTGCTTCTCCGCGGACCCTAGACGTATCAGAAGGGGATATACTGATATTTAGTTTTGTAGAATCTAATACAGTAGAACTTCCTTCTATTCTATTTATAATTTCTAAATCCGTAGCTCCAACGGATGCATATCTAGTTGCATCTCTAGCACTATTGGCCAGTATCAATTGTGTACCAAAAACTCTTCCAAACTCGGTAATACCAAAAACAATCATAAGTAAGATGGGTAATATAAAGGCTAATTCGACTAAAGCCTGTCCTTTCTCACTTTTGAAAATTTTATTTATCATTTATATCACCCCACAAAATAGGCTGATAATGCCCCTAACGTTATGGCAATACCATACGGAAACATGTTATTAGCATTTTTACTTCCAAAATTAGCAACCTTGAATTTAGTAGCAAATAAAACTATAATTCCTTTCCATAAATCCCGTAGTGTTGAAAAAAGCCTTTTTTGGAACAGTAAAATAATTACTGCAATAATTCCACCAGTCAGTCCCGCTCCCAAAAAAGCATAAAAAACAAATTCCGGCCCCTTTATCGCTCCAATTGTAGCTAGGAGTTTAACGTCACCAGCACCTATACCACCCCAGATGAAGGGAAGCAATAAAAATATTAATCCCACAAAAAAACCTTTAATAGAAAATATTAGACCTGTTAAACCCAGGTTATAAATGTTGATAGCGAAACCAGCAATCAATGCTGGCATTAAAATAACATTATATATTTTTTTCCGTCTAATATCTGTAACAAGACAAATTGTTAGAGTAATAATCAGTAAAGCATCCAGCACTTTTTTCACCTCTTAATCGTGTCTGTTTTTTAAAATAGCCCTACAACAAGTAGGGCTATTTTAAAACTTCTTTATTGAATATTATCATTTATGCTTTGGAACTTAGCGACAACGCTAGTCCCAACATTCCCCAGTGTTAAAACCAATGCTAATGAGACGAAGATCAAGATAAAAACATATTCTATAATTCCCTGTCCTTCTTCATCTTTCCAGAGTGTTTTTGCCAGCGTTAACATAATATAACTAAATCGGGATTAAGGAGTGGCCGGAGGATTTAATGCATTTTCAACCTTCTCGAATTTACCCAGCAATTCAGTTCCAATGTTTGTCAATGTTAATATCGCAACTACAGAAATTAAAGCAATAATCAAACCATACTCAACCATCCCTTGGCCTTCTTCTTCATTCCATAATCTTTTTACTAAATTCATCATTTAAAGCACCTCCGAATTTATTTTTATTTTTTTGGTCACCGGCAACTTCCCTTGTGGTGTGTTTATCTTAACACCAGAACCCGTCCTTACGGTATCAGGCACAAGTCTTATCTTTATTAAGAGCCTATTGTCCTAAAAACAAATAGGAGGCCTAAGTGGCCTCCCGGACTTTTGACTCATATATTTTTCAATTCCTATAATATACTGACTTATAGTCATTAGTATTAGAGTAATCCATAACAAAACAATCCTCATTTATACACTCTTCGACAAACTCCATAAATTTCTGTCGGTCCTTAAATAAAAAGATTGTAAAATAATTTTTTGGATAAGCCATTCTTTTTATAATCTCCAGAGTTTTATCACTAGAATCTAAATCTACAATAATGAGTTTTGTATTCTCACCTAGCTGACGCTGCAGTAAGATAGCCTTCCTGATAATTGCTTCGATTAGTCCTTCTTTATTTTGCACTACCACTATTAAATATTGCAAGTCTTTTTTGCTTTTTACAAAAAATCCACCTTTGTAAAAGCTCACCCACAACCACAGCGCAAATAACAATATTCCCAAGGCCAGCACCCAATCCCAGTAAAGCATCACGAAAACCCCCATCTATACTGTAGGTGTGGTTTATTGTATGAGAGTTACTAGTGACTAGTTACTAGTGACTAGTGGTTTGATTGGGGCAATTTTCTTGGGTCTCGTGCTCAGGGATCAGTGCCCAGTGACCCGGAATCAGGATACAGTGATCAGTGCCCAGTGTCCAGGAGAAGCATGACGGCTAACAGGATAAATCATTGGGTCGGCATGACGGCTCAAAAGTAATCCATTGGGTCAGCATGATGTCTTTGGAGTTAGATAATAGGTCCGCATTAATATATAGATGTAAATATTATAAAAAAGTATATTCAACTTCGTAGGCTGGTCAAAAGTGGTGGATAGCTAGGCGCAAAAAGGGGGCAAAACCGGAGGCGTATAAGGATACGTTGAGGATTTTGACCCCTTTTTGGAACGACGCTAGATGCCACTTTTCACCAGCCTACAGGTTGACTAATTTGTTTTTGATAGCATATAGTGCAGCTTGTGTCCTATCATCCACACTAAGCTTGCGAAAAATATTGGTAATATGGTTTTTCACCGTCTTCTCACTGATAAACAGGCTTTGCGCTATATCTTTGTTTGCCATACCCTTGGCAATCAGCTCCAATACATCCAATTCCCTAATAGTCAAGTCATCAAAGGAACTTGGTCGGGTCTTCCTCTCAGATAGCCGGTTAAATTCTCCCAAAAGCTTGGCGGTAATTGCAGGGTGAATCACCGATTTCCCTTGGGCCACATCTTTTATTGCCGCTATCAATCGCTCCGGCTGAATATCCTTCAAAACATAACCAGATACCCCTGCTCTTACCAGCTCAAAGATATATTCTTCATCATCATGGATAGTTAAAGCAATAATCCCAATTTGGGGCATTTCAGTCTTGATTACTTTTGTTGCTTCTATACCATTTATCCCCGGCATATTGATATCCATTAATATTACATCAGGGGTTAACTCTCTGGCTAAAGCAACTGCTTCTTCACCCCGACTGGCTTCACCTATAACCTCTAAATCATTATCCAAAGAAAGAATTTTCACTAAGCCTTCTCTTAATAATACATGATCATCAACTATCAGTATTTTAATACCCATACACTCACTCCTCATCCGGACTTTGAATAGGGATAATTATTTTGATATCTGTACCTTTTCCGGTTACAGACTGGATGTTAAATTGTCCTTGCAATAACTCCACTCTTTCTTTCATACCTAAGAGTCCATATCCGTCTCTATCATTGTCAGCAAAAACTTCGGCTACGGGGAAACCACGCCCATCATCTTTAATATCCAAACTGACTTCCATTTCCGCAACCAGCAAATTAATTACTACCTTCCGTGCGCCCGAATGCTTTTGAACATTTTGCAGGGCCTCTTGAATAACTCGGAAAATCGTCACTTCTAAAGTATTCGGAAGCCGCATGCGTATTTCTGAGGGTAGAAATCTAACAATTATACCAAATCTTTCAATGAATTCTTCTATATATCTGTTTAGAGCCGGTATCAAACCAAGATCATCTAAAGCCATTGGCCTTAAATCATAGATAATTTTCCGGACGTCCTTCAGGCTGTTTCTAACTAACTCCTTTAATTGGTGAATCTCTTTCTTTGCCAGAACAACATCTTTGTCTAAGAGCCTTTCGCAGAACTCAGCTCGTAAAACTATATTGGCCATAGACTGGGCAGGTCCATCATGAATTTCCCTGGCTACCCGTCTTCGTTCTTCCTCCTGGGCTTTAATAATACGTGACCCTAGATTACCTCGGGCTTCTATCTCTTCTAGCTTATTATTAAGACCTTGAATATTTTTCATTAAATAATTTAAGGCTACCCCTACATGGGAAACCAGCCTCTCTGCTTTAGCAACTGTATCCAACTGCCTTTTATACTGCCTTTCCAATTCTGTTCTTTCTTCCCGAAGCTGATTTTCTTTATTTTCAAGAATTCTAACCTCTGCCTGCAGATTACTAGCATTAAGATACGCTTTTCTGATATCTTCCTCTTTATACTTTTTAATATCTCGGCTAACCTCCATCAATCGAACCCGTGCAGCCTTTTCTAGTCTCTCAATTCTTTCTAATTCATTAATCACTTCAATGACTTTTTGTTTAACAGACTCCAATTTTTGCAGAATTCTCTCCATTTCAATTCGAGCATTTTCAGCAATATCAAAGATCTGATTTTTACTATTTTCTATAGCTGTAATTGTTTCTTCAATGATTTCCTCCAAAGAAGGTACAACTGAATTTTTCTTCATAAAATCCACCCCATAACATCACACTTCAACACTATTTTTCAAAGTTCTTATTTCTGCATAATACGATACATATCCTGCTTAGTTCTACATATAATAATGCCAGACACCCATATAAGGTGGTGAAAACCTTGTCAAAATTTCCAAACACCTGTGCCAGATGTGGGCAAGCCTTAGACTTAGTTGATGAACCTTTTTCCGAATATAAATCCATTACAGATAAAAAGGGCAATGAACTTTGCCCCCGTTGCTACCAAGACTATTGTGACCAATATTAAAGCCGAGCTTTGCTCGGCTTTAATATTGGTGGGCGATAATATACCCAAATTATAACCACGAATAATAAATTATGGTTAAGGAAGCATAAGAACCCTCACCATTCTCCCTTTTAATTGTTAATTTCTAGGTTTGCAGATGATTTCTTTAACTTTAGTCCTAAATATGTCATTAGAGTGAGCAGGAAGAATTACTGCTGCAGTATCGGCACCATTATTAGTACCCGAAATAGCTACTACTTCTTCCCCATATGGTATTAGGCCTGCGTCTAATGCCATAACAGATATTTCTACACACACCTTTACCCCCTGACCCAGCATTCTTAAACTTTCTGCTATTATTTCACTGGGGTAAATACCCTTAAATTTAGTACGCACTCCTCGATCTAATCCTGCCATTAAGTGGGTAGTTGTAAGAAGTTTCACTCGACTTTCAGATAATTCTTGACGAATTTTAGCTTCCATTTCATCTATACCAGGTCCAAGATAGCCCACATGATGGGTAACACAAACAAGCTCAAGCCCCTTATTCAAACACAATTGAATCGTTTTTCCCGTCCGTGAAGCTACTACCAAATGTTTAATATCTAACTCTTTTGCTCTATTTATGGCTAACTCTACTGTAGCCTCAGAGTTTGCCGGTCCTGCTTTTTCCCAATACATAACATACCTCCTAAAAAGAGAGCACCCGTATAATTTATACAGATGCCTTCTTATAACTGTTTTTACCTATACTTTTTTTAGAATAGTATATGCATAAATGCCGCTACAATAGGTATTGCAACAACTGTTCTTAATACGAAGATGACAACTAGCTCCCACAGTTTTATCGGTAGCTTAGTAGCTAAAATAACAGCTATAGTTTCTGAGAAAAAAAGAATTTGAACCATTGACACCGTAGTTATAAAATACCTGGCGCCAATATTTAGCACGTCAACTTTATCAGCAATTAGCAAAACAGGTAAGAACATTTCAGCAATACCAACCGGCAGCGAAGGGGCTATTTCTACTGCGTTAGGAACACTAAATAAATTTAACAATGGAATAAATGCTGCACCTAAATACTTGAAGATCGGAGTATATTCTGCAGCTATTAAACCAGTAATACCTACTGCGGAAATAAAACTGATGACTTTTGGGATAATAAATATACCGCTGAGCAAACTGTTTTTTATTTCTTCAAAAATGCTATTCGCATAATAAGCTTTTTTAGCAGCTCTGTCAACACCTCTTTTAAACATGGCAAGTTCAAATTTAGCTTCATTAGTTCTATCTTCTACTGTTTGTACTCTCCCATTATAGTATACATCTTCTTTTTTATTTAAGGGTGGAATTCTCGCCATTATAGCCGAAATTATAAAGGCAATTATTAAGGATGAAAAATATACTAACGTAAAATGTTCTGCTAACCCTGCTGTTTTAATTACAAGCATGGCAAAACCAACACTTACTGCACTAAAACCTGTTGTAATTATTGCAGCCTCTCGCTTAGTATACACATTGGAGTTGTATAATTTACTTGTAATGATAACCGCCATGGATGATGAGGTTACAAAAGATGTAGTAGCGTCGATAGCACTTTTACCGGGCACTTTAAATACGGGTCTCATTAATGGCTCTAATATAGCTCCTACAAAGTCAATTCCACCATAATTTAATAAAAATGGAATAAAGAAAGCCCCCACCAAAATAATCCATACTACTGCTAATAAGATAAAAGGTACTACAGTTCCTCCAGTATCCGCACCTACAATCCACTCAGGTCCCACAAAACCAATAAAGCTAACATCTAGTGCATAAACTAAGATGTATACTGCTCCCAGTAGATATATAAAAGGATGAATAACAGAATCGTCTTTATAAAATTTATGAATAGCAGTGTCTTTTGCTGAAAAGAATTTTCCATAAACGCCAGCAAATGCGTTTACAAGAATAATAATTGTTGCAACCCATAATCCAAAATTCCCGAATAGTTTTAAGAAAAAGTTATAAATATGACCAAAGGGGACATCTATGTTTCCATTAAGAGTAAGCGGTACAAAAAATATTATTATTGCTAATAATGTAAATATTATGGATTTCGTTAGACCCTTACTATAACTTGTTTTATCTAAATTAATTGTATCTAAATAACTAGGGTTGTTTAAGTCTTTATCAATATCTGACCCTCCATTGCCTATATTTTTATTTGGTGCTATGCCTAAATCACCCATTTAAACACCTCCAATTTTATCTAACCAGCGATTTTATTCATACCGTCTACCTATTCAGCTTTTTCTTTAAAGCAAGCATTGAAATAAACTCAAATCCAATATTTGCTGCCAGATATGCAGTAATTTCTGCTGAATCGTAAGCTGGTAGTACTTCAACAATATCAAAACCTACAAAGTTAATTTCTTTTGTTTCTCTTATAAGAGATAGGGTTTCAAAGGATGTAAAACCACCTACTTCAGGAGTCCCAGTACCAGGAGCATAGGCCGGATCAGCAAAATCGATATCAAGAGTAAAGAAAGCTAATTTATTGCCAACTCTTTCTCTAACCTGCCTACCAGTTTCCTTTAACCCCAGTTCCCTAACTTTATCAGCTGGAATAACTTTAAAACCCAATTCAGCAGCAATTTTAAAATCATCAGGGTCATATAGGGACCCTCTCATTCCAACTTGTATTGAAGTATGAGGATCTATAATGCCCTCTTCAACTGCTCGTCTAAAAGGCGTACCATGGTTATGGTTTTGTCCAAATACTTGTTTATTTAAATCTAAATGGGAATCATAGTGAACCAAAGATACTGGTCCATACTTCTTTGCAATAGCCCTAAGTTCCGCCAGAGTAATAGAGTGGTCTCCTCCTAAGCAAATAGGAATAACACCTGCTTCAATAATAGGAGCTAATTCTTTTTCAATTACTTCAAAAGTAGGTTCAATATAACCAGGAATTATAGAAATATCTCCATAATCTGCTCCCTTTAGGTTTTCTAAAACATTTACTTCTAATTGAACATTGTTTGGCTTTATCATTGCCGAAATATTTCTAATTGCTGTCGGACCAAACCTCGATCCACTTCGATAAGAGCTACCAGTATCAAAGGGAACTCCTACAATAACAAAGTCTAACCCTTCTGCTGATTTAAATTGGGGCATTCTCATAAAAGTTCCGGTGTTGCAAAACCTTGGTGAATTTAACGCGTTTGTAGTCATTTATAAACCTCCTTTCTTTTTCATTGAAATATTTGCAATAATTATGCCAATTCTGAAAAGTTAAGAAATTAAGGAATTAGAAGGACCAGGGGTTATTTCCAAGTGCAAAACTGCTTTCATATATTTATAAAATGACTCGATAAAAGCTGTACAGTGTTGATATTGTCAGGAGTGAAAACAATAGTGCAATTTAGCCTCCCAAAAGGCAAAATTGCACTATTGTTTTCTAGTATGGATTTTTTAACTTGTGTTTGTTTAATTTTCTTCTGATAGTACTTACATCTAATTTTAACATGATTGCTACTTCTTGAATACTTTTTGCTTTTTTTATCGTCTGTTGCAAAAGATTCTTTTCAAAATTATCAGTTAATATTCTAAATGACTCATTACTTAACAACAACTCTCCTTTTCCATTAGACCTATAGATTTTTTCGGGAAGGTCTTCTGCTTTAATAACCTTATTTGTGGTTGTTACCGTTAATCGTTCGATCATGTTTTCTAATTCCCGCACATTTCCAGGCCAATTATAGTCTAGTAACAGACCCAAAGTTTCAGGGTCAATTACTTTTTCTAAGCCGAACTTTCTAGTAAACTTCTCTAAAAAGTAACTAATGAGCAGCTGAATATCCTCTCTCCGCTCCCTCAGAGGAGGAATAATAATTGGTACTACATTTAAACGGTAAAAAAGATCTTCCCTAAATTGATTTTGCTTTACCATACTCTCCAAATCTTTATTAGTTGCAGCAATTATTCTAATATTCACTGAAATTGGACTTGTCCCACCAATTTTTAAAATCTCTCTATCTTGAAATACCCTTAATAACTTTGCTTGCAAACTAAAGGGAAGTTCCCCTATTTCATCTAAAAATAGTGTTCCTTCATTAGCTAATTCAATCATTCCGACTTTTCCTGTTTTATTAGCCCCGGTAAAAGCCCCTTTTTCATAACCGAAAAGTTCCGATTCTAAGAGATTTTCGGGAATACCGGAACAGTCTATTTTAATAAAAGACCCTTCTTTACGGCTACTGTTCCGATGGATGAATTTACTAAATACTTCCTTACCAACACCTGATTCCCCTAACAACAGAACAGTAGTATCTACTCCTGCCACACGCAAGGCAACTGTTAGAACTTTATTCAACTGGGGACTGTTACCTATTATATCATCGGTCCTTACGTTCACTTTTCTTAATAATTTTAATTCTGATTCATATTTTTCGCTCTTTAGCTGTACGTTTCTCAATTCATTTTTTAGCGTATTTAATTGTGTAATGTCTCTGCAATTAACAACTACTCTATAGAGTTCACCATTTTTAAATATAGGAGTACCTGTAGCCATTACTTCTTTACCACTTTTTGTTTTTTGCAATATTGTTACAGGTTTTTTTTCTTCCAATACCTTTAAAGTTACCGACTCTGAATATATCCCACGGGCTACTAGATCTTTCATGTTTTTACCCAAAACTTCATCAGCCTTAACCTCATCAATACGTTCGCTAGCTTTATTTAGCCGAATTACGTTTCCCTTTCCATCTGCAATAAATATCCCATCAAAAGAAAATTGGAAAATTGCATCAAACTCCTCCTGCAATTCTTTATAAAATTGCATCTCTTTTGATTGTTTATATTCCCTTTTTTTATAACCTATATAACATCCTGCACCATCAACAAAGGGTAATACTTCTTGTTCTAAGCTTTCAAAATTAGAAATGTGCTCATGTTCTGATGCAACGATAATATCTTTACGTAATATATCATGAACAGACTGGTTATCTGTTAATTTTAGAAAAGAGTATATATCTAGTATTCCAACCACCCTAGTGTTACTTATTACTGGTAACTGAGTTGTCTTTGCCGCGCAAAAGGTCTCTAATATATCTTGTTTATTAAAATCATCTAGATTAATGTATAAACTTTTTTCCAAGGTCAAACTTTCCAACATAGTTTACACCTCCTATTTAATGCTATCATAAAGTAGCAAAAACTCATTCACGACCAGGTGATTAACTTTAGCTGTTTTAATATTTTTAATTCAAGTTGGGCCTGACCCATGGGATTTTAGTCTCTATATTCTTTTAACATTAACATGACCCTTTTAGCAGTCAATTAGTGGGTGAGTGGGCGAGAATAAAACCAATATATATGCACCACCGAATCCAATGAAAATCAACTTACAATATTGCCAAAGCTTTATCTGTTTTTATCCGTGTGGTCCGAAGGACCTCGTGGTTTTAATTTTATTTTCAGTGTAGTCACTTAAAATAATGGTCTCCTTTCGTGAGGAGACCATTATTTATTTATTTAATTTTAAACAGAATATCCCCTGGATTCACTGCATCCCCTTCTGCAACAGAAATTTCCCCTACTGTTCCATCCATAGGTGCTAGAATCTCATTTTCCATCTTCATAGCTTCCAAAATCATTACTATATCGCCTTGTCTAACTTTAGAACCTTTACTGAGAATTACTTTAAAAATTTTCCCGGGCATAGGAGCAGTTACTGTGCTATCAGCAGATATATTAGCTACTTTAGGAGCTTCTTTTTCTTCCTTTGCATCGTGGCTAGGGATCTCATTATTTTGTTCTTCCTGTTCTTCCTTTTCATCATCGAATTTTCCTGTATCAACCTTATAGCCATTACCATCAACTGATATTTTCAGTTTTTCAATTTTACCGTTAAAGTTAAAGCTTATGCCGCCTGTACGGGTGTTTTTTCTATTTGCAGCAAAGCTGGCTGCACTGCCTACACCAGAAGATAAATTCGTATTAATAGGTGCTACTGCCATTGGTTTGGGTTCAACCTGTTGCTCCTCTTTCTTAGCAACTGACTTAGGCTGTGACTCTTCTGCGGTTGAAGTCCCTTCTAGGAAAGGCTTAGCTACCTGCGGGAAGAGGATATATAATAAGAGTTCTTCCATGTTTTTAGCCAATTCCCCGATTTCCTGCTTAGCCGACTCGATTTGCGGTTCTAATAAATCTGCAGGTCGAACAGTAATAGGTCTTTCATCCCCAATAATTTTCTTTCTAATTTCCTCGTTAACTTCTCCGGGTGCTTTACCATAAAGGCCTTTCATATAGTTCTTAACCTCATTGGTAACCATTTTGTATCTTTCACCAGTTAAAATATTTAAAACTGCCTGGGAACCAACGATTTGGCTAGAGGGTGTAACCAGAGGCGGGAAACCCATATCTGCCCTAACCCTTGGAACTTCCTGCAATACAGCTTCAAATTTATCCAAAGCATTAGCTTGAGAAAGCTGGGAAATAAAGTTGGAAAGCATGCCGCCTGGCACCTGATAGCGGAGGACATTTACATCAACCCCCGCCTTATAGACATCAAATTCTTCATAGTCTTTACGTACTTCCTTAAAGTACTCAGCTAATAATGAAGCCTGCTCTAAATCAATACCTGTCTCATAAGCGCCCTCATTTAATACAGCAATCATTGTTTCTGTTGCGGGCTGGGAGGTCCCTAAAGCTAACGCGGAGTTTGCTGTATCCACCACATCTGCGCCAGCTTCAATTGCCTTCAAATACATCATCGAACCCATCCCACTAGTATAATGGGTATGCATTTGGATAGGCAGTGATAATTCCTTTTTCAAAGCAAGCACTAAATCATATGCAGCATAAGGTGACAAGATACCGGCCATATCCTTGATACAAATGGAATCAGCTCCTATATCCTTTAGCTCACGACCCATTTTCAGGTAATATTCCAGATCATAGATAGGTCCTAGGGTATAGCAGATAGTAGCTTGTACATGTTTACCGTTTTTACGAACCTCTTCCATAGCCTTCTGCATGTTGCGCACATCATTTAAGGCATCAAAAATTCTAAAGATATCAATACCATGCTCAGCAGCTTTAGCAACAAATGCCTCAACTACATCATCAGCATAGTGCTTGTAGCCCACTAAATTTTGCCCCCGTAAAAGCATCTGGAGTTTAGTCTTTTGAAAGGCCTTCCGTAGAGTCTTTAGTCTCTCCCATGGATCTTCATTTAAAAAACGCATACATGAGTCAAATGTAGCTCCACCCCATACCTCTAACGAATGAAAGCCCATTTCATCCATTTTTTCAGCGATGGGAAGCATGTCCTTAGTCTTCATGCGAGTAGCCAGTAGTGACTGGTGCCCATCCCTTAAGGTTGTATCAGTAATACCTATGTGCCTCTTTTGCCCACTCATTTAATCCACTCCTAATTATATATTTTTTTAAATACCAAGCTATGTAGTTAGATCATCGTCGATGGTCTATGGTCGATGGTCGATGGTCTATGGTCTATGGTCTATGGTCTATGGTCTATGGTCTATGGTCTAAGTTTATGTCCAATCGTCTTTTGTCTCTTGTCTGGTCTATGGTCTAATCTAGCGCAGCGAAATCTTAATCTTAATCTTAATCTTAATCTTAATCTCAATCTCAACCTCAGCCTTAGCCTTAACCTTAACCTTAACCTTAACCTTAACCTATCTTCCCCTGTATTTAGTATACAACAACCTGTTAAGAATTTCATACAGAAATCATTTATATATTATTCTATAATACTTTCCTTATTTTAGCATTAACAATTTTCCCTTCTTGAAATATATATAATAAGTCCCCTAAAAACAGGGACGCTTTTTGTCCCATTTGGTCAGCACAAATCCCGTAATAAATACTCATATATAAGAATGGTTTATCGATTATGACAAGGATTTCTAACACAAATGGAGAATACTTCCTAGTCGCTTTACTTCACATACTTATGGGCGAGCATTATGAGTCTGACATTACTGCAAGGTGAATATTGTTGTTCTGACAATTACTTCTAAGAAAAGTTTTGCGTCTGACACAAACGTTGATAGTAAGAATAATGGGTCTGATATACTGCTTGGTTAACATCTAGTGTCTGATTTAGCAGACGCAAGAGTTTCACCCAGGAGTATATCAGACGCAATAAGTAACCCCAAAGTAATTGTCAGACGTAATAGCTTAACCCACGAAAAAGTCAGACGCAATAAATTGTCCCTGAAGCAATTGTCAGACGCAACAGCTCAACCCATAAGAAATAGAACACGGAGGTCGCATAAATGCTTACTAAAGTTGGAATTAATGGTTTTGGAAGAATCGGCCGGCTTTGTTTAAGAGTTGCCTTAGAAAGGTCCGATTTAGAGGTTGTAGCTATCAACAGTACAGCAGACCCGAAAACTACAGCACATTTATTTAAGTATGATTCAACCCATGGTATTTTTCAAGGGGAAGTAACAGCAACAGAAAACGGATTATTAATAAATGGCAAAGAAATTAGATTATTTTCTGACAGAAACCCAGAAAATCTTCCCTGGGGGAAATTAGGTGTAGATATTGTAATTGAATCTACCGGCAAATTTAACAATCGGGAAGCAGAAGTTCATTTGAAAACAGGTGCCAAAAAAGTAATTCTTACAGCACCTGGAAAAAATATTGACGCTACTATAGTGATGGGTGTTAATGAAAAAATTTATGATAATAAAAGCCACAATATCATATCCAATGCATCCTGTACTACCAACTGCCTAGCGCCTATCGTAAAGGTGCTTAATGATAATTTAACTATAAAAAGCGGCTTGATGACTACTGTCCATGCTTTTACAAATGACCAAAAAAATCTCGACAATCGGCATAAGGATTTAAGAAGAGCTCGTGGCTGTACTCAATCCATCATCCCCACCACTACCGGTGCAGCCAAAGCAGTAACGGAAGTAATACCTGAATTAAAAGGTAAACTAAACGGTTTAGCTATAAGAGTTCCTACTGCTGATGTTTCTTTAGTAGACCTAGTAATTGAATGTGAGGAAGAAATATCTGTAGAATATTTAAATAATCTTCTTAAAAAAGCCTGTGAAACAAAACTTAAAGGGATCTTAGCTTATTGTGATGAACCTCTGGTTTCTGTAGACTTTACCGGAAATACCAACTCAGGAATTATTGATGGATTATCAACTATGGTAGTAGGACCCCACACAGCTAAAATTTTAGCCTGGTATGATAATGAATGGGGCTACAGCTGCCGTGTTATAGATTTAGTTTCTTATGTAGGAGCTCAAATGGTTAAAGATCAGCGCAAGCTAGCAGGCTAGAATATATTCCCTCCCAAATGAAAAAGCCCTCCAAATGGAGGGCTTTTTCTTTAAACCACAGGTTAATAAAAATGGAAAAATTAATAATAAGTTCACATCCTATGCCCATGGCTAAGCGGGGTTCTGTTTTCACAGTTATATTAAGGGGGGATTTAAACTAATGTAGAATTTAGAATTTAGAATTTAGAATTTAGAATTATTGATATAATAATATTTTTAAAATGAAAATTTGCTTCTTACTACATTATAATATACTATACAATCCTACGCAAGCATCCCAGTGGAATCCATGATAAGAAAAATTTTACATAGGATACCTGAAAATTTTATAGTTAAATGATCGAATCGTGACCAAGGGGACTGTCCCCTTGGTCACGTAATTCATCTTCAATCTTAGAAATAAGATTTTTAAATAAAGGAACATATATATCTTTAGTATTTTTTAAAACTTCCAATGCATTTTTTTCATCATATGTATGAGCCGTTTTATTCCTGTCGACAATCATTTTTAACCATATATCACCATCTAATATTAATCCCTCTTTAAAGGCTGTCTTTATTGTATTTCTCGGATTAGTACTTTCAAAGCTACCCGTATATTCAAGATATGATTTCATCAGCTTCCAAGATAGTTCATATGTAAACTCAAATCTTTTTATGGCGGCATCTATTACAATATCGTCTTCAAGGAAATCCCTATTTAAACTTTCAGTTAGCTTATTATATGCATTTTTGAAATTTTCAAGCTTATCCATTACCTTATTTAATGTCACAAGCATCTCCCCTTTTTCATTAGATAAAAAAATTACTTTTCCTTCATTTATTATATAACTACGTAACTTTTCATTAGATATTTTATCAAAATCTATAATATCGAATGTATATATAATATTTTTAGTTTCTAACTCCTCTATTATCTCATAAATCTTATAATTATCTTTTTTAAAAACTATCGCCATATCAATATCTGAGTTTTTTTTATAATCTCCCCTTGCTCTAGAACCAAAAATAATAACCTTGGCAACTATATCTGAATACTTTTTAAACAAATCTAATATATTATAAAAATCTTCCTTAGATAATCCATATCTTTCAGCCACACATTTCACCCTTTCAAATACAACAATAAATCTTCCAAACTCTACGCTACTCAAAGCCATTGTACCACATTTTACCATAATATAAATACCATATCTTAAGTTATAGAAAAATCCTTGAGATTTCTCCCAGGACTACCCACATATCTATATACTTTGGACTTAAATTTAAAAACCTAAATCAATCAAACTACTTGTTAACTAATTTGATCGATAATTGCAAGAACACTAGCCTTTAGATTGCTCAATTTTTGATCGGCTTCATCCCTTGACTCCCCAACTATATTAAAGTATATTTTGAGCTTTGGCTCGGTACCGGAAGGCCTGATACAAAACCATGAACCATCCTCTAATGTAAAATGCAAAACATTAGCTTTTGGCAGCTTTGTTGACTTCATCTCACCAGATACTAGGCTGAGCATCGATTCATGCAGATAGTCACTAATGACATTCACCTTTTTACTAGCAATAATCTTAGGGCTCTCTGCCCGTAATGTATCTAATATTCTCTTAATTCGTTCCTGTCCTGCTATACCTTTCAGATTAAATGAAACTAAGTCTTCTTGATAATAACCGAATTCTTCAAATAATTGATTTAAGCGGTCTAATAAACTAATCCCCCGTGATTTATAATATGCTGCCATCTCTGCCACTACCAGACAGGCTTGTACAGCGTCTTTATCCCGGACATAATCTCCAATCAAATAACCATAGCTTTCCTCATAACCAAAAAGGAAAGCGTAACTATTTTTTTCCTCAAATTCTTTAATCTTTTCACCAATGTACTTGAAGCCGGTCAAAACATCTATGTAACCCACACCATACTTTTGTGCAATGTTAACCCCCATACTCGAGGTTACAATGGTCTTCACTACCACACCATTAGCAGGGATAGAATTATTATGCTTTTTCATTTGCAAAATATAATCAATCATTAACGCACCTAGCTGATTCCCTGTGAGCATAAGATACTTACCCCCAGGATCCCTAACAGCTACCCCTACTCTATCAGCATCTGGGTCGGTGCCCATGACAATATCGGCCTTTATTTCATTCGCTAAATTTATCGCTAATTCAAAAGCTGCATGTTCTTCCGGATTAGGACATTTAACAGTAGAAAAGTCGCAATCAGGTTCACACTGTTCTGGTACCACTACTACATTATTAAACCCGACCTCTTGCAGCACCCTAGTGACTGGGGTATTGCCGGTACCATGTAATGCCGTATATACTATTTTAATTTTATCAGCTTCTTCTTTAATTATATCTTGCCTTAAGACCAGTTCCTTGGTTTTTGCAACATAGGCATTAAGTATCCCATCATCTAACCAGCGAAACAAACCTTTTCCCTTAGCAAACTCCTTATCTAAAATTTCCACTAATAGTTCATCAGCAATTATATTTATCTCTCTGGTTATTGCATTGGCAATATTATCAGTTATTTGTCCACCATCACTCCAATAGACCTTATAACCATTATATTCCTTGGGATTATGACTAGCCGTAATAACTATCCCAGCAACTGCCTGTATCTCCCTGACTGCATAGGAAAGGATAGGAGTAGGGGTAAGCTCATTAAACACATAAGCTGCAATATTATTCTTAGCTAAAACTAGTGCAGCCTGTTCAGCAAATTCCTTTGATTTATACCGTGAGTCATAGGCAATAACAACTTTGCTGCCCCCATTAGTTTTTTTAATATAGTTTGCCAAACCTTGGGTTGCTTTACGGACCGTATAAATATTTATTCTATTTGTTCCCGCTCCAATAATCCCCCTTAAACCCCCGGTACCAAATTCCAAATCTTTATAAAAACTATCCTCGATCTGTGCTGGGTTATCAACAATTTCATCCAGCTCTTTTTTCAATCCAAAATCCAATTTTGAATAATTAACCCACTTTTTATAGCTTTTCAAATAATCCATTTCAACACCTCGAAACCTTCAATTTAGACCCTAAGAAGATCATCTTTCTCATCATGGTGTGTATTAAATAAAAATTTGTGTTATAATTCCACACATAACCATTTTTTTACAGGTGATATCTATGAAATATAAGCGTATTGTTATTATAATATTTATGATTATTTGGGCAGCAGGTATTTACATTGCTTCCAATCAGCCAAACCTCTTGGCTGTGCCCTTACTAAAAAAATATAATTTAATACATAGTAATTTTAATAAAACTCAGATAGATTTGCTTGAGTTTATTATCCGGAAAACCATGCATATATTTGAGTATTTTGTTTTGACTGTCTTATTATACGTAGCTTTAAAATCATTTTATATCAGGCTAAGTATTTTTCTTGCCCCTGGGCTCTCCCTAATATTCGCCGTATCTGATGAATGGCATCAATATTATGTACCCGGACGCGATGGTAAACTTTCCGACATATTTATTGATTCAATAGGGATATTCCTTGCTCTTATCTTTATTATTTTAACAAACCTGCTAATTAGCATAAAACAATCAAGCAAATAATGAAGCAATTAATTCATTTTTAAAACAATACTATTATTTAAGATGACATTTTGGAATTCAGGTGAAACTCCATTAAAATCAACTATATCTACTCGAAATGGAAGAAGGGAATTTTGAAAGTCATCCCTAATATCGGCAATGAGTAAAAGATCAATCCTATCTGGCCCTTTGATGGCTAGGTCTAAGTCAGAATGTTCATGAGTATTACCCTTATATCTAGATCCAAATACAAAAATTTCGAAATTCGGTATGTGTTTTTTAAGGATATCTATAACAATATCTAGTTCATAAGTAAATTCAAAGTTTTGAATAACACCAGCTTGAATAACTTCTTTCTCATCTATAGATATATTATTATGAGCTAATCTTTCGTCCGCGAAGTTTCTTGCTCTCTCCATTGATGAAATTGCTCTTTTAAGACTACTTAAATCCAGCAACATATTTCCCAACACCTCTCTATTAGTTATTAGTATAACAAAAAACCACCTTGTTTAGGTGGCTGATTTGGAAAATTTTTATAATAAAGGTCAGTCTACCAGGATGTATGCAATGCATGTGAAGCTCACACGAGGCATCTGCACCAGGGTCTAGCTTAAGGGATGCATCAACTTTAGAGTCACTTTCTTGGGATGCATCGGAGAATGAATCCCAATAGCAGATGCATCATGCAGTTTGACAAAAAAGGAAATTCATCCACAAAAGTTATCATTCATCAGATGCCGACGTTCAGTCTAGCAGTATAAGAAAAAGTTCCTGGCAACGACCTACTCTTCCAGGACCCTGCGGACTTAGCGTCTTTCCGTCTATTCGTGGGCGCGTGAGCGCGAAAATCAAAAATAAACCACCCAGTAAAGGTGGTTTGGTTGAAACTTATTTATTCTTAGCTCGCCCACGCGCCCACGGACATACTGTATAGCAGTATAAGTAAGACGAATAGACGCATTTATCCATGCAAATGGATAAATGAAGTTCCTGGCAACGACCTACTCTTCCAGGACCCTGCGGACTTAGCGTCTTTCCGTCTATTCGTGGGCGCGTGAGCGCGAAAATCAAAAATAAACCACCCAGTAAAGGTGGTTTGGTTGAAACTTATTTATTCTTAGCTCGCCCACGCGCCCACGGACATACTGTATAGCAGTATAAGTAAGACGAATAGACGCATTTATCCATGCAAATGGATAAATGAAGTTCCTGGCAACGACCTACTCTTCCAGGACCCTGCGGACTTAGCGTCTTTCCGTCTATTCGTGGGCGCGTGAGCGCGAAAATCAAAAATAAACCACCCAGTAAAGGTGGTTTGGTTGAAACTTATTTATTCTTAGCTCGCCCACGCGCCCACGGACATACTGTATAGCAGTATAAGTAAGACGAATAGACGCATTTATCCATGCAAATGGATAAATGAAG
>LADT01000036.1 GCA_000961765.1 Clostridiaceae bacterium BRH_c20a | reverse complement strand
AATCCAAAAAGAATTAAAAGATTCAAAGACAAAATTCGCAGAAAGACTGTAAGAGGTACAGGCAGGAAAATGGAAGATATTATCAAAGACCTTAATCCAGTACTGCGAGGATGGATTAACTACTACCGAGTAGCTAATATTAAATCCTTTATAAGAGACTTAATGGGATGGATAAGAAGACGGCTGCGAATGATTAAAATAAGACAATGGAAATCCTATAAGGCTATGCATAAAGAAATGAGAAAGCAGGGCATCAAAGGCAATGGGGAGAAAATGGCGATTACAAAGTGGAAGAACTCCAATGTCCATATTGTACATATGCTACTCCCAAATAAACTATTTGAAAGCCTAGGTCTTATAGACATGCAAAAATATCAAGTTGGATTGTTGTCAAATTATTATTAATTTGATGAGAAATTTCAGGAGCCGGATACGGCAAACGTAAGTCCGGTTCTGTGAGAGCAAAGAAAACAGGACTAATTATCCTGTTTTCTAGCTACTCGATTGTCTATATATTTTTTGAATAATTTACACAAACTTCATCAAAAGTATCTTTGTATTTTACACAAGGGTACTATAATGAATTTGGAAGTTTATAAAACGAAGGAAAAGAGGAATGATAGATGAATATCGCTTTAATAGCCCATAATGCTCAAAAAGAGATAATGGTTAATTTTTGTAAAGCGTACAGAATGGTACTTAGTAAATATAATCTTTTTGCAACAGGAACAACAGGTAGTTTAATTATGGAAGCAACTGATTTAAAAATTAATTGCTATTTATCAGGACCATTAGGCGGTGACCAACAAATAGGCGCAAAAATTGCATCAAATGAGATGGATTTATTATTTTTTTTCCGTGATCCATTAACAGCGCAGCCCCATGAACCTGATGTATCAGCCCTTTTAAGACTGGCAGATGTGCATAATGTTCCATTGGCAACAAATATAGCAACAGGCGAAGTGTTAATACGAGGCCTTGAACGAGGAGATTTGAACTATAAATTGGCGGTAGTGAGTTGATAAAATAGACTCACTACTCAGGCAATAGTTTACTATATCTTGCAAAAAGTAAATTAGCGAAACTTTAAAAGTTGAATAATAACTCCTCCTCCATTTTATATAGAGGGGTGCCATCATGGCACCCCTCATTAGGTTCATAATATACAAAAAGCATTTAACATAAGTTATTAATATTAAATTTTTTAGAAAAAAGCAGTTGATACTCAGACCTAATAAATGTCATGGAAATAAAAAAGGTGATGTGTGAATTGCAAAATATTATACGGCAATTTAGCGCAAGGAGGAGATTTAAACTGCTAAAAACGGTAGTAAAGTCTTTAAAACTTTCTATCGTTTTTGGATACGGGGTATTATCATAAATGTATAATTACAAAATAGTTTTTTACTAAGTTGGATATTTTAAAGACCTAAAGGAAGTTTTGACTGTTCTTCGTTTTCTTTTTCTGCTAAAATTGTGATAAATTTAAATTAGAGAAAAAGGAGTGCATATCTTTGGCCAGAATTTTAGTTGTTGAAGATGATCCTAATATTAGAGAACTTCTTCAATATAACTTAAAGAAAGAAGGTTTTGAGGTTAAAACAGCTGAAGATGGCGAAAAGGGATTAGAGGAAATCGAAACTAAGTGGCCGGATTTGGTTATCTTAGACTTAATGATTCCCTATAGAGACGGACTGGAAATCTGCAGAATAATGCGAAGCAAAAGAGAGCTGGCTCATATTCCTGTAATTATTTTAACGGCTAAAGGGGAAGAGATTGACCGAGTTTTAGGCCTAGAGATGGGGGCCGATGATTATGTAACTAAGCCCTTTAGTACAAGAGAAATCATTGCGAGAGTAAAAGCTTTATTTCGCCGGGTACATGCTATAGAAAAAAATGAAGAAGGAATATTAATCAGAGGTAGATTGACTATTAATTTAGAAAATTATGAAGTAATTTTAGGCGACAAGAAAATTGATTTTACTCCTAAAGAATTTCAATTGCTATATTTATTAGCATCTCGCCCTGGAAAAGTATTTACAAGGGATTTTCTTTTGGAGCAGATATGGGGATATGAATATCTAGGTGATAGTAGGACAGTGGATGTTCATATTAGGCACTTACGTCAAAAGCTTGAAGATGATTTAATCGAAACCATAAGGGGAGTAGGATATAAATTTATTGATTAAAATTGGCTAAAGTTTATGAATTATAGGTAATCCCGAGGGGTAGGAGGGCTTGTTATGATGAAATTTCGAATAAGAACAAAACTATTATTGACCTACCTATTTTTAATTTTTATAGCCTTTACCATTTTAGCTCTTGCTATCCTGGGGCCTTTACAGAATTTCTATATTAAGCATGTGGAAACTGAGCTTATTAAAAACGCTCGCTTAGTTTCCCGGATAATCGAACCACATTTGTTAGAAGCCAATTATCAACAAATAGATCAAACAGCAAAAGAATTAGGAGAACAGATTGCTTCAAGGATTACCGTGATAAAAAATAATGGTGAGGTCTTAGGGGAAACCCACAAATCTATCTCACTTATGGAAAATCATGCAGATAGACCCGAGTTTAAAACTGCATTAGAGGGGAAAATCGGGATAGCTACAAGGTTTAGTACTACTCTAGATACAACGCATTTGTATGCAGCACTGCCTTTTATAAATCAGGGAGAAGTTGAAGCTGTCATTAGGGTGTCTTTACCTGTTATAAGTATTGAGGAAACCTTTGCTCTACTTAGGGAAACCCTCTTTATTGGCGGTTTAGTAGCCTCTCTAATAGCCCTTTTATTAAGTGTTTGGTTGGCTAGAACCTTTACTAAGCCAATTGAAGAGATCAGCAAAACGTCCAATAAAATTTCCAAAGGGGATTTAGAACAAAAAGTTTTTATTACTTCCAACGATGAATTGGCCTTATTAGGCCAGAGCATAAATGATATGACAGCTTCTCTTAAAACTCAAATTAATGAGATTACAACCAGCAAACAAAGACTAGAGGCAATTCTTAGTCACATGGCTAGCGGAGTAATTGTAATTGATCATATTGGACTCATCCAGAGTGTAAATCCTCAAGCTGAAAGTATCTTTGGTATTAAAGAAAAAAAAGTAATCGGTAGGCCTTATCATAGAGTAATCAGGAATTTTAATTTATTAGAAAATATTGATCAGGTGATGAATAGACAGAATCATTATCCCACATCCTATGAATTTTCTATTTTGCATCCTGAAAAGCATACACTTAAGGCGTATGCTGCTCCTGTTGTTTATAAGGATAAAATTGAACAGGTGGTAATAGTCTTCCACGATATTACTATTTTGAGGCAATTAGAAAAGATGAAAACGGATTTTGTTGCTAATGCTTCCCATGAGTTAAGGACACCGGTTGCATCGATAAAAGGCTTTTCTGAGACTCTCCTAGATGGTGCCTTAGATGATAGGGAAGTAGCTCAAAGGTTTGTTAATATTATTGATAAAGAGGCTGAGCGTCTTGGAGTGCTTATTAATGACCTTTTAGATTTATCCCGCATAGAGACAAAAAGCTCAGCTATAGAAAAAACACCTACAGATATTAAACAATTATTAGGGGAATGTGTCGAGTACTTAGAAAATCAAGCACAAGAAAAAGGCGTGGAAGTTTCAGTAGAAGTAACTGAACAATTACCTAAAATACTAGCCAACAAGGAAATGTTAAGCAGTGCTTTTCTCAATCTTATAGATAATGGTATCAAGTACACTCCCCTGGGAGGTACTATAAAAATAAATGCTTTTGAAGAACAAGGACATATACTAATTAGGTTTACTGATACTGGTGTAGGAATCCCTAAGGAGGATTTATCTAGGATATTTGAAAGGTTTTTTAGGGTTGATAAAGCTAGGACTCAGGAGATAAAGGGTACAGGTTTGGGACTTAGTATAGTTAAACACATTATTGAGCAGCATCAGGGTTATATCAATGTGGAAAGTGAAGTAGGCAAGGGTAGCAAATTTACCATAACCTTACCTTTAAAATGATAAAACTCATACCCTCTTTAGGAAAAAAGGTCACCAATAAATAAGGACATATACCTGGAAAATCAGGACATGTCCTCGTCTAAATTTAATAATCGATTTTTAACGGCAAAGTTTGCTGCTTCTATTCGGTTACTGACCTCTAGTTTTGCTAATATCTGACTTACATAATTTCTAATAGTTTTTTCACTTAGGATCATTTCCGAGGCAATTTCTTTATTAGTTTTCCCTAAGGCTATAAGCCTCAGAACTTCCTTTTCCTGGTTTGTTAGTTCATTTAATAAAAGCTGATGTTTAGAGACAGTCCGCATCCTTTTAAAAACCCTATCAGTAATATTAGGATCTAAAATTGACTTACCCTGAGCAACCATTTCAATAGATTTTATTAGTTCCTGGCTATCTAAGCCCTTTAATAAGTAACCACTTGCACCAGCTAAAATGGATTCGTGTATTAATTCATCATCAGCATAGGAGCTGAGCATGATTATTTTTGTTTCCGGTAAAACTTCCTTTATCTTACGGCAAGCGGATATTCCATTATTTTGGTTAACCTGTTTCTGACTAGATAACTTTACATCCATAATAATTAAATCAGGTTTTATTTTCAATGCATTACTAATAGCTTCATCCTGTGTACTGGCCTCACCTACAACCTTAAGCTTAGGATAAAGTCCAAATAAACTAATTAAACCTAGGCGTACTACTTCATGATCATCAACAATCATCAATTTAATCATACAAACCTCCTTCAAGAGGAACTCTAATAATAATTTTCGTTCCTTCATTTACCTTGCTTTCAATTTCTAAAGAGCCATTTAAGGTTTTAACCCTCTCTTTTATATTTTGTAAGCCATGCCCTGATCCCATACAAGAATAATCTTTGATAGAGTTTTCCCTACAACGCATTTTCTCGTTAAAACCTATGCCATCATCAATTATTTCTAATATTAAATCTGCATTATTATTGCTTATCTTAATCGTCAGGTTTTTAGCATTAGCATGTTTAATAACATTACTCATGGCCTCTTTAAGGATCAAAGTTAAGTGATACAATGGCGTTACCGTTATTTGTTTTGCTATATAATCAAATTCAAGTTGAACATTCAACTTTTCTTTTATATGAAACTCATTTATTATATTTTCTATCCGTTTTTGTAAAGATATATTTACCTGATTAACCCTTTTTAGTTCGCCTATATATTCACGAATTTGATCAATAATCCTATTCCCGTTTTTTAGAAAAACAGCTAATTTTTCTGATGCTCTTTGGGGGTTTTTATTTATTAGGTATTTAATAACTTCTAGTTCTAAATTAGTAGCATACAAGGACTGAATAATATCATCATGCAAATCTTGTGCAAGGCGATTTCTTTCCTCAAATCTTGCCTTAGTTATTTCACTCTCCTGGATCCTATTTATATATTCTTTATCAAAAACCAGTAAAATTATAAATATAGAAATAAAGAGGATAAGCCCCGTAAAAGCCCTTACAATTTCAATAGGTAATCCTGTTAACTGAAAGAATAGATCGGAGTTTATAAGTCTAGATAATCCAACTGAGCTAGGGGCCACAATTAATCCTGATGCAAAACTATAGGTAATTAATGAAATAGCTCCAAATTGTAAAGCCCTTGAAGATTTTGGAGAAGCAAGATTATCAAATTCGTTCTTCTGCAGTAAAATTGCATAACCGGAGAAGATGGCACCAGGAAACCCTATTAAGTATCTAGACCAAATATCATTAATCAAGATCCATTCTAAGTTGCTTTTATAATTAAAAGAAGAGATAGTTACAATAAGAAAAGATAACCATAAGATAAATAACAGTACAGGCATGTATTTCAATTTATGCCATTTCTTTTTTGTGTTAGTCCAAAGTGATACTCCAAACTGAAAAATAAACATAAAAGATAAGGCGTTAATAATAATTTGAATAATACGTAGAATTAAGTATGTTTGGTCACTAGAGTATGCTCGCTGAATAGGAATAAAAACATGTCCCAAGTCGGCAAGACCGTGAACAATTCCAAAGAGTCCTAACCAGTGAAGATTTTTTGCTAACTCAAAGCGGCTATGTTGCCGATTTTTCAAAAGGATACCAAAACCCAAAAGAAAAAAAATTGATCCATAGATAAACATAACAATAGCTTTATTGTAATAAAAAAAATCATAGAAAGGCCACATTAGCATTTCACCCTCTACAAATACCAACCATGTGGTTGGTCATGTTACTTACAAATTTACTTAATTATAATAATGAACTTCCTTAAAGTCTAATATTTTATTTAAAATATTATTTAATAGAAAAGCCAGAGCTAATCACTCTGACTTTTCTATCATAACCAATGCAAAGGATATTTGCATTTGCTAGAAAGATTATTTACTAATACTGCTATTATTACCAGACTCACTGCTCCTATTAGAACAGGGGATAAAATAAAGCTGTAACTCTGTTCTGTAAAAACTGCTATAAAAGCAGTTGCTCCCCCTGGGGGGTGAAGGGTATGGGTTATGGTCATCATTAGGATAGCAAGGGTAACACCTAGAGATATGGCCCACCAAACATTACCGAATAACTGAAAAACACTTACCCCCATAAGTGCTGAAATTAGGTGTCCTCCAATTACATTTCTGGGTTGAGCCATTGGTACTTGACAGGCAGCATATATAAGAACTGCAGTAGCCCCGAAGGAAGGGAGCAGAAGGTATATATTATAGTATCCACTTAGGAAAGCAACAAAGCCAATACCTATAAGACTTCCTAAAGTAGTTATTAGCAGCTGATATACACAAAGCCTGGGCTTGGTGCAACATTTACCTGCTTTCATTCTATTCAGATATATAAATATAAAGCTATCTCTTTTTGAAGAGGCCTTTTCCATAAAATCACCCTTTCGTGATTCTCTAATAACATGAAAAGCTTTAATTTTTCAAAAAATTTGTTATATAAAATAATGACACATTCAAATATATTACTCTGTGATATTCATCACACTATATTACAGTTTGCATTGGGAAAGTATGGCTAGAAAATACAAAGCTACCCAATGAGATAAAGCTTTACTTCGTAACTATTGCCTTTTCGGATTTTTCCATTAAATTTTTTTAACTAATTGACAATCATCATGTTCATATACTATAGTTAATATTAATCATATATTAATTACTAAAAGCTATGAAAGAGTAAAGTAATTTTAACTAAAGTTTACAGAGAGCCGGGGTTTGCTGGGAGCCTGGTAGCAAAGGTTAAGATGAAGTTCCCTCTGGAGTTGTCTGCTGAACTACAAGTAGGTAAGACCGGGTCTTCCGCCGTTATAAGGAAGGGGATATTAAGACGAACTGTTTACAGTTGGTTGCGTATCCTTTAAGTGGGTCTTATTGGCCAACAAAGGTGGTACCGCGAGTTAACCTCTCGTCCTTTTTCTAGGATGAGAGGTTTTTTATATTTAAATCTAAATATAGTGATTGTGATGATAGGGGAAAGGGTGGTACCACGAAACCTCTCGTCCCTTATTGTTAAAGGAGCGGGGGGGTTTTTGATTTTTTAGAGGAGCTATATTTTATAAAGGGGGGTGCAACAGGTATATTATTTTTAATCTAAGGAGGCAAAAAAGAGTGGAAAATAGTTTATTTGAACCATTAATTAAAGAAGGTTTAACTACATTAAAAATTCGTTATGATTGGAAAACAGATAAGGCTAGGTTATATGCTGCTAAAGAATGGGATGAAAAGCAGAATTGGGCGAGCTATAATAAAGAATTTGATACGGAAAGTTTATTAACTGATAACCATCGATACTTAAACCAGACCGAAGTAAGAAATATTTTCCTTAAATATAATCTGGAGAGTTATTTAGATGAGGTTATCAACCTTCTACGTAAGGGAAGGCATATAGGGATGGATTGTTTCTATTATAAAAACAAAGATATTAGATTTATGAGCAATATGCATAACAGTATTTGCGGACTTAATAATAGGAGTCAGGCAGTCAGGTCTGGTGGCATCAGACGGCATGAGCTAGAAGAGGAAGAGCTTGAAGTTATTGTTGATGGATTAAACTTGGCCCGGGCCATGAGTCATAAAAATGTTGCAGCGGATATTCCATATGGTGGGTCAAAGATAACTGTCCAATCAAAACCTGTAGACTTAGCAGATATGAATGAAATTGGGTTTTTAGCTTACGCTTTGGATAGGACACGATCCTTTACCGGACCTGATATGGGCTATCCTCCCGAACTTGCTGATGTAATGAAAGCAAATTTTACCTTAAATATCACTGGTGGGCCGAAAGGACCTATGGGTCCAACGGGGACACCCACCGCCTATGGAGTCTATCTAGCCCTTAAGCAAGCAGCTAAATTTAAATTTGGTACAGATATATTGACTGATAAGAAGATTGCTGTCCAAGGATTAGGTGCTCTAGGATTTCCCTTAGTTGAACACTTACTAAAGGAAAAGGCAATAATCACAGTATGTGACTCAGATGTAAAGCGTATTAGGGAACTAAAAGAGAAGTATCCCGATGCAGAAATAGCCGTTGTTGATCCAAAGGAGATTTACTATGTTGACGCCGATGTTTTTTCGCCGGCAGCTATAGGAGGAATAATCACCGAAGAACGAATCCCCAAAATGAAATTTGCAATAATTCTGGGAGGGGCAAATAATCAATTAAAAGCTAGCAGTAAGGAAGAGGAGTACAGATTGGCAAGAATTCTTCATAAGAGAGGAATCTTATATCAATGCGATTGGTGGCACAATATTGCCGGAGTCCTAGCTGGCTGGGAAGAGTATACAAATCAGCAGCAGGCAAATTTAAAAAATATTTTACCTAAGATTGAGCATATCTGTATTGAAAAAACCTGGGAGAATCTTAATAAAGCAGAACGATTATCAATTACACCAACAGAATGTGCTTATCAAACAGTGGAGGAAAAGTTATATAAATAAAAATAAAAATTTTAGGAGGAAATAATAATGAAAAAAGTTTTAGTAAGCATATTGATTATTATGCTTTTATTAACAGGTTGTGCTTCGAAGCAAGACGGAGCAAAGGACGAGAAGGTTAAAATCGGTATTGTGCAGATAGTAGAGCACCCATCTTTAGATGCTTCCCGCCAAGGCTTTTTAGATGTGCTGGCAGCAAATGGATATAAAGAAGGAGAAAATTTAATTGTAGATTATAAAAATGCCCAAGGGGATATGCCCACTTTAAATACTATCGCGCAAAGTTTAGTTTCAGGAGGAAATAACCTTCTTTTAGCAATTGCAACTCCCTCAGCCCAAGCTGTGGCAAACGCAACGAAGAATAATAAGATTCCAGTACTTTTTACTGCTGTAACCGATCCTGTCGCTGCTGGGTTGGTTGAAAGCATGGAAAATCCGGGAACAAATCTCACAGGTACAACAGATATGGCACCTATTGCAAATCAAATTAATTTACTTAAGGAAATTGACCCTGCGGTGAAAAATGTCGGTGTAATTTATAATACCAGTGAAGTCAACTCGGTAGTGCAGGTAGATATAGCTAAGGCGGCCGCTAAAGCAGCAGGGCTTAATATTATAGAAGCCATAGCAACAAATAGTAGTGAAGTGGACCAGGCAGCAAAATCCTTAATTGGTAAAGTAGATGCCATTTATGTACCAGGTGATAATGCTGTTGTCAGCGCACTTGAAGCAGTAATTAAGGTTGCCATTCAAAATAAGCTACTATTAATTGCAACGGAAAAAGACAGTGTTATGAGAGGTGCTGTTGCTACCATAGGATTAGATTACTATAAGCTGGGTCAACAAACGGGGGAAATGGCATTAAAGCTTTTAGCAGGTGAGGCTAAACCAGAAAACATGCCGGTAGAAAGTCAAAAGGAAATAGAGATAATAGTTAATCTCAAGGCAGCAGAGGCTCTGGGTGTTACTGTCCCGCAAAGTATTCTCGATAAGGCTCAAGAAATAATCAAATAGTGGGTGGAAATAATGGAAATTTTATTGCTTGAAACCCTACAGCAGGGGCTAATATATAGCATTGTAGTTTTAGGCATCTATTTGAGCTTTAGAATCTTGGATTATGCCGATTTGTCAGTTGATGGCACCCTTCCTTTGGGTGCAGCCGTTGCCGCTAGTATGATTATTGCCGGATATAATCCGTGGCTAGCAACATTAACTGCTACTGCAGCTGGGGCGATTGCAGGATTATTTACCGGTTATTTGCATACAAAATTTAATATTAACCCACTGTTGACAGGTATTCTTACTATGACTGGGCTGTACTCGGTAAACCTGCAGATAATGGGGAGGGCCAACCTGCCTTTATTGGGGCAGCAAGTAATTTTCACTCCGCCCATCAGTATTGATGAAAGAGTATTTACCATCACTTTACTGCTCTTGCTAGTTGCCTTTATTATATTTCTGCTCCATAGGTTCCTAGATACGGAAATTGGGCTGGCGTTAAGAGCGACAGGAAATAATCAAAAAATGATAACCTGCTTAGGGGTTAATACCGACACTATGAAATTGTTGGGTTTATCAATTTCTAATGCAATGGTTTCCTTAAGTGGTGCCTTGATTTCCCAATACCAGGGCTTTGCCGATGTCGGAATTGGGATAGGTACAATTATTGGTGGTCTTGCCTCATTGATTATTGGGGAAGTGTTATTTAGTAATGGTAAGATTTTACGGGATTTAATCGCAGTAGCTTTAGGCTCCATCATTTTCCGTTTAATAATTGCTTTGGTTTTAAGAATGGGTCTGCCACCAACCTTTTTGAAATTAATGACAGCTATAATTGTAATTGTGGCTCTGGCTGCACCTAATTTCAAGGAAAAGGTCCTTGCGAAAAGGAGGTACCGTGCCTATGCTAACAATTAGTAATATTACAAAAACCTTTAATCTTGGCAGTGTAAATGAAAAATTAGCTCTAGACGGAGTCACCTTGCATTTAAAGGCAGGAGATTTTGTTACGATTATTGGAAGTAATGGTGCCGGAAAAAGCTCATTGATGAATGTTATTTCAGGTGTATTAACACTAGATCAAGGTAGTATTATTATCGACAATGAGGATGTAACCTTCCTGCCTGAGCATAGGCGAGCTAAAGATATAGGAAGAGTCTTTCAAGATCCCATGATGGGTACTGCTGCAAATATGACCATAGAGGAAAACTTAGTATTAGCTCTAAAACGGGGACAAAAAAGATTTTTTAAAAAGGCTATTACTTATAAAGAACGGGAAGTTTTCCGGGAAAAGTTAAAATTCCTTGAATTGGGCCTGGAAAAGAATCTTCAGCAGAAAGCTGGGTTATTGTCAGGAGGACAGCGCCAGGCCCTTACCCTTATTATGGCTAGTCTAATGAACCCAAAATTAATGTTATTAGATGAGCACACTGCTTCCCTAGACCCTAAAACGGGCAATAAGGTAATGGAGGTTACTGAGGAGATTATCAAAAGTAATAAGCTGACAACTCTCATGATTACCCATGATTTGCAGCAGGCCCTTTGTGTTGGCAATAGGACAATAATGATGCATGAAGGTAAGATAGTTGCTGATTTAAAAGGTGAGGAAAGGAAAAAAGCCACAGTTGCAACCCTCTTAGGCTTATTTGAAAAAAATAGCGGCCGTGGATTACTTAGTGACCGGATGTTGTTAGTGTAGTTAAGATTTTATAAATTTGTCCAGGATATAAAGAACAAATAAAGGGATAGCGAGAAGCAGATGATTCTGCCTTGCTATCCCTTTTATTAACATTATTAAGAAGCCCCTTCGTAGCTATAAAATAGTACAAATCTCTAGTAATTTGCTCTTATCCTGAGGAAAATGGATTTATATAAATAAATAGCTACTTACAAAGGTATTCTAGCTTTATTAGAATTTTGAAATATGTATATATTTTTGTTAAAATAATTTGAGAAAATCACAAATAAATTATTACATTAGCCTTTAGGCTATTTTTTTATAATAAATTAAAAAGGGCATTTGTTCACTTTTTAACCCTTTGGAGGTGGGACTATGAGAATTATTGAATTAAGAAGAGAAATTTTCAAATCCGATGCAGAGAAAATTATTGACTGGCTAGAAGATTATGACGTAAATCAGCATTTGAATGAAAGTCAAAATGTAAATGACAATATACGGAAAATCATTTACAGAGTAAATATGCCAATATTAACCCATGTTTTTAATCAAGATGGTACCTTCTTTATGGTAACTACTCCTAGTAAGGGGCCTATAGGGTTTCTGAGGTTAATACCTAAGAACTATCATACAGAAATGGTTGTAGTGATAGGTGACAAAAAGGAATGGGGAAAGGGCTTTGGCTTTAAAGCTGTATTAGAGGGTCTAAAGCATGCGTTTTTTAAGTGGCGGAAAGACAAGGTAATTGCAAAAATTAGCCATGAAAATGGACGTTCCAAAAGAGTGTTTAAAAAGGCTGGCTTCATTCACGACAAAGAATTAACCTGTGAGACACAATATTCAATATCAGTGAATAAATTTTTACAAGTTATAAATTAGATATAGTTCAGCTAATATCCCTTCTTTAGAATTGTTTTATATTTTGAATGCCCTCTAAAATATTGCCTGGTTAAAGGGAGCCTTATTTTTTTGTTAATTTTTTGTCCGCTATAAAATTTTAGCGGATTTTTTTATTGTTGTTATTAAAATTTATTTTAAATAAAGAAAACCACCCTTTTTGGGTAGGTTCAAAATAGTTAAAATACTATATAATGCCCATAACAATACCAAAGTTTTAGACCTAAATTGGGCAATATCTGATTTGCCTGTCAAAGGGATTTAAGGAGGCTACTTAAGAATGGACTTAAATTATTCTTATGGAAGCAGGAAAAAGAAGAGTAATAAGCTTGTAATAAAATATTTAAAAGAGAGAATGAGGCGATATTAATTGGAATAGGAAAAACAAGAAAACTGTCTCAAAGAATGCAAGAACGTTTAAGAATAAATTCTTGATTTCACTTGTATATCTTAAATAAATTAGGTCAAATCTTTTTAAATAATGTAGTCAGGCTAGGAATATAGTTGTGTGAATATTCATAACCTTGCTAGAAGAAAAGTATTTCGTCATGGGTATAGCTCAATTAAATTTACGAGGAGGGATAAAATTGTCCACATTAAACACCGATATCGGATTGCCAAGAATTCCATCGTTCACTGCTGAGCTTAAAGAAACAGAACCACCTAAAGGTAAAAAGAATAGGGGTTCAAATGGAATCTCATTTGAACATTCTTGGGAGCTATTTTATTACCTTATTGGCAAGGGGATAAAAAATTTACCTACTATTATAAAGGGAATTATTTTACCCCTAGGGATAGTCACCGTCTTTAATATAGCTTTGGAATCCATACCTACCTATTCGGTGCAGGGTATTACTAGATCTTTACTATTCTTTTTTGTTTTTATTACTTCATCATATAACTCAATCATTCCCAGAACAATTTTTTGGGTAATAATTTTCACCATAGGCAAAGCATTGTTTAGACGTATCAGAAGTGAAGGTTTTAGTAAGGTTTTAGCTGACTATAAAACCTTCCCCGGTAATTTGATGGGAGCTAGAAAAAGTTTGGGAATATTAGGTAATTACATAATATTAGTTTCCAGTGGTGTAGGTTTTGTAGTGGCCAATTTTCTAACAAGAAACAACCGTTTGGATAAGGTATTAGTTACCTATGTCATCGCTATTGCGCTGATAAATACCCTTTCCAAGGGAAATAAGACCATGCTGTTCACCGCATTAAAGCTGGTTTATAAGGATTGCACCGGATTTATTAAGAAGGCAGAATTGTTAACTGATGATAAAGTGTTTATTTTGGTTACTGGATTTACTTTGGGATTACTTTTAAATAGTGTTTTTGGGGTAATAAAATTGGACCTCGGAGGCTATATTTTAGGATCTATATTATTTGTAGCAGGCTTACTGTTGATTTTATTTGGCAAAAAAGAGGTGAGGCAAAATAAAACTGAAAGCTTTAGCTGATAGCCAATTTAGATTTGCCTATAGCTTTGATTTGGATTCGGGCTTCTATTATCGAACGGGAATAATTAATAAGGAAGGTCAGGACACTGGTGTTGACCCCTTTCGTGGTTCCTTTCCTCATTTGTTGGATGTCGGTATTATGGGTCACTGTGTTCACGGTGCCTCTGGTCTTTGTTTACAGGCGGGAATCCAATGCTACCAAAGCGGTCTTACGAAGAATGAGCCAAATATGGTTCTTGAGGATTACAAAGCTATAGTAAATCAGTGTAAGGGTAAACTGTTTCAAATTGCCTTAGGTGGACGGGGTGACCCCGAGATGCATGAAAGTTTCGAGGAAATTTTAAGCTATAGCAGGGAGAATGAAATTGTTCCTAACATCACTACCTCCGGCTTTGGTTTAACAAAAAGGCACGCTTTGATAATGAAAAAGTATTGTGGAGCCGTGGCTGTCAGTTGGTATCGGTCCTCCTATACTTTAAGGGCTTTGGAGTTATTACTATCCTTAGGTATAAAGACTAATATCCACTATGTGCTAGGTAATAACACTATTGACGAAGCCTTTGATTTATTAAGCAATAATAAATTTCCGACAGGTATCAACCGGATAATTTTTTTGCTTCATAAACCGGTAGGAATGGGGGAAAGCAAGAATGTCCTAAGCTCTTTAGACCCTAAGGTTAAAGAATTTTTCAACCTCTTTAACTTGGAGGAATATATCAATAAGGTTGGGTTTGATAGCTGCTGTATTCCCGGGATAATAAATTTTAGCCCAAATATCCATTTAAAGTCAATTGATACCTGTGAAGGTGCAAGATACAGTGCTTATATTTCGCCTAATATGATAATGACTCCGTGCAGCTTTGACCAGCAGTATCAATGGGGTCTAAGCCTAAAAAAATACTCAATAAATGAGGCTTGGGAAAGCAAATCCTTTGAAAGCTTTCGCAGTACCCAAAAAATGAGCTGTCCAGAATGTGATAAAAAAGCGGATTGCTTGGGGGGTTGTCCTATAAAGAAGGAAATCGTCTTATGTGCAAAAATGCAGGAGGTGAAATAATGAAGATTAGAAATGATTTTGTTACCAATTCCAGCAGCACCAGCTTCGGAGCCGCTACCGTAACAGGGTTTGTGACAGCAATAATCTCTGCGTTAGGGATAAGCTCTGCTATGGCGGCATCGGAGGCTGCAGCTGGCATGCCTTCTACCGATGATGGAACTGATTATGGTGGTCCGGATAGAGATTTTGATCCCGAAAGTTTTGTAAAGTCTGATGAGGATTATGAAAAAAAATTGAAGAAGCTTGATCGGGAAATTGGAGAATACGAAAAAGAGTGGCAAGAGGTGAAGGATACCTATGAGGGTGATGACTATGTACAGAAGGAAAAGGAATATAATAAGTATATTGAATATTTAAAGAATAAAAAAGAAGAAGCTGAAAGTATTGAATTCGAGAAGCAGGTAGAGAAGCTAGCCCAGGAAGCGGAAGCCGAATACAAGGCGGACTGGATTGAACAGAGAAAAGAGGATTTAAAAAGTGTACGGGAGCAGATTGAATTTATCGAAGCATCTATAAGGGGCTATGGGGCGGCCGGCTATGAGATTTCTGAGGCAAAAAGTCAGCTGGAAATGTATAAAAACTGGGAAAAGGATCTAGATAAAACCCTTAAAAAGGAAGGGGTAGAGTATAATTATAAGCCTAAGGAAAGGGAAGATATCGGACCCAGTAAATCAGTGGCTGAATTAATTAAAAAGGTGGATGAAAAATACGACAAGATTTTAGAGGATTTAAGGAAAGAAAAGATAGACAGAAAGAAAAAAGCTATAATCGAAAGAAATATTGAAGCGTGGAAAGAGGAAAGCCGTGAGCATATGAAGTATGCCAATACCGCAGATAAGTATCTTAAGTCTGCGGAGGTTATACAGACAGCTGCCGATATCGGCGTAGATGCTCTGGAAAAAGTAACTGGTCCTGTAGGAAAGACCATCAAAAAAGTCTATGTTGGAGCCAAGGGGGTTGCCGGTGGGGTAGGTGAGGCTTGGGCCGACCCTGAAAATGCAGCTTCCCATATCACGAAAGGTGCGATCAAAGGAGCAGGAGATGTGGCCAAGGAATTTACAGAAAACCAGTATGTCAAGGATGCCATTGGTTTAACCTCAGAGGTAGGTCAAGGTGCCATTACCTCATATCAAAAGGGTGAGGATATAACCAAGGGCATGAAGGATGGTATGAAAAAGGCTGCTGTTGATTCTGTTGTTGATAGAGCTACAAATAAATTTTTGCCTAATACAGGCCGGGATATAGATTTTGGCAAATATTCTCCAAAGCAAATATTTAAGGGGGCAGTAGCAGGTAATCCAACTATAAAAGACTTTATTAAGGACAATATTAAGGATTCCATTAAAAATAACACCATTAACCAGATGAAGAATTTACCTAAGGGTGAAGGTTTTGTTTTTGGTGATTGGAAAATTGAAATGTAGGAGGGATAATATGTCTTTGGAAGTTAAGGTACAATTAAAAGATTTAAGCTGGCTGGGGCAGGCCTTTGAGAATAAAAGTTTTATTTCCCCTTTGGGTGACGCTAAGCTATCTGAATTTACTAATGAAGATAAGCAAAAGTTAATTAACCATGGAATCATAAAAGAGGATAATACCATAAAGGCTAGCTATTATCCTCTACTGGAAATATTAGCCTTAGCCGATGGTTTTATTGATACCACCTTTAAGAGAGGACCAATAAAAGCTAGAAAGCAAATTATTTGCCAGGGAGATAAAAAGGTTTCAGTTGTGTATCAAGGGGAGGAAGCAACTATCACAATGCCTTCAAACCCCAAGGCAATGGCTAAATTCATCGGGGAGTATATGGGAAAAAGCACCTTGACTGGGTCTGACTTAGATTTAGAACTACCTGCTAATGAGGCTTTTTGCTTGGCTGTTATCACAGACCTTTATAGGAAAGCAGTATTTAGTGCTTATGCCCAAGAAGAGGTTTTTGTATATACGGGTTTTACCAAGGATGAGCTTTTGAAGGCTTCTAATAAACTAAGGGAAAATTCTCAAAATTTAGCCTTCCACGTATTTGTAATTAATGCTGGTATTCCCGAATTGACCATGGAAATAATTGAAGAAGCTTTAAATGCTCTGATTGAGAAAGGACTGGTGAAAAAAGAGAATAATGTTTATCGACCTGTTGGGGAAGCATTACTTTTTGCCGGGAATTTTCTAATTTTTGAAAATATTATTGAAGTTGTGGTCGGGCAAGTACATAAGAACAATCTATATAGGTCTAACTTTATACTACTACAAGCCGGACCGCTTGATGTTTTGTACTTAGAAAAGAGTAAGGATAATATATTAATGGAATGCTTATCTCCATTAAAAGCTACAGAGCTGATTGCCACCGTCTTAGATTCCAAGCCAGATATTGTATAAAATCCTACCAGGAAAATAGCCCTCACTAGAAATAATAAAGAGGGCGTAACGAAACTTTAGTTTCGTTACGCCCCTGCTTTGTTTTTATGCTAGTAAAAATAAATAAAAAAAGCCTGCCATGTTTACGCCATCAGCACCGCCATTTTCCTCATATTATGGGCTATACTGTGTAAGCCCCATTCAATTTTAACTTTATCTAATCCCTTCAAAACAAATCTGCGGATGCCAAAATTGCCTTTGATATCACCAAAGACACTTTCGACTTCAACTGGTCGCAGACTTCTCATTTTTAGACCTTCCTCTGAGCACAGAATTTGCTTGGCTTTTTCTTTAAAGTCATTTAACTTTCGATTGATATTTATTCTCCTGTTGGCATATGATTTTTCTGACTTAACACATTTATCTCTATGCGGACATCCAGAGCAATTAAGACATTCATATACTCGAATTAGGCTTATGTAACCATTATCACTTTTTCGTTTATACTCATACATAAAAACTAGGGGTCTACCATATCCACAGATATATTCATCAGTAACTTCAGAGTAATTAAAGTTTTGTACCTTTGTAATGTCCTCTTTCCATTTATTAGTTGCCTCTTTGTGAAAAGTATTATACTTTACGAAGTGGCCTATCTGACTTTCTTCTAAAAATTCATAATTTTCTTCACTTCCATAGCCTGCGTCGGCTATAACATTTTTAGGGAGCTTACCATCAAGTATTTTTTTTACTGTTTCCATATGCTCCTTCAGGCAGCTTGTATCGCCAGGTCTTTGATGTATGCTATATCCTACGATAAATTGATCTTCTGTTCCTATTTGTACGTTGTAACCAGGCTTGAGTTGTCCATTTTTCATATGGTCTTCTTTCATTCTCATAAAAGTAGCATCGTGATCTGTTTTTGAATAGCTGTTTCTTTGGGCCAATATTTCTTCCTGAGTTTCGTACTTCTTCATTCTAGGAAGGTAATCTTTTTCAATGATTTTCTTTGCCTTGTTTAGTTTTTTGGTCTCATCGTCTGGGTTTGCATTTTCTGGCTTTTGGGCTAATCTTTCATCAATTCTTTTAACAGCTTCTTCTATGGCTGCTGCATTAATGGGGTTACCGTTACCCAGTTCCTCTAAATCAGCATTTCCATATTCGTTATTTTCCTCTTCATTGATTATTTCTATTTCTTTGAATAAGTCTCTACACTTTTGTTTTAATGCTTCTTTGTAGCGCTTGGTGGATTTTCCCCATACCCAACTATATTTATTTGCATTGGCTTCTATTTTAGTTCCATCTAAAAAGTAGTTCTCTAACTTTATGTATTTCTCTTTTGCTAGCAAATCCACTACTTCTGCAAATACTTCTAGGATTACATCTTTCATTCGTTCACTACGAAAGCGGTTTACAGCCATAAAGTCTGGTTGGTTACCTCCGCAAATCCACATATAAATTATATTCTCACGAGCTGCTTTAGCAATTCTGCGACAGGAAAAAATTTTATCTGTATAGGCATAGATTAAAAGCTTTGTCATCATAACTGGATTGTAACTTGATCTTCCACCTCCAGGGTATTTAGCTAATAATGCTTCAAGGTCCATTTTATCTATTGCACTATTTACTACACGAACTACATGATTTTCTGGTATTAGGCTTTCTATGCTCATGGGAAGCATCAACTGCTCCTGATTGTATGGTCTAAATAGTTTTTTATCATGCACCCTTTGTCCTTTTTTTGACATCCAAAACCCTCCAAAACCTATTATTATCAATGGTTTCCTCACTCTTAATTATACCAAATTTTGATGATTTTTGACATAAAAAGACGCCTAAACCTGTTAGTTTAAGCGTCTTTTGGGGCTAGTTTTGTTACAGCCCCTTATCAATTAAACCTTTTCTTTTGTTCGATAAGGAACAGTTATCGAGAATTTCTTAACTGCCCAATAGAAAAACAGTATAAAATTTCCTTTATAGGTAATTTTATACTGTTTTTCTATTGTTTATAAGAAAACCACCCATTTTGGGTGGGTGAAAAATAGTTAAAATACAATATAATTTCAGTAACAATATATTAGTTAATGATAGAATGAAATTTAATATAGCAAAAACAAGAGGTGATGATTATTGAAATTGGATATAAGCTATAATTGTCAATCCAAAACTGAGCAAGATTTGATCCACTTGTTAAATGGACTAATGAAAAAAATTTTTGGTAAGGGTAGTTCCAGGATGGAACTGAGGATTGTGGACAGTATGATATTAGTCAAAGTAGAAGGTATCTTGACTAGTCCGGAACGCTTATTGCTAAAAAATTCAGAAGCAAATGTAGAGTTAATAAAGGATTATAAGTACAGAGCGTTAAAGGGCAGTAGGGACTACATCCAACAGGAAATATCCAGTTATATTGGCACATTGGAGTTAACAGAAATATACTTTGATCTAAATGTAGTAAAGGACGAAGCAGTACTTGTTTTGATGCTGGAAGAGAATTTTGAACAAAACTAAATAGACGGTAGGTAAAGCAAGACATAGAGCTTGAGTACAAACCCGCATGGAGATAACCCCTTTTTTGCCTTAAACCCTAAGGAGAAGAAGGTCATTTATTTCTGTGCGGGTTTTGTTTTTTAAATATGAACTCAGAAAGTTTGCTTGAAGAAAAAGCAAAAGCAAAAGCAAAAACAAAAATAAAAAGAAGAGGGGGTAAGATATGGTCTGAATTTTAAATGAGGGTTTTAAAAAAATATTAATTTAGAAGGGAGTATGATTAAATGTTGGCCAAAAAAACCATGCGGATAAAAGCTAGTGCCTATTTTCTAGTAGTTTTTATGCTATTCTCTTTGCTGCCTGTGGGAGTATTTGCAGAGCAAATTGAAGGCAAGGAAAAAACAGTAGTTTTTTCCATTGATAAAAATGTATATCAAACAGGTGGTAAAGAAGTCAAAACAGATGTAGCTCCATATATTAAGGATGGGAGAACGATCGTTCCGGTAGCTTTTGTGGCACCAGCATTAGGTACCGAACCAGTCCAATGGCTCCCCAACGACCGCATGGTCATGGTAAAAAAGGGAGAAACCAGAATCTATATAAAGATTGACAGTAAAGAACTTTTAGTAAATGATCAGAAAATAATAATGGATGTAGCTGCCGAGATTAAAGATATCGGTAACGGCGGCGGTCGAACTATGCTGCCCATTTCTTTTATAGCCAAGGCTTTGGACGTAGGGTATGAATGGAAGCCTCATACTAGATCTGTACATTTTTACGGCTATAATAAGATCTATAACCAGGCAGGAAGCTTTGGCCCTGATACGGGTAGTGAGGTCATAGAAGGCAGTATAACAATTAAAGCTGATGGAGTTAAACTCAGAAATATGACTGTTAAAGGAAACCTAGTAATTGCTGAGGAAGTGGGTAAAGGAACTGTAACCTTAGAAAACATAAATGTCCAAGGTGAAACCTTTATCAGGGGAGGCGGCAAAGACAGTATCCATATTATTGGTGGAATGTATAATAACATTACTATCCAAAACGTAGATGGTCAGGTTAGAGTCACCGCAACTGGTGTCGATAATCTACCTGTGGTAATAGCCGAAGGAACCAAGGGTGATGAAATCATACTCGAGGGAAATTTCGGTAGTGTGAAAGTGGAGGCAGAAGGAGCCAAAATCAGTACCCAGGGACAAACCGTGATTGCACAGCTTGAAATAGCAAAAGCGGCAAAGGAAACAGTGATAAATTTAAATTCAATGACAACAGTTACAAAAGCTATTTTAGGCGCTAAAACTGAGGTAAAAGGTACAGGGATAATCAAAGAGGCAGAAGTAAACGCAGATGGAATAAAATTTGAAAGGGCTCCGGAAAAACAGACTGTAGCAGCTAATGTAACAACTCAGCCAACTAATTCAACCACCACCACCATCATAGGAGGCGGTGGAGGAGGAGGCGGCGGGAGTTCTTCTCCTACAGTGGAGAATGTAGGGGCTATTACAGTCAGAACAACTCCTGTTGATGTGACTGGTTTAGCATATGATGCTGGAGCAGTATCAGTAATGCTCGAAACCCCAACTAGTGGAGCAGAAATTCGTTACACAACTGATGGAATAAATCCAACCTCAACCTCCACATTATACACAGCACCATTTACGGTAACAAATCCAGGTGGTATAAATGGTGGAACAGTTGTTGTAAAAGCAATTGGAATTAAATCAGGTATGAATAACTCGGTAGTTACAACAAAAAATGTTGTGTATAATGCCGTAACAACTGCGACAGTAACAAATGTTACAGAATTCCAAGACGCAATAGCAAATAATAATATTGGAACAATTACTCTTGGTGGAGATATTACAGGAAATGTCACAGGAATACGTGCAGGTTCAAATAACTTTGCTATCAATTTTGGTAATTATGTATTAACAGGAGATCTTAGTATTACAGCAAATAATATTACAGCTCTGAATTTATCAGGCTCAGTTTCACCGGCAGTTACAGGAGATATGACGGTTACTGCAGGAAATGCAACAGTAAGCAATGGATTGGTTGTTAGGGGTACAATAACTGTTGCAGATACGGGAGATGATTCCTGGATAGAACAAGTAGATGATAATACTATAATTGTAACAGATGATAACGGTGCTTCAATAGTAATTCAAGGAAATCCGGCAGATATTACAGTCTTTGAAGGAGCCAATGGAATTAATATTACGGCAAGCAGTCCTGTAACTATTACTGTTAATAGTGGTGCAACCGTTAACAGTATTACTGCTGAAACAGAAGGAACAAGTATTACAAATAATGGAACGATATCTAATGTAACTGCAAATGCAGATATAGCTATTGAGAACAATAGTGGGGATATTAACGTTGCTGGTGGTGGAACTGTAGGTGCCTCCGGTACTGCTTCAGCTAGCGTAGCAGGAACTAATGTTGTTCAGGTTGAAGGTATTTCTGCAGTACTTGGAACAGATGCACAATTGAGAATGGGTGCGACACCAACGGCTAACATTACAGGAGTAGTATTCAATTCAGGAGCCGGAGAGTATCTTAATGTAACCTCAGCTAACCCTGCAATTGTAAGTGTTAATGCTTCTACAGGGCTGGCAATTACTGCTGAAGCTCGTGGAAGAACAATAGTAACCGTAAGAGTGCTAAACGATCAAGACGTATTAATCAAACAAGGTACAATAGCTATCACAGTACTTCCAACAGAAATAACTGGAGCATCAGTTACTATGGTAGCACCAGCAGCAAGTGCAACGCCACAAACTGCAGCACAGGTTGAAACTGCAACTGGAAATGCTGATTATACAGTAACCAGCGTAACCTGGAATGAAGCTTTAACAGCAAATGGGAAATTTAAAGCAAATCAAGTGTATACAGCAACTGTTGTCTTGACTTCAAAGAACAACTGCGCATTCCAAGCAGCAGCTTTTAGTCCTACAGTTGCAAGTGCTGCATTAGTTGGAACAACAACAACATTAGGAAGTAACGTAGGAAACAGAGTAACCTTTATTGTGACTTTCCCTGCAACTGACCCATTAACAGTTACTAGCATTGAAGTGACAACCCAGCCGACCAAGATGACCTATACAGAAGGTTCGGATGATGTACTAAATCTTGCTGGAATGGTTATAACGGAAACATATAATGACGGATCAACAGGAATAATTACCTTCGCTGATTTAACAGCGGATGATTATACAACTGACCCGGCAAATGGAGCTAACCTGACTGTTACTACAAATAATGGAAATTCGGTAGCCATTACCCATACAGCATCCGGAAAGACAGCAAATACAGGCGCACTAACAGTAAATATCCCGATTCTTACAGGAAGTCCCGCTTTCTCCAGTGGGGCACCTCCAACTTTCGGAGTGCCATTAGTGGTGGGCCCAGGCAAAACATTAAATGTTACAACAAATCTGACTCATGCCTGGTATCGCTCAGATAATAACACTTATGAAGAAGGTGTAGATGTCTCAGTTTCTGATCCAAACGGAGATACCTATATTCCTGTGGCAGCAGATATAGGCAAGTATATTATTGTAGTTGTTACAAGTGCAGACGCATCTGGGAATGCAATTTTGACAAGTGGTGTACCAGTTGCTAAGGCATCGGGGCCAGAAGCACCAAGTGCTCCGACTTTGGCATCAAAAACATCTACAACAGTAGTTTTAAATACAATTACAGGTGCAGAATACGCAAAACTGGATAATGGTGGGGTGTGGAAGGACAGTCCTGAATTTACCGGATTGACTCCATCAACACCATATGCCTTTGGAGCAAGAATCAAAGAAACAGCAATTCACCTGGCATCTGCAACCAGTAGTGCACTTAATGTGACCACAGAGGTGGAAACAAATGATTTTACAGAAGTTATGTCCAAAGGAACACATTATAACATTACCGTGGCTCCTGCATCAATGATACCGGCAGATAATCAGATTACTGCTAACTCAACACCAATTACAGCAGAAGTTACAGTGGGAACTTTCCTTGGCAATTTGGAATTCCCTTATGGAGCAAGTTATAAAGTTGCCAATTTAGCAAGTATACCAGGAGCTTTTGAAACCTGGAATTTTGATACAATAACCGGTAAAATTAACGGAGATCTCCTTGCTGCTGATGATCTTCTTCTTGTAGAAGCATCAGATGGAACGACTCTCAGAGGTTATCATATAACAGTATCAGCACCATCGCCGGAAGCTTTGACTGTAAGCGCAGTAACCACAGGAAGCGATACAGTAAAGTTAACCTTTAATAAAACAATAACTAATTTATATAACGTAGATTCAGTAGTTATACCTGTTGAAGTAACAGTGCCCTCCAGAGGGATTGAACTTGGAGGTACAGATTATTTCTACTACGTAACAAGTTTATCTGGTACACCTCACATTCATTTACTGAATTATGATATTGGTGAAAACTGGATTGAAATAGCAATAAATGGATTACCAGAGAACTATACAGCTTATATAGAAGACAGTAATGGTGATGTTGTAGCTTCTGATACCTTTGCTCTGGACTGGACTGGACTGACAGTAGCTGAAGTTTCAAATATGACTTCAACTGAAAGTCAAGTTGATTTCCAGGTTAACGAAGATCCATTGGGTACTTCTGTTCGGATAACAGACTTAATGGCAAGTGATTTTAAAGTATTTGATCCAGAACTATTTGGAATAAGCGGAGCAGTTCCTTTTTACAGTGGAGACTACTACCACATAAATCCATCATCAGGCACTTTTAGTGGTGGGGGCTGGTTAAGATTCAGTAAAGCCGGTTATACTCCATCATACGGTATGATAATGGTAGCACCTTCAGGTTATGCTCTGACTTTAGAGGCTAACCCAGTAGCAGGTGGTAGTGTGACAGATAATACCAATACTGGACCATATGATGCTGGAGAAACAGTAAATCTTACAGCGACTCCAAATGCGGGCTATGAATTTGCAGGTTGGAAGAACGGAGAGAGTAATGTGAGTGCGGTTGCAACGTTTGATTATACAATGCCGGCAGCTGACACAACCCTTACAGCATACTTCCAGTCATTACAGCCAACATCTATGAATATTTCACTGGAACCAGGAAGTATTATAGTAAATATTGACAGTATTCTTGATAATAATGGTGACCCCATAACACTGGCACAAGCTTTATCAGTATACGGTTTATCCTGGGCTAATTCAGAAGTTGAATTATTCGACGGAGTAAATACTTTTAACGTGGCTTTGAATAGCGATGCCTTTACAATGGCTACAGGAACCAATCCGGCAACAATTACAATAAATACAGATAACTCAGCCTTCAGTTCCTTTAATCCTTCTAATTTCGATGGAACAGAATATGCTGATTTAACTCTGACGGGTACTTTCGCCGGAAGCCCATGGACAATAAATGATCAGGCAGTTGGAATGGATAATATTTCAGTTGCGATTGCAAAAGAAGTCCTAGAAAGCCAAGATGCTCAGAATGTATTTGACCTTATCAGTCCTGGACAGAATGTACTGACAACAGCCCAAGGTATTGTTGATATGCAAGTAAATGGAGTAACGGTTTCTATCAACAGCTCTACTGCTGAAGGAATAGTTGCCCTTGGCGGAACAACAACTGTACCTGGGACCTCCAGTGTAGTATTTGGATTAAGCAAAGAAAGTGAAAATGGAAGTACTGCGGGAATTACTGTATCCGTGGCGGGCGAGGCAGTAGCGACACCAACAGTAACTCCAGATTCAGGAGAAGTGGCAGCAGGAACAACGGCACTTCTAGCAACCACTACAGAAGGAGCGGGTATTTTTTATACTATTGATGGAACAAATCCGGAAAGTGATGGAAGTGGCAATCCAACTGGAACGACATTAATATTTACAGCACCAATTACAATAAATGATGACACAACAATCAAGGCATTTGCAGCAAAAGCCGGTATGATAAATAGCAGTCTTGCAACATTTGATTACACAATAGGAGCAGGAGGCGGTGGAGGAGAACAAACAGCAGTGCCATCATCAGCAAATATTATTGTTTTCAATGAGGCCAATGATGGAGCTTCTTACGATTCTGTAATGGTATTTGGACTTCCTCATACAGGTTTCATAATTAATATTTATGATACTGAAATTGGAGGCATCAAGCTGGCAGAAACCATCCCTTCAGATATTAGCATGATGTACGCCCCTGATACTTTTGCACCTTTGGGATATGGAGCAAATGTCATTATTTCTGGTGGATTAGACACAGCGGGTGGTACAGTCTGGGTAAGCCTGGTTGAGACTGGTAAAATAGAAAGTAACCGAACAGCAAAAGCTTACGTACCCGAGTCATAGGGGACGCTTCCAGTTAAAACAAAAGCTAAAGCTTAACTTGAATATTAATGAAAATAATAAGGAGAGTTTTCACCCTGTAACTTAGGCTGAGAACTCTCTTTGCTGTGGATAGAGTGTAACCGTCTAATAACTTGGTGTATAGAAACTTCCCTAAAACTATGCGACAATCTGTAATGATAGTATTTGGTATAACACCTTTCGGAGTATTAGAGAACAACCGATTTTTGCGACCAATAACAAAAGGCTTTATCGATCGCTCGCAAAATAGGCCTTAACAATCGGTTTCGACTGTAATTGTTGTTCTTTATTTCTTCATAATCAACATAAAATTAGCGACCGCTCTATTTCAAAAAGGCGGTTACAGTGAGTATTCCATAATTGAGACACCATTAGACTAGTATTATATTAATTATACCCGCTTATTCCAAACGGCATATAGTGCGGGGTTTAAAAATAATTGACAATCTGTAATTAATAATTTACTATAATGACTGAGTACTCATTCAGGGAGGTGAGATTTGTGCAAAAGAAAGAGCAGATACGGATGGCAGCTATAAAAGTAATAGCCAAAGAAGGTTTCTTCAACGCAACAACTGATAAAATAGCAAAGGAAGCAAGTGTTGCTGTAGGCACCTTATATAACTATTTTGCTAGTAAAGAAGACATCCTAGATTATATATTCGAGATTGAATCTAAAAAAAGAATTAGTTATTATACAGAGATTAAGAATTCTGATAAAGAATGGATAGAAAAAGTTGATGAAATACTTAGGTTCCATTTTCAGGAAATGAGAAAGGATCCTGATATTGTTAAAATTGTTCTTGCAGAAAGAATTAATGCGAGTCGAAGTAAACTAATCTCCCTTCAGAACTTTGCAAAGCTGCCAAAAATATTATCTGAAGTATTAGAAAAAGGTATTGAAAAAAATAAAATAAGACAGTGTGATGTAAAAATTATGGCATTAATTATTTTTGGATTTATTGAAGCAGTAATGGGAGAATTTCTTGTAAATCGAAGTGAGCAATTCTTGGATAAAGCATTAAAAGAAATATGTGATTTGTTAAAAGAAGGTTTATCCAATCGTATAAGACTCCCGCTTCTATAAGCGGGAGATAAGGAATTAGGATAAGTCTCCCTAAGTTCAGGTGGAGTCAAAACTCCATCTGAACAAGTTCGGCTTTATCAAAATAAGGGACTTTTTTAACCAATGCTGAGTGACTGCTCACTCAAGAATATCGGAGGTGCTAACTAAATTGAAAAATAATCTTAGAAGTATTATAAGAATCTTCTTTTTAATCTTAATCTTTACTTTGTGGAGCATCAACAAAATAGAAGTTTGGTTATTTATTCTCTTGGCCGGACTATTAATAACTCCTTTTATGGGAAGAGTATACTGCGGTTGGATATGTCCAATTTTTACGTCAATTGATATTTTTTCACCAATTATAAAAGAAAAAAAATTACAAAAATATAATAAGTATTTTCAAAAAATGGTTTTCAAAGTAGTGATTTTTATGATGTTTCTGGTAGTGTTCTTTTTAACAAAGAAGCTTGACCTAGCTGTTCCGTTTTTTATTTTATTAATTCCAATAGGTCTTCTGATAGCAGTGTTATTTGGCTCGTCTCAATGGCATCATATTTGTCCCTTTGGTATCATTTTTAGCTTGCCTGCACGGTTTGCAACGAAAGGCTATAATTTGATTTCCCGGGACTGCTCCAAATGTGGATTATGTGTAAACAAATGTGCAAATAGTTGCCTAATACTTGGAAAAAACAGACCGCTCTATTTTGGAAGAGAACATTGTTTGTCCTGTGGAAAATGTAAAGATTCTTGCCCGCAGAATAATATTTCCTTTGGGAAGCTTCCTTTAAAACAAAGTCGAGGGGGAACAGCACTGTGAAAAAAGGATACTTTATTATGGGGTTTGTTGTTATCTTAGGAGCAATTATCTTGTTATCTTTTAATAACCTATCCAGAGCAGAGGTGCCGAAAAAAGAGCCATTAGGTATTCCTGTTGAAGTGGGAGATGTAATTTCTGGTAGTATTAAAGACGAAAAAAATTATATTGGAACAATAAAAAGTAAAAATGAAATTCTCCTTGCCTTTAAACAGCCTGGTTTTATTACTAAGCTGTTTGTTAAAGAAGGAAGTAATTTTAAGAAGGGAGATCTCTTAACTCAATTGGATGGAGATGAACTATTAATAAAGAAAGAGTTAGGTCTGCAAAAAATGAAAAATGCGGAGCTTAATGCAGAGCATACTAAGGACTTGTTAGATAAAAATACAATACTATATGAAGCTGGTGCTGTGACCAAGCAAAATATAGACGATTTAACTTTAAAATATGAAGTGGCGAAAAACGCTATTAAGGAAGCCGCTATTAGTGTTAAGGAGATAGATTTAATGTTAAATAAGTCAAGTATCTATGCACCATATGACGGTGTCGTTAGGGAGATTTTGAAAAAGGAAGGGGAGTATACTCAACCGGGGCAGCCCATCCTACAGGTATCAGAAAAGGATGACTTAATTGCAGAAATAGCCGTGATTGAAAAGGACTTACAGGACATCACAATTGGGAGTAAAGCACTTATCTACCTTAGTAATAATAAAGTAGTTAATTCACAGGTCTCAGAAATAGCAAATTATCTCAATCCTCAAACAAAGACTGCAAATATTCAAATACCCGTTATTTCTGAAAGCAATCTGTTACCAAATATGAGTGTGAAAGTATCAATTATAAATAAGGAAAAGGAAGATGCTATTTTAATTCCAGCTAATGGGGTTGTGGATAAAGGGGAAAAACAGTATGTATACTGTTATGAAAATGATATTGCTCAACAAAAAGAGGTTAAATTAGGAATTAGTGCAGGAAATATGGTTGAGGTTTTAAGTGGGATAGAGCTTAGGGATAAGATTATTATCTCTAACTTACAGGAACTAACCAATAATTCTAGGGTCTTTATTTATAAAGGGGTTGACTAAATTTGAACTGGGCTCAATTTTCTATCAAAAATAGATATACAATTTTTGCATTAATAATTGGTATTCTTCTTTTTGGTTTTTTCTCAAAAGCAACCCTTAAAGAGCAATTGATGCCTGATACATCACCACCTTTAATTAATGTCATGACTAACTACCCAGGGGCTTCTGCAAAGGAGGTTGCTGAAAATGTTAGCGAGATCCTTGAGGAAGAAATATCATTAGTAAGTGGTGTCAAGAAAGTTAAATCAACCTCTCAAAATGACTTGTCAATTGTCAAAGTAGAATTTCATTATGGTGTTAATGAAGACCAAGCAGCTCTCGATGTGGAGAATGCTGTTAATAGAATTAGTTATTATCTGCCGGCACAGGCCCAGAAACCTCAAATTTTAAAATTTAATACCTCAGATAAACCAATTTTGACTATTGCATTGAAAAGCAATAAGGTGCCACTGAAGGAAATAAGATTTATCGCTGACAATAAATTAAAAAATGAACTGCAGTTATTAGAAAATGTTGCCGCTGTAGATGTTTTTGGAGGTCATAAAGAGCAGATAAATATCTATTTAAAAAATGATATTATTCAGGCATATAATCTTACCCCTGAAAGAATCATGAATTCTTTAAAGCTTAATAATTTATCTCGTTCCGCTGGTAGACTTATTGAAGATAATCAAGAAGTTCTCATACGGATTGATGAAAGCTTTCAAGACATCGAAGAAATAAAAAATTTGATAATATTCTCCAATAATAATCAAACCTTGTATCTAAAAGATGTTGCTGATGTTGTAAAAGGGGAAGGGGAGCAGAGAAGCTTATTTAGAGTAAAAGGAGAACAGGCAATTTCCTTGCAAATTATCAAAAAGGACAGTGCCAACACTGTGGCTACGGTGGAAGAGGTTTTAGAAAGATTGGATGAAATAAAGGATAAGTATGACAATATAGAGTTTACTATTGTAAGTAATGATGCTGTCTTTACTAATCAAGTTGTAGATAATATGACGGGCAGTATTTTAACAGCCATTATCCTAACAGCATTAATAATATTACTTTTCATCGTAAGCTTAAGTGAATCCTTTATAGTTGCTTTATCAATGCCTCTATCCTTTTTGAGTTCATTAAGCCTGATGAAAATCTTCAACTTGCAGTTAGATTTAATAACACTTTCAGCCCTTATCTTAAGTATTGGCTTTGTTGTAGATAATTCCATTGTTGTAGTGGAAAGCATTATGAGACATCACAAGGAATTTGGAAAGAACATTAAGGATGCTGCTATTGATGGTACAAAAGAAATTATTCTTGCTGTTTTAGCAGGTACTGGAACAACTATTATTGTTTTAATACCATTATTATTTCTGGAAGGGTTTATTGGTAAGGTATTTGGACCGCTATCCAAGACTTTGATATTTACCCTCTCATCGTCCCTATTTGTTGCTTTAACTATTATACCTCTACTGGTATCCCTTGACCTTAAAATCACATTTTTATCAAATATGGAAAAAGTATTAAAAAGACTGATTTCACCTTTTAATATTTTCATGGATAAGATACTTGCTTTTTATATACGGACTTTAAAGAAGGCGCTAACCTGGAAAAAAACCGTCTTATTTATTAGTGTATTAGTCTTACTATTAAGCGGTTTAACCTTACGAAATATCGGAATGGAGCTTTTTCCAAAGCTTGATACCGGGGCTTTAACTATTTCCGTTGAAGTACAGCCAGGCTCAAATATAGCAAAAACAAACCAAATAGTAAAAGGTATTGAGGATATTTTAGAAAAGGAAGCTGAAATTGTTAATTATAGTGCACAAATAGGCTATGAGTCAGGAGGGCATTTTCTGGGCGAGATGGGTGCCCTAGGTGTAAACCAGGCATACTTTACTGTGGATATTTCCTCTCGAAAGGAACGAAAAGAGACTATTTGGCAGATTCAGGATCGCATAAGAGAATCAATTTACCAGATACCGGAAATTACTTCTTTTGTCGTAAAAGAAGTAGGTAGTGCTGCTGTTGCCACCGCCCAAGCCCCTATTGATATAAGAATTAGCGGGCCAGATAAAGTTTTGCTGAATTATTTAGCTGATGATTTCATAAAAGAAATCAATAACATTAACGGACTTATAAATGTTTATAAAGGCTGGGAAATAAATACCCCTGAACTAAGACTTATCTTAGATAAGCAAAGGCTAGCTGAGTTAAACCTAAATCCCCAATTGGTTACAAATCAAATTTTTTCTAATATGCAGGGTATTAATGTAGGCGGATTAAAACAGGAAGGAAATGCTAAAGACTTGGCAATAAATATTAGATATACAGAAGGGGATAGGGACAATATCGAGGTTCTGTTAGATCAAGTAATAGTATCCCCTTTAGGTGTTAAAGTCCCCTTGAGTGATATTGCTGAAGTGAGCTATGAAAAAAGCTCAAATATAATAACTAGAGAGAATCAAGAATATACCACTGATATTTACGGGCATACAGATGGGAGAGCTTTTAGCCATGTAGTTAGTGATATTGAAAAAGTAATTAATCAAAAGCAGCTTCCCACAGGCTATAGTATTGCCCTTACAGGCGAGCAGTCAGAACTGAAAGAATCCTTGGGAGATTTAGGCTTCTCTTTAATCTTAGCTATTATTCTTGTTTATTTGCTTTTGGTGGCTCAGTTTAATTCATTCTTGCATCCTCTCACTATTATGGCAGCAGTACCTTTAGTATTAATCGGAGTAGCCGGGGCATTAATTATTACTAATAAGTTTGTCTCGATGCCTGTTATTTTAGGATTGATATTACTTGCGGGCACTGTTGTTAATAATTCAATTTTACTAATGGATTATATTTTAAATGAGCGTAAGAGTGGTAACAATGGTCCGGAGGGAATTGTAAACTCTGTAAAAATGAGGTTCAGACCTATTATGATGACTGCCCTCTCTGACATAGCTGGTATGCTTCCTTTAGCTTTAGAATTAGCTTTGGGCTCTGAAAGGTTTTCGCCACTGGCTATTGCAGTAATTGGCGGGATATTAACAGCAACATTCTTAACTCTTATCGTTGTCCCGGTTCTATTTTCATTAATTGAAGAGAAATTATCTTATAAAAGGGTTATAAAAGATCAGGGGGAAGCAGTAATATAAATAAGCAGGCGGTAATTTCCGCCTGCTTATTTTTGAATCACCCTAATAAACAAGGAAACCTAGTGCAATTAGTATGATACCTAGTATAGTTGCAGCAATATTAATAATCACTAGTTGTTGTCTATCTTCTATCAATACCCGATATACCCATTTTCTAAAATTTTTATAATTGAAAAGTAATTGTGAAGACTTTATAGATGTTAGAGTGATAAATACTGCCATAATAATTGAATAGGGTATTTCTGAAGTAAAATGTTTATACCAAGTAAAACTAATTACTATTAAGCTGGCAAGACCGGCTATCCATAGCCACTTGGGCTTTTCTTCGGTATAAGCCTTTCCTAACTCAAATTCATTCCATTTTTTTGGAGCTAAATGCATTAGCGGTCTCGTTAAAATTAATAAAAAACCAAAAATAAAACATAAGGCTTTAAAGTAGTTCATTGTATTCTCCTTCAATCTTAATAATAAGTAGATGTGCTATTACTAGCATTATATCAGAAAAAAGAACCTATTTAGTAAAAAGTAGGAAGTAGGTTTTAAAAACTATTACACCAGATGCTGCCTAGTTATCCTTTCTTTTTTTACTGTTTAATCGTAAAAAATGGTATATTAGTAAGACACGGATGCAAGTGCAGAAAATATGCAGCCTTCTGGTTTAATACTCTATCTTTATGACAATTAACAAAGTAAAAGGGGAATAAGCTAAGTGGATAAAAAAATTATAATTGACAGCATAATAGTTCATATTTTAGATAACTCATTAGGTACTCTTGTACTATCTGATCATCTGCATAATTCAAATAATGAAATAAACGAATTTATCGAAAAACATTTAGAAAAAAGTATTGATGATTCTAACATAAAAGTAGCTTGTTTTAATCAAGAGGAAAATAAAATTAACCAACTATGCAAGATGCTTTTCGAAGATAATGAAAAATTTGCATTTATCTCAAAAGAAATGGCAGACATACTATATAAAATAATGCTGCAAAACCCGGATATTCCCTCAGCTGATATAGCTTTTGTTTTGTTAGATTTAGAAGGAATCAAACACCTTGCAATTTTGAAATTTAATTATAGGGATTCTTACATACATTATGTAGAGAATTCCGAATTAGGTAACATTAACTCTATAATAAAGCAAAAAACGGCATTACCTAATGAAAATCAGAAAATTGATGAATTCGTTTATATTAATTTAAGCAGCTTTAAAATAAGACTCCTCGAAAAGAAATATGAAATAGATGGTGAAAAAGAATTTTATCTTTCTAAATTATTTTTAAGATGTACAAGCGATATTTCGGGTAAGGAAAAAATTAAGGTGCTTGAGAAAACTGCTAATAATATAATTACAAAATATTATGGGGAGCAGGAAATAGAAAAAAGGATAAACTTTAAAAATATAATTAATGAAGATTTAGAAGATTTAAGAAAGATAGATGTTGAAAGAGTTGCAAATGAAGTTTTTGGAAATGTACCAGAAATTAAAGAAAATTATATTCAGGAAGTTCAAAAAAAAGGAGTTACAGAAAAAGAAATATTTGTTGAGCATAAGTCGGAGAAGCCTATATATAAAAAACAAAAAATTCTAACTGATACGGGCATTGAAATTAATTTGCCTTTGGAAGAACTTAAAAATAAGGATAAAATCGAGTTTATAAATAATCAAGATGGGACTATTTCTATTCTTTTAAAGAATATCAGAGATATTAGATAATTTATCTAAGGCTCCATAAAAAACCATAAATGATAATATAAATTAAGGCATTTCCCGTGAGAAAATGCCTTAATTAAGCTAGTAGAAATATCGATGATTTTATTATCGTTTTTTCTTACTTTGCTCCTTAATAAATTTCCTGGCGTTTTTCATACCGCCCATGCCTGAAAACATAGTATTAATCTTTTCTGTTTCTATTTGTTTTGAGTTTAGGCCGTCGTATTTTGCTTCTTTCTTAATTTTTATATAGCTTTCCAGACGTTTCTCGGTCAGTTCACCATCTTTAATGGCCTTTTGTATTGCACACCCCGGTTCGCTCTGGTGGGAACAATCCCCAAATTTACACTGTTTGGCTAACCCATCGATATCAGCAAATGCTCTTGCTAAATCAGCGCCTTCAACTCCCAATTCTCTCATTCCGGGGGTATCAATGACAATCCCGCCATTTTGAAGAACCAGCAATTGTCTCCGTGTAGTTGTATGTTTGCCTTTATCGTCTTTGCGGGTGTTATTTGTCTCTAGAATTTCCCTTCCTGCTAAACGATTAATTAATGTAGACTTACCCACACCTGAGGAGCCAATAAAGGCAATAGTTTTGCCCGGTTGAATAAATGGCTGAATAATTTCGTAGCCTCCTTCTGACAGAGCTGAAGTGACCAATACTTCCACACCAATGGCTACAGATGAAACCTGTAGTAACTTTTCCTGTAATTCATGACAGAGGTCAGATTTGGTTAATACCACTACAGGAAGAGCTCTGCTGTCCCATGCTATGGATATGTAACGTTCTAGCCGCCGCAGATTATAGTCATTATTCAATGCCATACAAATAAATACCGTGTCAATGTTTGCCGCAACTATCTGTGTATCATTCTCAGTTCCTGCCCCTTTACGCTCGAAGGAGCTCTTTCTAGAGAGAACATGGTGAATAATTGCATTTCCGTTTTCATTATCGCTGCGATCAAGCATCACAAAATCACCAACCGCAGGATAATCGGAGGAATAGTTGGCTGCATATCGAAACTTACCGGATACTTCGGCAAAAACCTCCCCACTTTGGGTTACTGCTTTGTATAAACTCTTATATTGTGAACAAATACGTCCAATAACAAAATTGGGATATAAGGTTCCTTCCTGTAAAAAACGTTCACTTATACCATGTCTTTTTAAAATATTATCTATCAATTTTATATCCTCCTAAAAATGTGATTAATCACCTTTTGGGAGGTTTAATGTGTTTGTTTACTTAACACACACCTCCCTGTTATACACAATGGCTATAATATTTGCTGATATATACATAAATCAACATCTCCTCTATAATAAGTTAGTTATAGTATAGCGGATTTTTCCGCTTTGAGCCACTAAAGGAGAAACTAATAATAACAATATTAACTTACTTGGAAAATTGTTTGATGGTTAAAAAACAGAGCTTATTATTTCTGGGTCTTTTTAGCTAATTGACAGAACATCGCGGTAATATATTTTGTAAACCGATGTCAGGCAGAGGAGAACTTTTGGTTTCCACGGGGATTCTAACATATTAGAGAGATTATTCTAACGCTTTCTAACGTTTTATTCCAAAAATATTTGGACATAGTTATAATAATGGCTACTACTATAGTTGATTAATTGGGCACGAAAATTGCATCTATTTAATTTATGCAAATAGTTTAAAGGTGCCATGAATTATAATTTATTAATGATTCTATTGGTAATTTGGACAAGCGCTATTTGGTTAATTGTTGGCAGCAACTATTTTTGGGAGGTGAAGAGTTTTTAGAAAGTTTAGAACATTAATTAATATTGTTAAAATTTGAGGAGGAAAGATTATGAAGAGAAAGAGTGTAAAGTTTATCGCTTTGTTACTTATGGTATTATTTGCAATTACCCTTGTTGTAGGTTGCTCTGGTGGTGAGACAAAAAAAGAAGAGCCTAAAGCAGAGGAGCCCAAAAAGGAAGAAGTTAAAGTTGAGACAACAGTATTAAAGATTGCTCATACCTTAGTGGCTGATCATCCATATCATGCTGGTTTAGTTGAATTTGGTAAAATACTTAAGGAAAAAACAAATGGTAAATACTCTGTGGAAATATATCCTGCAGCCCAATTAGGTTCTGAAAGGGAATCAATTGAAGGAGTTCAAATGGGTACTATAGATTTAACACTTGTTTCTACAGCTCCTTTAGCAGGTTTTTCTGATGCATTCTTAGTTTCTGACCTTCCTTTTATTTTTAAAAGCAGAGAGCATGCATATAAAGTTCTAGATGGCGAAATAGGTAAAGACATGTTCACTAAGCTCGAAGGTAGTGGGCTTGTTGGTTTAGCATTTTGGGAAAACGGTTTTAGAAATGTAACAAACTCCTCGGGACCAGTTGTACTCCCAGGAGATATGAAAGGTATGAAAATTAGAACAATGGAAAACCAAATCCATATGGATTCTTTTAAAGTAATTGGCGCAGATCCAACTCCTATGGCGTTTGGAGAATTGTTTACGGCATTGCAGCAAAAAACAGTTGACGCCCAAGAAAACCCACTTCCAATCATTTTTACGTCTAAATTTTTTGAAGTACAAGATAATTTAGCATTAACAGGACATTTTTATGCTCCGGCTCCATTATTAATCAGTCAGAATCTATGGGATAAGTTATCTGCTGAGGAAAAGGAAATCTTCCAAAAGGCTGCTAATGATGCCCGTGATTTTGAAAGAAAGATTATCTTAGATATGGATAATAGTCTTTTAAGTGAGTTGAAGGCAAACGGTATGAAAGTTACTGAACCTGATAAAGCAGAATGGCAGAAGGCAATGCTTCCAGTATATGAAAAATGGCAAGATAAAATCGGTAAAGACCTAATAGAGAGAGTTCAAGCAGCCGGCCAATAGTTTTAACAAGCCCCAACCCCCTTCACATCGTGGGTTATTAACTTGATGTTAATAACCCACGATTTATATTAAAATATTAATAAAAGAGAAACATATTTTTGAGATATTTTAGTCGATTGGAGATTCTAAAGGGGTGAGAGTTGTAGTGAATGATAAATTTAATAGTAATGGCGAAATATTTCATACTATCTTGGGAGCCTTGCGTGAAGGAGTAAATGTTGTAGATTCCAAAGGAATTATTATTTACTCTAATAAAAGCTCAGCTGACTATGTAAAAGCTAATATGGAGGAAATGGTAGGACAACATATCACCAAGTATTACCAAAAAGCTGCTTTATTGGAGGTTTTAGAAACACAAAGACCTGTATATGATAAGAAGATTATTCATGATGAGGGAAGAGTATTTATTGTAAATGGTATTCCATTATTTATTAATGGAATATTCTCTGGTGGTGTAGCTACCTTTAGGGACATAACAGAAATTGAAAGACTTTCAAAACGATTGGAAAGTCTGGAACTTGAATTGGCGCAAAGTAAAATGCATGATGTTTTTGAAACTATCATAGGGAACGATGGTAGTTTAAAGGATGCAGTTAACAAAGCAAAACGCAGTATAGCTTCATTAGGCGGTCCTCGGCATTGTGTGATCGTGGGAGAGACAGGAACAGGAAAAACTATGATTGCCAAAGCCATGTATAGCTTTGCTGAAAGAATGGGTGTTATAAAACCTGGTTCACCATTTATTGAAGTAAACTGTGCACAGTTTACAAACTCTGATATAGCTGCCATGGAGGTATTTGGAACTGAAAAAGGTTCTTTCACTGGTGCCCATGAGAAGCCTGGTTTAGTTGAAGGTGCAGATGGTGGCATCTTATTTCTTGATGAGGCCCATGCATTGGGTACACATCAGACCATGCTCTTAAAGGTCATTGAGTCTGGTTTAGTGCGGAGAATTGGCGGAAGAAAAGAACGGGAAGTTGATATATTAATTATTACCGCATCTAGTAAGAACTTAAAGGAAGAGTTTATTCCTGAATTATATCAGCGTTTAGCACAGTATCTGATTGAGCTGCCACCATTAAGTGCGAGAAGCTTAGAAGAAAAAGAAAAGCTTCTTGAATTCTTTGTAAATTTATATCAAGCTTCAGCTAAAAGTAGATATGGAATTAACCTTAAAATAATTTTTACTGAGACGGCAAAAAATATTTTATTGAAAGCTAAGTATGAACGTAATATTAGACAATTTAGAGACGTGATAAATGTAGCAATAGATGCCGCAGCACCATTAGTTAGCAATATCGGTAACGATATTAAGGATATTAAGGTCTTAGTAGATGTGGAACATTTGCACTTTAAGATGTTTGAGGAAGAATATAGTCCTGAAATTAAGCAAGATAATAGCGGCCAGGCGTCTACTTTGGACGAGTTAATAAAAGATTTAAATTTCAAGGGATTAGGTCCTAGAAAAATAGCTTCAGAGCTTAAAAAGAAGGGCATTCATTTAGAGTACTATCAAATTGCCTATCGGTTAAAAAAATATAAAATGATTTAATAAATAATTTTATTAAAAAGTTTATATCTTAAAAGAATTAAAAGAAGGTGACACACCTATGTTAAATAAAAAAAATATTCGGAAGCTAACAGAACTAGTGGGGGGAGAGGATTATTTAGTCTGTACCAAGATACCACTTTATACTTTTTCTTATGACGCCTCCCAGTATTTCGGAAATCCCGATGCCGTAGTTTTCCCAACTAATACAGAAATGGTTTCCCGAATTTTAAAGTATACTAAAGAATCCGGAATTAGAGTAGTGCCCCGTGGTGCAGGGACCTGTTTAAGTGGAGGTGCCATTGCCTCCAACGGGGGAATAATTATAGCAATGAATAAAATGAATAAAATATTAGATATTAACCCTGCTAATAAAACGATATTTGTTGAAGCTGGAGTCACAAATAAGCAAATACAAAATGCCGTAGAATCCCACGGACTAATATATGCGCCTGACCCTGCCAGTATGAATGTTTCCACAATAGGTGGTAATATCGCAGAAAATGCAGGAGGAATGAGAGGAGTAAAATATGGGTGTACAAAGGACCATGTTCTAGGAATAGAGGTTGTTTTGCCATCGGGTGAAATAATTAGAACCGGACAGCTTATGGGGCATAATGACCAGATAGATTTAACCTATCTACTATGTGGTTCCGAGGGTACATTGGGAGTGGTTACTAAAGCATTACTAAGCCTAACACCCCTAAATTCAGACGTAGTCACTATGACTGCCATTTTTAGTGATCTAGGAGATGCAGGACAGTGTGTTGCTGATATATTTGCAAGTGGAGTAGTACCAACTACTATGGAGATCATGGATAACACATTAATAAGAGCAGTAGAAGATTATACTAAGCTAGGATTACCTAAGGAAGCGGCAGCTTTGCTCCTGATTGAGGTTGATGGATACCCATCTGAAGTGCAGGGACAGGTACCAAAAATTACAGAAATTTTTAAAAAGAATAATGCGGTAAGTTATGATATTGCAAAGAATGAGAATGAAAGACAGGCGCTATGGAAGGCTCGGCGTTCGGCTAATGGTGCATTAGGTAAGTTAAAGCCATCCATGATTGTGCAGGACGTAGTTGTTCCATTAGATAGACTAGCCATGATGTTGAAAAATGTATCAAAAATTGCTGATAAGTATGGTATTACTATAGCTCAACTGGCCCACGCCGGTGACGGAAACCTCCATCCCCATCTTCTCTATGACTATAGAATACCTAAAGATGTTGAAATGGTTGAGCATGCTTGTGATGAAATATTTAGAGAAGCTTTAGCACAAGGTGGAACTCTATCAGGTGAACATGGTATTGGCTTAGAAAAGATTAAGTATATGCCTGTGGCCTTTAATGAAGCTAGTATTAAATTTATGAAAAGCGTAAAAGAGGCCTTTGACCCGGATAACCTTTTAAATGCAGATAAAGTATTGCCTTGAGAAAAGGGTAGAGGAGGAGAAAAATTGATTAAATTAGCTTCTAGTGCAGCTGGTGAAAGCACTGTATTTCCTAATTCAATTGCAGAAGCAAAGTCAATTATTATGGAGGCTAACAAAAAGAAAATAGCTATCTACCCTCTAGGAGGAGGTTCTAAGATTCAACAAATTCTACCGGAGATCCAGGATGGAATAATTCTTAGCACAAAAAACCTTAATAAGGTTATAGAGTATCGGCCAGATAATATGAGTATAGAAGTGGAAGCGGGGATGAGAATTGAAGAGCTTAGTACATTCTTAGCTGCAGATAATCTCTTTTTCCCTATCTATAATAACAGCCCAGGTGAAACTGTGGGCGGGTTAGTAGCTAGTAATAGTTGGGGCAAAAAGAAATACATGTATAAAAGCACTCGCCACTATGTCCTTGGGCTAGAATTTATATCCCCTTCAGGTGAGGTTGTTAAAGTTGGAGGTAGAACAATAAAAAATGTTAGTGGTTATGATATTTCGCAGCTTCTTGCGGGTTCATGGGGGCACTTTGGGTTTATTACAAAAGTTACTTTACGGCTTAAACCAAAACCCCAGACAAAGTTAACTATGGAATGTAAGCTCTCTAGTATTGAAGCCATAAAAAGGATAATCCCTAAAATAATATCTAGGGGATACAGACTATCTCTTCTTTGTTATAAATCATCAGGTACAGAGATGCTGCTGCAGATTGAATTAGAGGGACTAAAGGATATTATTGACATTCAATCTGCTGAACTAGCAAAAGAATTTGGGTTTTATAAAACAGATATTCCTCTGAAAGTGCAAGAAAAGATGTTGTTTAATGTGGTATTAGACTTAGATAACTACTTAAATGGATTAGATATTTTACAAAAGTGGAGTGGTGCTAATAATTTTCCATATGATTTACAAGGAATTGCCACCAATGGTACTTTTGAGTTTAATATCAGTGGGGAGCCTTATAGTGAGCACATTAAAGAACTAAGTTGCTCCATAAATAATATTGGAGGAACACTCTACTACCAAAATAATGCTATCACAAATACAGACCAACAATCTTATAGGAAGCTATTACTTAATATTAAGAAAAAAATAGACTCCAATATGATTTTTATGGCCTCAAGTAAGCTGTTAAAGGAGTAGGTTAGATATGGATAACAATGCTATGCTGGAAACAATTTTAAAATGTAACCGCTGCGGTACCTGTCAAGATGTATGTCCTACTTACCAGGTATCCGGAGATGAATTTTCGGTAGCCAGAGGTCGCTTGCGTTTGATAAGAATGGGGTTAGAGAACAAACTAGATCTAAATAATGAACCTGATATCGATACTTTTATAAATCAATGCCTATTATGTAAGGCGTGTGAAGTAAACTGCCCTTCTTCGGTTCCAACAGCCAAGCTTATTAGTGATTTGAGAGAGAATTATACTAAACTAAAGGGACTCCCTATAGCTAAAAAGGTGCTTTATAGAGGCTTATTCTCTCATAATCATAGGTTAATTCCAATAAGGAAATTAACTAGATTCTATCAGAAAAGTGGAATTCAGGGTGTACTAAAAGTAGCTGGTGTTTTTCCTAGTATTAATAATCTAATACCTGAAATGCCTAAGTTTAGCGTTAAAGACAGGCTTCAGGATATTATTAAAAATATACCAAATCCCAAGAAAAAAGTTGCATATTTCCTTGGCTGCTCTGTTAATCAGTTCTTCAGTCAAGTTGGAGAAGCCACAATTAATGTTCTGCAGGCTAATAGCTATTCAGTAACTGTACCTGAACTATTATGCTGTGGTGCACCCCATCAAAGTTCAGGTGATATTGAAGAATTTAAAAGACTGGCTAAGTATAATCTTGAAAAGTTAAGTGGGCTGGAAGTAGATGCAATAATAGTTGATTGCTCAACTTGTGGGTCAATACTAAAAGAATATGATGAACTTTTTAAGGATGACTTGAAATATAAGGAAATAGCTGAAATAGTTAAAAATAAGGTCGTAGATATTAGTGTATTTTTGCTGGAATGGGGCTATAAAATTAATCCCAATAATGATAATAAAATGAAAGTAACTTTCCATGATCCATGTCATGGTGTTCGAGGCTTAAAAGTAAAAGATGCTCCCAGGGAAATACTCAAGAAAATTCCCGGTATTGAGCTTATTGAAATGAAGGAAGCGGATATGTGCTGTGGAGGAGCAGGGTCATACAGTATCTTCCATCCTAAAATATCCCGTAAGGTCTTAGAAAGAAAGCTAAATAATTTTAATGATACTAATACCTCAGTATTAGTTACTTCCTGTCCTGCATGCATGATGCAGCTGGGCTATGGATTAAGAAATTATAGTATTAAAGGGGAAGTAAGACATTTGGTTGAGATACTAGCTGAAAAATTGTGACGTCACGTCAAATTAGAGAATAAGGTTGGTTTTGGAAGATAATAAATTTAAAGTAAATGACTATTGAAGGCGGACTATTGACCATGTGGTCAATAGTGTGTATAATTAACGTTAACAAGTGGAAATATAGAAATGCCTGTTATTGACCGTGTGGTCAAGGATTGGAGGATATCAAATGTCAATGCTTTCTGAAGATGAAAAGAGACAAGCTATATTTGACGTAGCCTTAAAACATTTCATTCAAAATGGATATAGTAAAGCGTCAACAAATGAAATTGTTAAAGAAATTGGTATTTCAAAGGGCATATTATTTCATTATTTTAAGAACAAAAAAAATCTTTATCTATATATATTGGATACCAGTATTGACTATTTTGTTGATTATTTTAAAAAAGGAAAAAATGCATTTTCTAGTGATATTTTTGAACGCATCTTAGAAATAACTCAAAAGAAATTAGATCTATTTTATGAAAATCCTTTATTATATCAGTTTGTAGCAAATGCATTTATTCAAATTCCACTAGAGTTCGAGAAAGATATTAAAAACAGAGAGCAAAGGCTAGCGACAGAATATTTACCACTTTTTCTAAAAGATTTAGATACTTCGAAATTCAAAGATGATATTGATAAAGAAAAAGCGATTGAACTTGTTATCACAGCTATAGATGCCCTTAGTAAAAAATATATGGCTCAAAACAAGGATGAGATCAGTAAAGGGTTAGAAAACCTTCGATACTTCAGAGATGATTTAAAAGAATATATCCATATCTTAAAAGCTGGTATATATAAACATTTATAGAAAGAAGGGCTATTATGATTAAAGTTAAAAACCTTAATTATATTTACAAGAAATCTGCCAAGCATGCAGTTAAAGGCATTGATTTTGCGATTAAAAAGGGTGAAATATTCGGTTTCTTAGGACCGTCAGGGGCAGGAAAGTCTACTACTCAAAAGATACTCATCAAACTACTTGATGGGTATTCCGGAGATATAAAGGTGTTTGGTAAGGACTTATCATCCTTTGATTCTAGTTACTATGAGAAACTGGGAATAGGTTTCGAGCTACCTAATCATTTCTCAAAACTTACCGCAAAAGAAAATCTAGAGTTCTTTAAGTCATTTTATAAAAACCAAAACGCAGATATTGACACTCTTTTAAAATGCGTTGGACTATTTGACGACAAAGATGACCTAGTAGAAAACTTTTCAAAAGGAATGAAAATGAGACTTAACTTCGTTAGGGCACTTCTTAATGATGCCGATCTTTTTTTCTTCGATGAGCCCACAACTGGTTTAGATCCAGTAAATTCGAAGATAGTTAAAGATCTTATACTTGAACAAAAAAATAAGGGTAAAACAATATTTGTGACTACTCACGATATGCATGTTGCAGACAGCTTATGCGATAGAGTAGCCTTTATTGTTGATGGTGAGATTGTCGAAATAGATACACCTAAGGCACTTAAATTAAAATATGGGCTTAAAGTAGTGGAAATAGAATATTATGTGAATGGTGAAATAAAATCGTCTGCTTTTGATTTAGAATCCTACGGCATAAACCCAGAATTTCTAAAAATAATTAAAAACTATGAAACTCGAACGATACATTCCCAGGAGACCACCTTGGAAGATGTCTTTATTAAAGTTACGGGAAGGAGCCTTTATTAAATGCGGCTTTCAAAATTATTGAAGTGGGATTTTTTATTTCAAGCTAAGTATGGGATTATTATAGCGGCCATAGTAATTACACTTGTATGGCTGGGTTTGATCTCATTACTGCCAGCATTCATTATGGATTATGTAATACCTATTGCTTTTATTACTGATTTTGCTGTTACAGGATTCTTGTTTATAGCAGCAATGCTTTTTTTTGAAAAAGGGCAGGGGACACTGGATGTTATAGTGACAAGTCCAATAAAAGTATCAGAATATATACTATCTAAGATAATAAGTTTAAGTATATTAATATGCTCTATAGCCATTGCTTTGGTTTTTGGAGTAAGTATTATCAAAGATATAGAAGTTAATTATTTCTTTGTTGTAGTAGCTAGTACATTATCCAGTAGTTTTTTCATTTTACTTGGCCTGATAATATCTACTTTTTATAAGTCCTTTACCGATATGTTGATGCCTATGGGGGGGTTATTTACCCTTCTATTTATACCATTACTTATTTATGTCAATGCAGATATACTCAATTTCCTTGATTATATTGTATTTATATGGCCAACCTACTCGATGATTAATCTAATAGATGCAATACTTGGTAACTCAAGCACCAATGCTATTATTCTTAGTATCGCTTATATACTGATTTTAAATTTTATTTTATTTAGAGCTTCCATTAAATTTTTTAACAAAAAGGTTATAGGAAGGGAGGCTGATATAGATGGGTAAGACTAAGGCTTTACTTACATCACAGTTCAAAAGAATTGGCAGGGATAGTTTACTAATATTGCTTATGGTATATCCCTTTTTATTAACTATAGTGGGTAGATTTTTAGTACCTATAATTCAGGAAGCAACACTTTCTAACTCGTTTAATTTAGCTGACCATTATCATGCTCTTATGGTCTTTTTTGTAATAATGAATCCTGTGCTTTATGGAGATATTATTGGACTTATGCTAATTGATGAAAGGGAGGACAATACCCTAAGTGCAATAAGAGTTCTTCCCATTAAGATGTCCCACTATATCCTCTCAAAAAGTGCTTGGTTTTTAATTATATCAACCATTAGCGGAATGTTAATTACATGGCTTATTAATCTTTATTATGTTCCAATTATAGCATCATTCCTAATTAACCTAGTGGCTTCCTTAGGAGTTCTCTTTGGGATGCTTTTAATAAATTATTTAGCTAGTAACAAGGTTGAAGGCTTTGCAGCCATAAAAGGAACAGGGTTTATTTTATTAATTCCTGTAATAGCACTATATATTCCCCAGCCCTTTAACTATATCTGTGGTGTTACACCCGCCTTTTGGCCTTCAATGGCATTAGCTGCTTATTTTGACAAGTTTACACCTACAATGGATGCATGGGCATATTTAGGGATTGGTGTTGTTTATATTTCAATAGTTTCTTTGATACTGTATAAGAAAATAATGCAAGAAATTCTATCATAGTTTTTGGCGTAGAATACGTTGGTAATTAATAAATCATAATTGTCAATCAAGTAATTATGTTTTGTGAAAAACAAAAGCCGGGGGAAGCCCCCGGCTAAATAGTGTCTTCTTTTTTTGAAAGACTTTTTTGGAAATACATGAAAACGGGGAAGGGGATAACTATCCAGCCGAAACTTTTAATAAGACTATTTTTGGCCCGACTAATTTGTTTTTCTTCTTGATCAGCAATCATCACATCATACTGCTTTTTTAATTCCTCTTCAGAATATTTTTGGGTTTCCCCTGAATTTTGAGGTTTTTCAGCACCATTGCTCCACCGTTTAAAATCTTCAAAAGTTTGGTAATAAGGGGAGGGTGCTACAATATCCGCCAAAGCCATAAATGCACCAACACTGCCTCCGATGATCATCATTAATGTTGCAAATAAAACTAAATATATAAAAACGTTTTTAATCATTTCTTCTCCATCTCCTCTTTTTTGATTGTTTCTGGATTTGCCCATCTTATTTATAGACGAGCTTCAGCGAAAATAGTTCCATTGTCATAAAAAGGGGGCTGGGTTTGTACAGTATGTAAAGATGGAAAGGACTACTTGTTTAATGCTAATACAAAAATATTAACTATAACATACCCGTTCTATCACCCTGAACAACTAGGGTAATACTTTGTATAAATGAAATTAAATCATTTTTTATCTAATGAAACAAACCCAAACTTTTAGACAAAAAATATAAGTCTGATACTTAGTGGCTGTGGTGCTCTTCAGCATCCTCTTTAGTTTCATGAACTGTACCAAATGGATGCTCAGGTGGTGCATAAATAGAATACAATTTAAGTGGTTTACAACCTGTATTAATCAGGTTGTGCCATTTGCCAGCAGGAATAACTATTGCATAGTCATCATAGACTTTTCTTTGAAAATCTAAGCAATCTTTTCTATCCCCCATTTTAACAACTCCTTGACCTTCTTCAATCCGTATAAACTGGTCAACATCGGGATGCATTTCTAAACCTATATCTTCTCCAACCCCAATATTCATTAAGGTAACTTGCAAATGGCATCCTGTCCATAAGGCAAGACGGAAATTATTATTTTGCTTAGTAGCCTCCTCAATATTAATTACAAAAGGATATGGTCCATAATCTTTTAATCTAATAGATTGGTTCGGATAGGTTGGGTAATAGTTCGGTGTGTTAAACCAGTAGGGATATGGATACAGTTCATAACCATTATACATATTATTTGGGTTATATATTGGTGCGTTAGGATATGGATATGGATTATAAAAATTGTACATTTTGCTCATTCCTTTCATAGGCTTTATAATATAATATTCTCTATATTTAGGAGGTGTGCCTCAAGGAAGGATATGTATCTTAAGACCAGCAGCCAATAATTTCTCTCCTTAAACCCCCTCATTAGCTGATAAATCATAGTTATAAGTTAATGGCAACGAGCAGATTAAAATTAAAAGCGTACATCTTGGGAAATTAAGATGTACGCTTTTAAATTAAGATTTTTTCATTTTTGGTGCAAATGTTTCACAAGCGGTATCATCCGTATTACTCACGATAAGATCTTTAGTTCTTGACTTAACTTCGATAGTAGAAGCTTGACAAATTTCATCATTATTGTAGAAGCACTCTTCAACTCTGCATTTAATATTAGACAAAGTTTCCCCTCCTTTCAAAAAGCTTCATTATTAGAATTACCATAATTAAAAGCGTACAATCTATTTATAGTTGCACGCTTTTTAATTAAAGACTTTTTCACTTTTTCACTTTTGGAGCAAAAGTTTCACAAGCAGTTCCATCTGAGTTACTTACAATATGGTCTCTAAATCTTGATTTAACTTCAATTGTTGAAGCTTGACAAATCTCACTATTGTTGTAAAAACATTCTTCTACTCTACATTTAATATCGGACACAATATCCCTCCTTTCAAAAGTTATAATCATATATTTTTCATTTAATGAACTATATATACCTTTTTTATTTTTTAGAGGGATTTTTCTATTTTACTTGACATATGTCATGAATAACAGTATGTTATATTTGGCATATGTCAAGTATGGAGGTATGGGATGCCAAGAAAACCAAAGGCCAGAAGAGTATGTGAAGTGCCTATATGCAGAAAATTTTATTCCTCAGATGAACCGAATCAGGAAGTAAAACAAGATGTGGTTATGTCAGTTGAAGAGTTTGAAACAATAAGACTGATAGATTACATAAACCTTACACAGGAAGAATGTGCTGTGCAGATGAATGTGGCAAGAACAACGGTACAAAAAATATATGCCGATGCAAGAAATAAGTTAGCTGTCTTTGTTGTGGAGGGCGGAAAACTGATTATTTCTGGTGGTAGTTATGAGTTGTGTAGTGAAGGCAATTGCAAGAAGCGCAAAGAACGAAAGCAGAAATACTTTTGTACTAATAAATAGGTGAAATTTAATATAAAATTAGCCCTTATAGAGAGTTGTCCACATAAAAGAAAAAATAGTAAAATGTAATTGAAAATAATTATCAATTACATTTTACTATTTTAAGTTTAAGGGGGAGTGCGATATGTGCATTGTTGTAATAGGTGGTCATGAAAGGATGAAGAAACAATATCAAGAAGTAGGTAAAAATTTTGGCTATAAAGTAAAAGTGTTTACATATGATACACCAAAACTGGATAAATGTATAGGTTGTCCTGATTATGTAATAATGTTTACTGATGTTGTATCCCATAAATTAGTCAACGTTGCTTCAAAGGTGTGTAAGAAAAATAATTTGCCAAGTATAAAGTTGCATAATAGCAGTCTAAATTCAATAAAAATGACATTCACCAAGTTAGCGTTAGCAGGTAGTCTATGAGTTGCATAGACAAACATATATAGAAATTTATAAGATTTTTTATTAGATGTATTCTAGAAAATTTTGAACTAAACACTGGGTTTGTTTTATTTTATAATTGTAAAATATTCCATAGTAAGCTAAAATATAATTGATAATAATTATCAATTAACGGGTGTGGTTAAAATGAAATATAAATGTTCTAAAATAATACTGCATGATGCAGAATAGTAAAGATATATTTTATATAAAGGGGCTTTTACTATGGAAGTTGCAAAATCACTATTTTATTTTGTATTAGCTGGTTTTTTTGAAATCGGTGGGGGATATTTAATTTGGATTTGGCTACGGGAAGGTAAAACCATTTGGTTTGGATTACTTGGTGCGATTATTTTGGCGCTATATGGAGTAATCCCAACTTTGCAGCCAGCCAACTTTGGACGTGTTTACGCTGCTTATGGTGGTATCTTTATTGTACTTTCTATCTTTTGGGGTTGGAAAGTGGATAATTTGGTACCTGATAAATTTGACCTTATTGGGGGAATTGTAGCTCTTATAGGAGTTCTAATAATCATGTATTACCCGAGAAATTAGAGTCGCAGTTCAACTAAAGTGTTAATTTAGTAAATTCAACCCTCGGGGGTATGCCTCTGGGGGTTGAATAATTCATACTCTGTAAACATTGCGTCATAAAAAGACGCAGGTTAAGGTTGAGGCAAATAATACAGTCTGATTAAAGATTTCGCTGTGCTACTTAAAGGTAATTTTAATTGTTTTTATATGTCATCCTGAGGGAGGAACGACCGAAGGATCTAATGTTTTTTACTGCATTAAGATCCTTCGCTATCGCTCAGGATGACAAATTTAACAATTTGCTGAATGTTTTCGATGTCACAGTATCACTTGCCTAGATATTCATCATGCAAATTCCTTAACCTCAACCTAGCGAAGCGAAACCTTAACCTTGCGCAGCGTTGCTGCACAATACAAACTAAAGTGTTCATTATGTTAATTTAGCGCAACAACTATAGAAATCAGTAATGAACACTAGATAATTATTGTTCGCTTATAGTTTTTTTGGATAAACTCTTAATAAATAAGTGGTTGCAAATATTCCATATGAGGTGTGGGCTATTAAGTCTACTATACTTTCTAACGGAGTTCTTAGTAGGTAAGGTCTTGGGTCTACTATGTTTGGTATTATTACTACATGAACTACCCATAATAAAATTCCTAATCCAATACCTTTTAGATATGGATAATCCTTCCCTAAAAATTTAAAAACTAAAGCTAAAGTAATTCCAACGATGGCACCAGCTAAAAAATGAGTAAAGAAACCAATTAAAAACCTTATTATTGTAACTTCTTCGAAAGGAAATATTAATTGTGATATATAGTGTGCTGTCATTGAAGTTCCTAAAATAAGATATGCAGGTGCATGTATCAGAGCATCACCTAAAGAACCTACTAAGCCTGCAATTATACCATCGTTGATAGTATCATAGCTTTTAGTATTAGTATTGGGCACATTATCAGCCACCTTATCAGAAATTTTATTATTCTTTCCTATACGATTTTATATCCTCTCGGGTAAAAATTTTGCTAAACCAAACTACGGAATAGGTTTAAACCGATGAATAGTCATCAGTCCATCTCCCACCCAAAGTCTCCATTATAATAGTTAATTCTTCTTAGGTTACGACCTATAGTTTTTACAAAATTTAAATATAAAATGTATTATTAGTTTCCAAAACCAATTGTTTTAAAAAGTGTTTACCTCTATGGGTCAGTTGTTAAAGGAGCTAATACAGAGGGTAGTGACATTAATATAGCGGTTATTGGTGATGATTTTACCGATGATCCAATAGCTGATACTTTCAAATTGATGAAGATTAGAAGAAAAATAGATAATCGAATTGAGCCCCATCCTTTTAAAAGTAGTGATTTAGGTATCTTAAAGAGGCAGCCAATTCGCCATCTGGTCCGCCGGACTCCTTATTTTCCTATCTTTTTATATTAAATAAACTCATGAAGATATTAAGATTTGGGGAGTTGTTGTTACCGGTGATGGTGAAAACTTAAAAGCACTTAATGAATTATAATTCATTAAGGCATCGTCATTAGGGGTAATTACAGAAAGATAAACAGTTCAATCTCTTCTGATAACGACGCAAAAGATAAGGTTCAACAAGAAATTGTTGACTTTCTTGTTGAGAACTATAATGATCTTGCCATTAATGTAATTACAACTATTTAGTCATAAAACAAGGGTGGAAAAGATGAGCAGTCTTTTCTGCTTATCTTTTTATTTTTGGAACTAAATATTAATAATTTCGTCTATATGATGTTGGATAAACTTATAGGAGGGTCTTAAGGTGAAGCATTTCAAGATAATCGTCATTGGTGGATTGTGTGCAAGTTTATTTTCTAACTATATTTTATTTACAAAGCTTGATGTTATGGATAATAAGATAAACAATGTTTCCAATTATCAGCATCAGGTCATAAGCGCCGTTAACTCCCAAGTTAGTAATATTAATAATACTATTAATAAAATAAAAGAAGAGCAGAGTTGGTTAAGTGCAGTTAATGTTGAAACAGTGTTTGATGAGACTGACAGGAATAAAGCAGGAGTAAGTTTTGAGTGGCAAGTAAAAGAGCTGCAAAATAACTCTGAAGTTATTTTTAATTACAAGAAAGATAATGATAAAGAATACACTTCAATTAAAGCAGTGGCTAAAGGAAATGGTTTTTTTGGAGTAGCTATACCTGTTGAAATAAAGCCAGAGCCTAACTGGAGTTATCAAATATTTGATAGAAGCGGTAATGCCGGAAGAACTGAGATGAAGATTGAGGAGAAAAAAGAAGCATATGAAAATGAGCGCAGGTTAAGTTTTGATTATTATGTTTCCGTTTCTCATGGTGATATGATGAAAAGCGGGGAAGTTAATATAGCACGTATTGAGGATATAGGTGCCCGTTATTATGGATACTTAGAAGTCCGTACAGAAATTAATAAAAATAGTAATTATAGTCTATCAGTAATGGGCGGAAAGATGTATGATACATCAATTTATTTAAAAGAAGCATACCTCAAAAAATATAGTGATGGTCAGTTAATAGACGAGGAAAATCTGGTGGAAGAAAACGTTATTTATGAAGGTGGAATGCCAGCAAGAGAAGACACTGCGGTCTTCCGCACTAAACCTTCAGAGGAAAAGATGGATTATAGTAGTCTAGTGCTAAAAGTAGTATATAGCAATGGGTCGATATTTGAAAGAGAGGTCTATAGTAATTAGTCTTTTATAAAAAGTCTGCTAAGCCTTCCTTTATATAAAAAAAGGGGAACCTTAAGTACAAACTCAGGTTCCCTCGTTTAAAATCAAGATAACGTATAGCTTTGAGAAATATTTTTTCGCCTATAAATGCTTGATATAATCCCAACTGTTGCTGCATTAATGATAAGCTGTGAACCACCATAACTTATAAAAGGTAATCCTACGCCACTTATAGGTGCGAGTCCTAAATTCATAAATATATTCCATAAAAATTGTACTGCTAGAATAGATACAAAACCACTTATTAACAACTTGCCATAATTAACCTTTACTTGCCCGGCTATACATGCAATACGGACTAAAAACATAACAACAAAAGTAATAAGTAAGATACTTGCTATCCAGCCAAAAGTATATGTGATAAAGGCAAAAATGAAATCAGTATGGAGCTCAGGTAATATTTGGGGGTCAAAGGTAAGTCCTTGGCCCAAAAGCTCAGATTGAGAAATGATTTTACTCAACTGGATGTTTAACCATCCGCTTCCTGATGGATCATTATTAGGGTTTAAAAATGTAACGAGTCTTTTAAGTCTATATGGTTCAGTAATAATAGACAGGATTAGTATAGCTATAAATGAACCGGATATAAAAATCAGTTGTTTAAGTTTTACCCCTGAAACAATCATTAAAACCATACAGGTCACTGCAAAAACAGCTCCCGTTGAAATTGACGGCGCTTTTAAAATCAAAATCAATGGCACTACGAATAAGGCTAAACCTTGCACCAGCTTAAGAGGGTTGCTCCAATCCCATTTATTTAGGATGCCTGCTAAGGCTATGATAAATAATAAGGGGGTAACTGCCACAAAGTTAACGCTAAATGGTCCTAAAATTAACCAGCTTCTACTACCATTTGCTTGAATTCCCCAGAAAACTGTAAAAATGAGAATTAAAATGGTTCCTAGATAAATGTGTTTAGAATACTTTTCTAGTTTTCTATAATCAAAAAAGTACAAACCAACAATAGAAATTACACTCATAAGTGAATAGAGTAAACTTCTTTCAAATATTTTGATATCATATGTAAGTAAGCTTTGTTTCTGAATAAAATACATTGCTAATAATCCTATATTTATAAAAAGAAAGGAAATCAGCAAGACGGTCCATTCGGGATTCGGTTTGTGAACTTTGTTCAATTGTTTTCCGATAATATCAGCATCTCCCATTTGAGCAATGGCCTTATCAACAGCTTCCTTTTCAGAAAAGCCTTGTATTAAAAGTTCTTCTACAATTTCTTGGATATGAGCTTCTAGTTCTAGCTTTACATCTTGATGAATATCACGAAATCTAACTTGTGAGCATACTTCGCTAATATAATCTTGGATCTTTTTATTGTGATTTAAGTCCATGCAAAAACCTCCCCCGTTAAAATTTTATCAACTGCTGAACGGAATGTAACCCATTCTTGTTGTTTTTCCTTTAATTTAGATTTACCTTTAGTAGTTAGACGATAATATTTTCTTTGTCTGCTGCCTTCTTTACCCCACCAGTAGGATTCAATCATATTCTCAGACTCTAATGAGTGAAGAATAGGATAAAGTGTTCCCTCCTTGAAACTAAAGAGACCGCTTGATTCCTTTTCAATTTCTTTAATCATCTGATAGCCATACATAGGTTCATGGTTAAGCATACTTAAAACTAAAACTACTTTACTACCTTTAATCATTTCCTTATTTACCGTCATAAAGATCCTTACCTCCCTTCAGGATGCATTATAAATAGATGCATCTAATATCTAGGTATAATGATACAAGAAAATTTCTAACAAAGCAATAGCCTTTAAATTATTTTTTGATCTGCCACAAAGGCGTGTCTGGGGATGTCTGGGGACGGTCCTTTGACACGGCGCAACGATTTTGCGAAGCAATTAATCATTATTTAAAAGTGCTCAAAGATACAGTGGGTACTGCCTTATTTAAGATGTATATTAATTTGGTTAGATTCTTAGAAACTGAAAAACCAACACTATTAAAAGAAATAACAAAAGCGATAGCATCAAGCAGAAATTCTGCCTAGCTATCGCTTATTTCTAGGTATCTCAAGGAGGTAGCCAGCTCGCCATCCGGACCGCCAGACTTCTTCTGTTACTAACTTTTTTGAGTTTTAATAAACACCTAAGCTCTTTATCAATTCGTTTGCTATATTAGGGCTGTTTAGGCGCATAATGCTTTCTTCGGAGCTGCCAAAGCTTAAAAAATTGATACTACCATACCATACGATTTTTTGGTCGATAACTGCAAATTTTTGGTGAATGTTTGATTTATAAATAACATGGATTCCGGCATTATATAATAAATCTAAAGCCCTTTCTAAACTGGTTGTTTTGTTATTTTTGAAATCCTCTATAGGTTTTGTCACTACGGTTATTTGAACCTTATTTTTTATAACCTTCTCTATATCTTTTAACATTTGTAAAGTGCGCTTTTGAGTAACAAAGGGACTTACTATCAAAACCTCTCTCGCTGAATTTAAAATATCATTAGTATATACAGGCAAAAAGCTGCGGTTATCAAAAATTATGTTCATTGATTCTTCCGCCAGACTTTCACCTTTGACTTTATAGCCAATTGAGGCATATCCGTTAAGTCTTTTATGGTACATTTTTTCTAACATTCTTACATGAATATCTATATAATCATAAATTTGCACCTCATCTTTATTATCAGATAATCTGTGCAGCCTGCCTGCATATTGATGCAAAGTCCCTTTCCATGATATAGGCATGGCTAAAAATAATGTATCCAAACGGGGTTCGTCAAAGCCCTCTCCTATATATTTACCTGTAGCCACTAAAGTCAACTGTTGGTCAGGAGTTGTATCATTTATTTGCTTCATTATTTCCTTGGTTTTCCTTGTACCCAAACCACCAACCAATGATATAACATTAGGGATTTTTTTGCTTAGTTCTTCAGATAATAATTCGACATGAGCAGTTCTTTCCGTTAAAACAATAGAGTTTCTTCCATTTTCATAGCTTTTTACCACGTCATCAATAATAAACTGATTTCGCATTTCATCAGTAACTATTTGGGAATATAATTCTTGAATAGTTGCTTCTTTTTCATTTTTGTCGAAAGGAACTCTAAAGGATGTAAACCTTGGTATGACATAATGCTCAAAAGGCCTTTTCTCCGCTTGATTTTTAGCGTCATCTCTATATCTTATTTGACCACATTGCATAAATATAATGGGGTGGTGTCCGTCCTTCCTAAAAGGAGTTGCAGTTAACCCATAAACATATTTTGCATTAATACTTTTAAGTATTTCTTCAAAGCTAAAAGCCGAAACATGATGACATTCGTCAACAATTACCATGCCATAATTTTTTACGCATTCCTTTACTTCACCTAGCCTGTTTAATGACTGCATTACAGCGATATCAATAATACCACATAAGTTATTTTTTCCAGCTCCAATTTGACCAATAATGCTTTGTTGTTTCTTTCTTCCTCTTTTTTTACTTTGATTAGTATCAGGGAGAATTTCATTTATATTCAAAAAACTGCCTAATCTTTCTTTCCATTGTGAAACCAAGCTTACTCTATCTACCAAACCTTTCTTTCAGAAATCAGCTTTATTGCTACAACTGTTTTACCAAAGGCTGTCGTTCCAGATAGTACGCCATTATCAAATTTTAACAACTCATTTAGAGCATAGGGCTGTTCATCTCGTAGAGAACCGTTAAATTCAACATTGATACTTTTACCAGCATTAGTTTTATCTATTAGAATGAAATCTAAATCCAGTTTTTTAAATATAGCCGTTAAATCAGATTCACACCCTCTGGGCAAGCATAAATATTTCTCAGTTTCATAAGCACAGGAAATAATTCTTGGTTTATTATAAGTTGAGATACGCATAGACTGTGCTTTATAAAACTCTGGGTTTTTAAAAGCAGCCAATCGTTTCAAATGATTTAGTGCTCTTTGAGAAATGCCGGTTTTCGGAATAAATAGCATATTGGCTTTTATAAATTCAATATTATTAGGAAAATCGCTCTTTAATAATGTGACCTTATTTTGCTCCCACGGCTTTGGTTCTTCTTCGTCATCCTTTCTCAATAACCCTAATTCATTTCCATGGCAAAGTTTACAGATAAGTGTTTTAATTCTCTCTTCCGAAATTTTTTTAATATTTCCAAGAAATGCCCACTGATCATGATACGGCTCGAAATTCTCATCAATAAATTCACTATTATTAGCATTTCTTGCAGCCTTTTGCAATGGTAATGCAATCAAATTTCCTAAGCCACCCTTTGGTAAAGTATCTTGATTAGGGAAAAAACGATCATATGATTTAAATGTTATTTCATGTCTTTTGATCATTGAGCAGGTAAGTAACGCAGAACCAAATTTTCTTGCCAGTACTGAAGGGATTCTATCTTCGAAGAAAAACCAAGCATGGGCACCTCTCCCAGAACGTGAGCGCTCAACGGAAACAGGAATATCGAAATCATTGCATATATTTCTTAAAACACTAATATCCTTTTGCCAACCCTCATCATCAAAATCAATAGCTAAAAAGTAGCATGTTTCATCAAGACACATTGGGAATATTCCGGCTACGATATTCCCTCTTAAATGCTCTTCAATAACCTTTTCATCTAAGGCAGCATATGCTTTTTGATTGCATTCGATACATTTTAACTTTGGTTTATGGCATACTCTAGGTTTCCATTCATTTAGGCATACCGGTGAATATCCAGCCTGTCCTTTTTTGTTTTGCCACCTTTTAGCGTAAACATCACCGCGGCCTCTAAATAGCGACATAAACAACTTGATTTTTTCCGGAGGCTCTAAAAAGCTGTTCGTGTTTATAAGTAAAGCTTCATTTGGAGTATTTATTGTAAAAATTTCTAAGGTTGATTTATGCTCAAAAATTTCATTAGAATTAAACCGAGGTTTTGTAATATCCAATTGGGTCCTTAGCTCTTTAATTTCTTCTTTTAAATTATTGTTTTCGTCAATTAATTCTTGATACTTTTCATATAATTCTTTAAAGTTCATACAAACTCCCTTTAAATTTACATTATTGGAAACACTGAGTTAATACATATAATTTTATCCTTATTTCCAATTCAAGTCAAAAAACAGTTCAAAAACAATAGATGCTTTAAACATAAGGGTTAAATGCTTGGAATAAATATGATATACTGTAAATATATTGAATTTAGACCTTATAACCACATTTAATTTTCATGCAAGGTATCCTGATTATAGGAAAAGCTTCTATAAAAAGTGTGACTTTGATTTTACAACTGTTAATATTGAGGAGATGAGAGAATGGCTTCTTTCAATGATATAGAAACAATAAAACTAATTGCTAAACAATTTGCTGAATTAGTAAAAAGCCAAATGAATATAAAAAGTGTTTACCTCTATGGTTCAGTTGTTAAAGGAGCTAATACAGAGGATAGTGACATTGATATAGCGGTTATTGGTGATGATTTTACCGATGATCCAATAGCTGATACTTTCAAGTTGATGAAGATTAGAAGAAAAATAGATAATCGAATAGAACCCCACCCTTTTAAAAGTAGTGAATTTAATAAGACAAACCCTTTTGTTGCAGAAATAATAACTACTGGAATAAAAATAATGTAACATTAAGATAACTAAAAAGCGATAGCAAGCGGAAATTCTGCATAGCTATCGCTTTTTATTATTTTAAAGGCTATATCCTAATAAATCTTCTTGCAATCCATATACTCCTGCACATCCACCAGTGCTTCACCAAAGCGTTGGAAGTGGACGACTTCCCTTTCCCGTAGGAAGCGTAATGGGTCTTTAACTCATGGGTCATCACTTAAGTTAATCAGCCATTAATAGGTAACACGGACCTTTTGCTCTGCGGCCATGTTTTCATGCAGGTTTGCAATAGGTTCACCTTTAGCCTGAATATAGGCGGTAGTCCAGGGAACGCCTTCACCATTTACATAGAATAAGGCTTTGTTATGGTCGGCATAGTAGGCAACGAGGCCGGCTACTTTAATTTCTTCAACACTTGCACCCTTCATTAGCTGATAAACCATAGCAGCTATAACCTCTAAATGGGCCATTTCTTCTGTACCTATGTCGTGTCTGCAATGTGCCATGGGTGGGGAAGGCTTTGATTTGTGCGGGGTTGCAGGTGCTGAAAGTGGTAAAACGGCGAATGTGCAAAAGGCAAATTTCCTAAAGCAGATCCAGATTTATGAAAAATGCAGTCGATATGGTATGCAAAATCAAAGTGATTTTATTTTGTCGGACAAGCCTCAGTATGAAGTGGATATTCTGCTTGCCATCCCCTATGGGAAAGGGGGTGAAGATAGGTGAAAAAGGAGCGTGTACAGGAAATAGCAATATGTGAATTGCAGCCCTTCAGAAACCATCCGTTTCAGGTAAAGAATGATGAAGAAATGAAGCGCCTTTGCGACAGTATCCGTGAATATGGCATTTTAACTCCGCTTATGGTAAGGCCGAAAGTTGGCGGCGGTTATGAAATCATCAGCGGCCACAGGCGAAAGGCAGCGGCGGAAATGCTTGGAATGGACAAGCTACCTGTTATAGTCCGTAATATGACTGACGATGAAGCAGTTTTATTGATGGTGGATAGCAATATACAACGTGAAAATCTACTGCCAAGTGAAAAGGCTTTTGCTTATAAGATGAAGCTGGAAGCAATGAAAAGGACACCAGGTAGACCATCAAAAGAAATTATGCGCCAAGTTGGCACAGATTTAATTGGCGTCCGTTCAGATTTATTACTTGCCGAAAAAACTGATGACAGTGCAAGGACAATTCAACGCTACATCCGCCTGATGGAGCTTGTTAAACCAATCCTTGTTTGGTGGATAACCAACGTATAGCCTTTTCTCCGGCGGTAGAGCTTTCTTATCTTACGAAAGAGGAACAAGCTGAACTATGGGACATAATACAGCATGAGGACTGTACGCCTTCACTTTCACAGGCAGTGCGGGTAAAAAAGCTGTCACAAGAGGCTAAACTTACCCCTGAAGCGATATCTGCCATTATGGGTGAAGAAAAAGCGAATCAAAAACCACAGGTTCGAATCAGCACTGAAAAACTGGCAAAATATTTTCCCAAAGGCTATACAAGTGAACAAATGGAAAAATCAATTATCACGATGCTTGAGGAACGGAAACGAAAACTTGAGAAAAGAAGAGATGAGGCTCGCTAATTATTGTGGCTAGCCTCCCCTTAACAATCTCCTATATATAACCAGCCGAAAAGAAGATATAACTTGCAATTGTTTAAGTAAATTTCAGTAAAATTGAGTGTTAAGGAAACTTCGCTATAATTAAAGGTAAATAAAATCAGTTTCTTTTTCGGCTGGTAAAAGGAGGGTTAACACATGAAAACTTTATTTGAGGAATCGAGAGGAACCTATCAAAGAGTCGGTGATTATTATTTGCCAGATTTGGAGCTGCCTCAGCAAACAGAAAAAGCAAACTACGGCCGATACGGCAGAATGCGGAAGGAATTTTTGAAAAACAACCATAAAGGGATATACAGCTCCATACTTTTGGACGGAACTCTGAACAGGGTCCTTAATGAAGCCGATTTTGCTGCTAAAAATGCTGTTGAACAACTGATAAAAGACATGGCAGCTGTGCAGGGGTTAACAGAAAAACTACAAGCAACAGATCAGATGGCATGGGTCGGAGCAATGAATAATATACGGGAGGCCGCCGAAGAGATTATACTCAATGAAATTATTTACAGATAAATTTCCACTGCGGAAATGATACAACAAAATATCAAAATCCAAACGGAGAGGATCAAAAAGCCCTCCGTTTTTTTATGCTCAAAATAAATTATGGCTTAATCAGGTATTTAGTTATTCCGACGTCGGAAATGTTGCAGCAAGCACTGAATAATGCCAGCATTATTCGTATGTCAGGGATAATCCCTGAAACCCTTAATATGACAAGGAGGTACTTTATGCTTAAAAGAAGCATCAAAATAACGTTTTGATTAAACTCACAAGAATGTCAGCTGTTCAAAAAGCAAGTAGCAAAAACAGGTTTTTCACGGGAAAGATATCTGCGTACTCTGGCCAATGGCTATATACCCAGGGAACTGCCTTCGCCCGACTACCATGCTATGATGAAGGAACTTCGTGCTATCGGAAACAAACTAAATCAGATTGTTGCAAGGGCAAATGCAACTGGTCATATCGATCAGATTATATTCCAGTCAGAAGCTGACCAGCTCAGACAGGCTCTATTGGATATACAGGCAGCGGTTACGTCGCCGGAAAAAAGGGAAATATTAGATCCACATCAATATCAAAATCATAGAGATTTAAATTTGGTAAGAAAAAAATTATAATAATAAAAAAAATGAGGAGTTAGTGCTGTGTACTTTACCACCTTTTGCACGCAGTATAACATTCTTGTATTAGCAAAACCATAGTAGTGGAAGCCCTGTCTTTAAAATTGTATGATTAGATGTTGGATAAATTTTTAAAATTGGCATTGACTAGTGTAGCGTTACACGATACAATTGTCTTAAAGAATTCCAGAGTTTTTTATTGGGAGGTAATATTATGAAATCATCTGAAAAACCAATTCATCCTGGAACCTACGTCCGCCAGACTATTATTCCTTCGGGTATGACCGTAAAAGCGGCTGCTGAACGACTTGGTATCGGCAGGCCAGCATTGTCTAACTTTCTTAACGGAAATTCATCCCTGTCTTCTGAAATGGCGGTGAGGTTGGAGAGAGCGTTCGGTGCCGACCAAAAGCAACTGCTTGATATGCAGGCTGTTTATGATCGACAGGTACGGCGTGACGGTGAAAAAGAAATTGCGGTTCGTGCCTTCGTCCCGAATTTTCTAGCCATTAAAGCAAGGCAAATCGAGGAATGGGCCGATAGTCAGATTGATGCCCGTAGCCGCCTTGCTGTGCTTCTGCGGAAGCTAGTACACTCGACCGGTAACGATCTCTGTCGGGTAGACTTTCCCGGTTACGATAACGCTCAACGTAAGGGCTCCGATGGTTTCGTAGAAGCTGGAGCAGCTACCCCCTGGGTTCCTGAGGGGAAATCCTATTGGGAGTTCGGCACCGACCAGAAGCCGGGTCTCAAAGCAAATAACGATTACACAGCACGGCTTAAATCAGTTGATGCCGACGAACGGGCAAACAGCACTTTCGTCTTCGTTACACCTCGCAACTGGCCTGGTAAAACCGCTTGGGAGAAACAAAAGAATGTGAGCGGCGACTGGAGGGCCGTTAGGGCTTTCGATGCGAGCGATCTAGAGCAGTGGCTGGAGCAATCAGTACCGGGACAGGTATGGCTTGCCGAACAACTTGCTCTCCCAAACAACGGCTATGAAACGCTGGAACGGGCGTGGCACCGCTGGGCTGCCGCTTGTGAACCCCATCTGACGCACGAGATTTTCGCACCTTCGATTGCTGCTAACCGGGGCACGTTCAAAGCATGGCTTGAAAAACCGAGTGAAAGGCCTTTCGTCGTCTCTGCCGACTCGCGGGACGAGGCGCTCGCCTTTCTCGCCTGCCTGTTTGATGACGAAGAACTCAGCCAATTCAAAGACCTCGCAGCTGTCTTTACATCTCCGGCAACGCTCAGAACACTCCTTGCGTCCTTCGTACCTTTCATACCGATAGTCCATTCTGAAGATGCTGAGTGTGAACTTGTAGATGCTCATCGCCGACTTCATTGCATCATTTTCCGTCCGCGCAACGCGGTTGATACGGAAGCAGACATCGCTCTCGATCTACTTGACTATGAAGCCTTTGAGAAGGCGCTCGCCTCTATGGGAATCGATAAAAGCGAGGTCGACAGGCTTGCAAGTGAGTCAGGCCATTCGCCGACAATCCTGCGCCGCCGTCTTTCATGGAATACAGCAATCAGGAAACCAGCCTGGGCTGGTGATGACGAAATGGCAAAAGTCCTTGTGCCGATGGCCCTGATCGGCGCCTGGCATTCAGAGTTGGAGGCAGATCGCGAGATTGTTACTTATGTGTCGGATCGAAAGTACGAGGCGATTGAAGACAATATCGCTCGCTTGCTCCTTTATGACGACAGCCCGGTGTGGTCTGCAGGACGCTACCGAGGTGTCGTCTCGAAAATCGACGCCTTGTTTGCGATTGCGAAGCTGATTACAACGATCGACCTCGATCGGTTCTTCGTGGCCGCCGAATACGTCCTTGCTGAGTCCGATCCCGCGCTTGAACTGCCGGAAGAGAACAGATGGGCAGCGGCCCTGTATGGTAAAAAACGTGATCACTCCGGCGCCTTGCGCAAGGGTATCTGCGAAACACTAGTTATCTTGTCGGTTCACGGCAATAACCTGTTCCAAAGCAGACACGGTATTGATGTCGAAGGTCTGGTCACAATTCTCATACGCAAACTCCTAACGCCACTGACGCTTGAAAAGTTGCTATCTCACAATCATGACTTGCCGCGCTACGCGGAAGCCGCACCTGACGAATTTATTAAAATCATTGAAGAAGACCTGCGGAGCAACGAGCCCATTGTGTTCGGCCTTTTAAAGCCAGTCGATAGTGGCTCGTTCGGGACATCGCCATCGCGGACGGGCCTTCTCTGGGCGTTAGAGTGTCTTGCCTGGAAACCGCAACACCTCTCCCGCGTATCGGCTATCCTCGCCCGTCTCTCCTGGCAAAAAATCGATGACAACTGGGCAAACAAACCGGAAGCAAGCCTTCAGGCTATCTTCAGGTCATGGATGCCACAGACGGCAGCCTCCATGGAGCAAAGGATCAAGGCTCTGGAGATGATCACCAAGCGTTTCCCAGATATCGGTTGGGAAATTTGCATCGAGCAGGTCAAACCTGGTTCTAAGGTTGGTCACTACAGCTACAGGCCCCGCTGGCGAAGCGATGCTTCAGGAGCCGGACAGGTTGTCACATGCAAAGAGATGTACGACTTCAACCGAAAGGCTTTGGATTTTCTGATCACTTGGCCGTCTCATGACGAAAAGACCCTTGGCGATCTTGTCGAGTCTCTCCAGGGTATACCAGAGGAATACCAGTCAAAAGTTTGGGATCTTATCGATGAATGGTCCCAGAAAGCTGGCGAAGTTGCCAAAGCCGCTTTGCGCGAACGCATCCGACTGTTCACCTTCACACGTCGCGGTCGTCGCCGCAACCTAGTGGAGGCAACCCGTGACCGCGCACGTGTAGCGTATGATAGCCTCAAGCCCCGAGATCCAATCATTCGTCACGGCTGGTTATTTGCCAATCAGTGGGTACAGGAATCAATCAATGAAATCGAAGACGAGAACTTCGACTATCAGAAACGCGAGGAGCTTATTGATAGGCTGCGTCGTGAAGCTATGAACGAAATATGGACTGAGCACGGTTTCGAAGGTGTAATTGAATTGCTTATCAGCAATGACGCCGGTACCATCGGCCGTTATTTGACATTATGCATTACTGGTATTACGTCACAGGTCGATTTCATACGTCGCTGCCTTTCTATTGAAGGAGACCTTCGGAGTAGGGCCGAGTGGTGCTTGCGAGGCTTCCTTTGGTCTATCGAAGATGACTCACGTGCAGGGGTGCTGCATGCTACAGCAGAAGAACTGCCCGCAGAAGATCGTAAGCGGTTATTTGTTTGTGCGCCGTTTCAGGGAACAACTTGGTGTCTTCTAGACGTTTATGATGAGGACACCCGTGCCGGATATTGGAAGTATGTATTGCCATCCTGGGGCCGGTATACACCTACCGAACTTACCGAACTAATCGACTGCCTTCTGGAGGCCCAACGGCCTCGCGCGGCTTTCTACGCCGTCCAGATGGATTTCAAGGACATTGAGACATCCCGTCTTAAGCGGCTGCTCCGCGACATCGCCACGGTGAATGCCGAACCGACAGACCATTTCAAGCTCGATAGCTACCACATTTCAGAGGCGCTGGATTCCCTTGATGGTCGTTCGGGCATCACCTGTGACGAAATGGCCCAGCTTGAGTTCCTATTCATCAATGCCCTCGATCATAGCGAACACGGAATCCCGAATCTAGAAAGCCAGCTCGTACAATCACCAGTACTATTCGTCCAGGTATTGGCACTTGTTTATAAGCGGAGTGACGAGGGAGAAGATCCACCGGAATGGAGGATCGAGAATCCCGAGCAGAGGGCAGCAGTTGCGTCGGCAGCCTATAGCCTTCTGAGCCAGCTCAAGAAAATTCCTGGCACAGATGAAAACGGAAGGATAGAGGTGGCAGCACTTACTCAGTGGCTCGCCGAGGTTCGGCGCCTATGTCGTGAATATGGTCGCGCCGAGATTGGTGATCATTGCATTGGTCAACTACTTGCCAAGGCACCCATGGGCGAAAAAGGCATATGGCCCTGCGAAGCGGTCTGCGAGGCGATGGAAGCAATAGCGTCAAAAGGAATTAGGGAGGGATTTTATATAGGCGTTCATAACTCCCGAGGCGTCCACTGGCGGGATGAGGGGGGCAAACAGGAACGCGAACTTGCTGCGAAATACCGCGCCTTTGCCTCACATTTGCACTTCGATTATCCGTTTGTTGGCACAGTGCTGGAGGATATTGCAGATTCCTATGATCGTGAAGCCGCGAGGCAGGATTCCGAAGCCAAGGTTAACAAGAGGCTACACCATTGAGGGTAGGCTTCCTAATCATGAGGGGACTTTTGTACCACCTCAACCCAAGACTACTCTTAGTCAGGTTTGTAGATTATAAAATGGAGGCCGCTATATTGGTGGTGGCTCCCATTTTAACCTAACTGTCAAAACTAAAATTTTTAATGGCTGAGTTAAGTCCAGACATTTTAAAGGAAATGGTCAAATATTAACATTGCAGATAATAGTATTACTGTGGAAATATTCGATGTAATAAGCAATAGCTTCAAAAATATACCCTACCGCTAAAGGGGTATCAGATTGATGTGGCACCTTTTTATATATAAAAGGCATGTTGAGAGTATAGTTCTAATGACTAATTGTGGCCAAAAGGTCAAAGCTATTCATCTTACTTCATCATCTCATCGAAAGTGATAAGCTCAACATTTCCAAGTTCTTTTGCTTTATCTATACAGCCTTTAGTAAACCCAGTCTTTGTAAAAAGATAAAGATAAACATTTGTGAAGCTGAACAACTTACTTCTTTCAACAAGCGTATCAAGAACGCCAGTGTCAACATTTTCATTTGTCCATTTGCATTCGCAGAAAAGGGCGGTTTTATCGTCAGACGTACCCATAATGTCAACTTCGGCTTCACACTTGTTTTTCGGGTCATTACCCCACCAGCGGCCTAAATCGGTGAAGGTGACAGCGGCTTTTCCTTGTCTGTTCAGCTCCCACAAATACTGTTTGCTGATTTCTTCAAATACACCGCCCATAAAAGAGGTGATTTGAGGAGCAATTTTTTTATAAACAACATCAGTAAGACCGCGATTGATTGTCGCCAGGTTATCCGGAATAAAACGATACCAGAAACGGAACATGGAATCTTCCAGCGCATAAATAGTTTTACGTGAACTATCTGTTCCGAAGGGCATTTCTTTTTTTACAATACCAAGGGACATGAGCTTATGGAGATAACTTGTCGTAAGCCCTGTATCAAGCCCTGTTTTGGAACAGATTTCCGACATTCTGGAAGAGCCTGTGGCTATAGCCTTTATGATTGAATTATACTGGGCCGGATCACGGCATTCCTGCTTTATTAAATTTGCGGGTTCTTCAAATAAATATGCGTTTGGCACCAAGAAATTTGTCTTGATATTCTCTTCAACACTCAGATTATCATTCATAAGCGACATATAAAGCGGAATACCGCCTGTTATACCATAGATGACAGCCAAATCAGTACTGCTGAATTTATTGTAATAATCCTTTGTTTCAAAGTAATCAAAAGGCATTATTTTATATTGACAGGTACGTCTGCCAAAAAGAGGACTTTTATAGCCGAGTACCTGACTTTCCATGAATGAAAGAGAAGAACCGCATAAAATCAGGAACATTTTTGAGGTATCCTTATTCCTGTCAATTAGAATCTGCAAAATCGACGAAAGTGCCTTATAACTGCCTGCAATGTAGGGATACTCGTCTATTACAAATACAATCCTACGTTTTTCGGAAATTTTAAACGCTGTTTCCAAAGCCTCCTGAAAGCTTGCAAAGCTTGATGATGTATCTGCAAAATCCTGTGATAAAGAATAAATGCTTTTACTCAGTCCTTCAAGATTTTCTTTTTCGTTGCCCTCAATACCTGTGTAGAAAATGATTTCCTTATCTTTGACAAACTCATTGATAAGAGTGGTTTTGCCTACACGGCGACGGCCATACATAACAGCAAATTCAAACTTGTCGTTTTCATAACGTCTGTTTAAATCGTCGAGTTCTCTTTTTCTTCCTATGAACATATGAACACCTCCGTTCACTTTTTTAAAACAGGTCAATTATATTTTACTTAATTATACTTAACTAAAATTATAATGTCAATAAATTTCCTGAAAAATCCTGAAAGCTATTTGATAAGGCTTTTCGGGATTTTCCTGTTTATTAACGAAGTATTAAAATTATATTACATTTTTCAATAAGACCCCAACTTTTGCCCAAAAAATCTGCTGATTAGTAGAGGGTTGATACATTTATGGCGACGACCCATGCGGAGGGATCATGATACTTGCACACAGTCGAGGTTAAGTCCCAGAGTGTGCCCCGGTCGTTGACGGGGAGGTGCAATTCCTATGAAGGGGGGTGTCTGGGGACGGTCCTTTGACACGGCGCAACGATTTTGCGAAGCAATTAATCATTATTTAAAAGTGCTCAAAGATACAGTGGGTACTGCCTTATTTAAGATGTATATTAATTTGGTTCGATTCTTAGAAACTGAAAAACCAACACTATTAAAAGAAATAACAAAAGCGATAGCATCAAGCAGAAATTCTGCCTAGCTATCGTGCTTATTTTTATTTTAAAAGGCTGTAACTAATAACACTTCTTACTACCTATAAACTCCTGCACATCCCTCAAAGCTTCACCAAAGCGCTGGAAATGGACAACTTCCCGCTCCCGCAAGAATCTTAAAGAATCAATAACACAAGGGTCATCACTCAAATTGATAAGCCACTCATAAGTTGAGCGGGCTTTTTGCTCAGCAGCCATGTCCTCATGGAGGTCAGTAATTCGATCACCTTTGGCTTGAATAAAGGTAACAGTAAAGGGATTACCGTTGGCATCTACATAGAATAAAGCTTTGTCATGGTCAGCATAATGACCGGCAAGTCCGGCAGCCTTTAATTGCTCTACGGAGGCACCTCTCATCAACTGGTAAACCATAGCAGCTATTATCTCTAAGGGTGCCATCTCCTCTGTCCAGATATCAGTCAATAAAGCTTTAGTTTTGCCGGTGGGCATTGTATATCTTTGGTTTAGGTATCTCAAGGAGGTAGCCAGCTCGCCATCTGGTCCGCCAGAATTCTTGTTTTACTAACTTTTTTCTCACGCTTAACCTTAAATTTAATACATAACATTGTAAAAATTGCGCAAAAACATAATAAATAATATGTAGCAGTTGTGGGGCAAAAAAAATTAGAAAATAAAATGGATGAAACCTAGTTAAAATTTAAAAGTCTATTCTTTTTAGAAAATTTGTAAAAGTATACTTTCTAATATAAAATTAGTTGAAAGCTATAAGGAGGTAATAAAAATGGGCAAAAATCTTTTAATAATTATTTCTACAGCAGGAGAAAGAAAAAGCATTAACTGGGGTTTTATATGCTGCAAATGCTATTAAGAATGTAGTGCCAGAAACCAGTAGCATGTAAATTTTTATCAGACCAAGATAAAATAACTAATACCTTAGAAGGCTTGGGGTTATCAAGTTGATTATGTTGGGTCAGCTATTTCTGCCTATATAGAAGAAGGTTACATACCGATGGTTTTCTAAATAACTTATGAAAGGAGAATAACCATGATACTTGGAATAAGTTCTAGTGGAAGGAAGAATGGCATCACAAGTAGTACGGTAAAAGAAATTTTAAAAGCCAGTAATTTAGAGTATGATTATATATCTTTAGCAGGGAAAAAAATTAATGGTTGTATTGGTTGTTTACAATGTGCATCAGATAATGTTTGTAAATTACAGGATGATTGGAATGAAATCGGAGAAAAAATGCTTAAAGCTGATGCAATAGTATTTGGTGCGCCTATCTATTCTGGTACTATTAATGCTCTTGGGCATGCTTGCTTAGAAAGGACTTTTTGTTTTAGACATAGAGAGGTCTTTAAACTGGCAGGTAAACTAGCCGTATCTGTAAGCACAGATTATGCCCAAAGTGTTGAAAATCCAGTGCACTCTATAATTGAAAGTGTTATGTCTAAAAATTTAGTACCTATTGTTGGAAAAGTATCAGCTAAAGGTTTTTCGCAATGTTATACCTGCGGTTATGGTGAAAATTGTGCTGTTGGTAATGTAGTAAAAGACCATGGGTTTATAGAAAAAATCGAGCATTGTCATTACCCTCCTAGTTATGAACAGCAGGCTAACACAAAATTTGAGGCTCGAAAGGTTGGTAAAATATTAGGCACAATAATAAGCAATAAATAGTATTCTCAGACTTAAAAGGAGTTCAAAACATTTAATGTATGGGACTCCTTTTAAAATATTTAATATGGTCGAAGCCACCGAAAGGATACTGAAGCCAAAAATAAAGGTATTTAGAAATCTAAATCTACCTGAAGAGTATCTAAGAATTTATTAAATGATGTGAAAAGGTCAACAACAGATACAATTTCTACCAACTGAGCATCGGTTAACCCTAAATTCATGAGTTCAGTTACTTCTTTATCAATAATTTCGTTTGGTACGGTAGAGGATTTTATAGTAAATTTTAAAATTTGTTTTCTGTCTTCACTTATACTCGCAGAATCGATATCAGATACTATTTTATTAATAACTTCTTCTGATACTCCCAGTTTTCTCAAAAACATTGAGTGTGCAATTACACAGTATTTACAATACTCCTGCACATCCATCAAGGCCTCACCAAAGCGCTGGAAATGGACGACTTCCCGCTCCCGCAAGAATCTTAAAGGATCAATAACACAAGGGTCATCACTCAAATTGATGAGCCATTCATAAGTTGAGCGGGCTTTTTGTTCTGCTGCCATGTCTTCATGCAAATCAGTAATGGGGTCACCTTTGGCTTGAATATAGGTAACGGTAAATGGATTACCGTTGGCATCCACATAGAATAAGGCTTTATCATGATCTGCATAATGACCGGCTAGTCCGGCAGCCTTTAGCTGCTCCACACTGGCACCCCTCATCAGCTGATAAACCATAGCAGCAATTACCTCAAGGTGAGCCATTTCTTCTGTTCCAATATCAGTTAACAAAGCTTTAGCTTTGCCGGTGGGCATGGTATAACGCTGGTTTAGGTATCTTAAAGAGGCAGCCAATTCTCCATCGGGCCCGCCCAACTTCTTGTTTTAATAACTTTTTCTCCCCGCTTAGGCCCTAAATTTAATACATAACATGTAAACATTGCGTCATAAAAAGACGCAGGTTAAGGTTGAGGCAAATAATACAGTCTGATTAAAGATTTCGCTGTGCTACTTAAAGGTAATTTTAATTGTTTTTATATGTCATCCTGAGGGAGGAACGACCGAAGGATCTAATGTTTTTTACTGCATTAAGATCCTTCGCTATCGCTCAGGATGACAAATTTAACAATTTGCTGAATGTTTTCGATGTCACAGTATCACTTGCCTAGATATTTATCATGCAAATTCCTTAACCTCAACCTAGCGAAGCGAAACCTTAACCTTGCGCAGCGTTGCTGCACAATACAACTAAAGTGGTTATTAATCAAAGTTAAAATCCTAGGGGTATCCCTAGGATTTTCTAGTGGTACTTCATGAAAAAAGTGCGTTGTAGGAAGAGTTTTTAATTGTAGGGCATTAATATTAAAAGTATCAATGTTTTAATAAAAAAGGAAAAAGGACTAACCTCTAGCAGGGAGCTTAGCCTCTCTAGTCATTAATATTAATATCAATTGGTCAATTTCTTTACTTAATTGTTGTACCTCTTGGTCTAAAAAGTTGCCCTTTTCTTCAACCAATTGATATAATTTCCTTCTTTTATAAAAGAGAATATTATCTAAACTAGATTCCTGCATAGTATTTCCATCCTTAATTTTTGATATATAACAACACAAGAAATATTTTATTATAGTATAGAAGGAAAATAAAGATATTTATAAATTAAATAAAAGTTACCCCCTTTTAAGCCTTTTAGTGGTTTTTTCATTTTTAAAAGTGCTTGTCTTTAAAAATACCCATGTTATGAAACACCACCACCCTAAGAAGGTAAAGAAGCTGAAAACAGGATAAAACCAAGGCTTATAGTCGAAAAGACCTGCATTATGTACAAGTATTCCATATCCTACACTTGAAAAGGCAACGGTTATTATATAAAGGTATAAAAATGCACGCCTACTTGGTAAAAAACGGAGAAAGAGCATAACAACAAAAATCCAACAAGGAGGGGAAAGTAAGTTCTGCCCCAAAGCATTGAAAATACCTGCATTCTTAAACCATATTATATTTAAGATATTTTGAAATAACCCTACAACTAAAACATCACCGAAACCACCTAGAATAACACCATAAATAAAATATTCCTTATAGTCTTTTTTAGGAATAAGTATAAGCGAGAGGATAAAGACGATTAATAAAAATGTAGGATAAAATAGGGTTTGTACCATATAAATCTCCTAACTTATTTAATCAAGTGTTGAAGACTTGTATTAATAATTAGACGAAAAATAAAACCCGCTAATTCTTCGCAAGATAGGGGTGTCCTTTAACAATCAATACCTTCTTTTCAGCTTTTTCCTCTTGGGGTCATTCATAAAAAAGCCAACTTTCTTTAATGTAGTAACTGTTATGACTGCAAATATAATTAGACTAATAAGCTAGAAAGTACATCACCTAGTCTATATTTAATATCTGCTGGATAATAAAAAACTCTAGAGAATAGACCAAAATTTATCAACCATATCCCTATACCTATTTCAACAGCCTTAAGGTACAATCTCCGTTCGGAAAATACATAAGTATACATAAAATGCAATTATTACTCCAAAAAAGGCTCTAATTATTAGGGCTGTTAAAAAGCCGAATAGCCAAAAAATAAATATTATGTTCATAACCTTTCATAATGACCGTAATAGCTGTAGCATTATTATCATATTTAGATATATTCAAGAACTGGGTAAGTTCATTGAAACCATATTTTGCTACAGCTCCAACAACTCCTGCAATGGAGCCTTTTAAAAATTCTTCCCTTTGTTCTAATTTAAACATTTTTTAATCCACCTATTTTGGTAATTAGACTTAATACATTGCAAAAGAAAAGACTAAATCTCTAATCATAATTATTCTTAACTTACTTTACAATTATTATGAAAATCAATAACTCTTTTTATTTTATTAAAAGATCGTGTTTTATGGGCTTTAACTATGGCATTATTACTACGTAATTTAGATTGTACACCAACCAATATTCGGTAATTTATTGATATTAAAATGATAATTGGACTAAATTTGGTTGATTAAGTAGAGCCAGAAATAGCAATAAATAAGACCTATTACCTAATTATTATTGGGAATAGGTCTTATTTTATCAACATCACAGCAAAGGGAGATTTATCAGATTAACACTGATTAAACAACCCAATAAGTGCGATGCGATTTAATGATGGCTTTAGTAAGGGCGCTTGATCTTCTGCGGTCACAATAATATCTTGAAAAGGTGCTATTTGTTCACCTGGACCAAAAACAAAGGCTCCAACCCATACTCCAGGCTCAGTAACAACTGGACCAGTTTGTAACAGCTGTACGGGAATAGTTTGGCTACCAGGTGTATCTCGAATCCAAGCTACGTATCTATCACCGTCTAAAGTTCGTGGATCAGGAAGTCCAATAGCGGATATTAATACATTACCACCTCCACTACGAGATTGAAAAATTAGGGCAACTCCTTTTGCTTCAGCCTCAGGTCCGATAGGGACATTCGCTGTTCTAAAAAGTATCATACAACATTCAAAAAGTCCTATTTGCTTATTATTAGCCATAGTAACACCTACTAAATGATTTATTATTATATAGTATGATTTTTTAGCAGATAGTGTTTTTGGCGGGGAGAGGAAACACTATGGGGAATATTACTTCCCAATTTTAATTAGGAAGTAATAATGTAAAGGCATCCAACAAAAGTTGAATGCCTTTACATTATTACCACCAGAAAAATGGGAAAAAAGGATGAAACGGAAAAAACGGGAAAAACGGAAAAAATGGGAAAAATGGTGGGCGTGGTCTTGGTCTACCTGGATGAAAAGGACCTCCAAACTGGGTCATTTGAAATTGACGATCGGGATTGCCATAATACTGTCCCATTTGATATTGGTCATACATAGGATTTGACCACACGGCGTATTGATCATAGGGATTCCCCATCATTTCATTATGCATTTTAAAAAACCTCCTTTCATCTACCTAATAACATAATATGTTCTGGTAAATTGAAAGGATTTCCTTAGTCATATTAGCTAAGACCTTATGAATATACACCTCGGGATTATAGCATTGGTACAAGACTTTTCAGATACAGACTATCAAGGAATTTATTAAAACTATAGATAGAAAAGTTTAGCAGCTTGAATAGATAAATATATGCATAATATTTTAAACCCAGTAATTATTAAACTTATAGGTTAGTTATTTCATAAAATATATTATAGTGAAAGAGAGATCGGGGGGAGACTTATGTATTATATTAACATTCATACTCATCCATATTTTTTGCCGACTAAAGTGGATGATGGACATCTACATTATATGAGAGCATATACAATGCCTGCACCAGGTGAAATTGACAATCATATTCACTTGTATTCTGGTGAAACTTCTTTTAATCAAGGACATGTCCATTATTATAGAGGTGCAACTGGATCAGCAGTACCTTTGCCAGGAGGAAGAAATCATTATCATTTGCTACAAGGTGAAACAACATACGACCAGGGTCACAAACATTTTTATAGAGGTAACACTGGAGGGAGTATAAGGGTATAAAGTTTCCAATAGGAAATCTATTATTAGAGCCTATTTGAGTTTAAGAGTTATTAGTACAGTAAGGCTTTTTAGTTCTAGTTCAATTAAAGTGTTCATTTAGGTAAGGTCTTAAGCCTAGATTGGGTTTATGTCTAAAAATCATTATAGAAGCCCAGTCAAGGTAAAGGAGATTATTTATCTTAAAAATATAGTATGTAGTAAAACTCCAAATATTCATGAATAATGCACCCACCAGTCCAGCTATCACACCTGCTTTAAACCTATCCATAGATTCTTCTCCTTAATAATGATATCTTAAATATTTACAATTTTAATATAGATATCAGTGCTTAATTATTTTCTTTTTCTTTCTCTGTTTCCCGTTAAGTATTGTTTTAAAATCACCCGTAATTTTCTTTAATACATATATAGAGACCAAACCCCATACTGATGAACCTGATAAAAGTGTTAGAGCTGACTTGGGTGGAATATTCATGAATAAAGGTAGCTTATAAAGCTTACCCATAGATAACAGAGAAAACCAAATAAAGATACCAATTCCCCAACCTTTTAAAAGCCAAAAGCTACTTGAAGTGGTACTTATAAAGTAGCACAATAACATTCCAAAAATTGCGCCTATCATAAGATGTGCGACCCAACCTACAATAGAAGCGATGAAACCCTCTTGGGGATTAGAGAGAATTATGACTTCAGCCAAGTCTAGATAAATCCGATCTGTGAATCCTATTGCTTTCATAGTCATCCCGTAAAAACCAAGAACTATGGCACCAACTGTTCCTGCAAATATTCCAGGAGTAAATTTATGATTCACCTTGCATCCTCCCGAGTATTGTTATTTAAGGTTCGAAACTTAATTTGTATTAAAGACTTTATTCACACCAATATTTATTTCATGACCTGTATTAATGTGACAACTAGAACATTTTAATTCTTCTTCTATATATTGCAGGTGTTCTTTACTACTATTAATCGTTTTAATATTGGGATAGCCCTTAGTTTCCCCAATGTGACACCCAAAACACCTTGCATCACTTATAAAAGGAGCGTCAATAATAGGTTTAATATAATTCCCAGTTTTATCAGAAACATAATAATTCAAACCTCTAGCTTTAGAATGAAGTTTTCCTAATGAACCTGTCGGTTCATGACAGTTCATACAGTTGACATTATGATGAGGAGATTTTGCCCACGAAATAACGTATGGTTCAATATAATGACATTTACTACAAAATTGTGGAGTAGATGTATAATAATATAGTCCCATAAAGGAAATATATCCAACAAGGAATATACTAATGAATATTAATACCGCTATAATTAATAACTTGGTAATTGCTTTTACCATTTAATCACTACCACTTTCCCAAATAGTTAAAGGTATTATTACACAATAATTGTTTATTAATACTAGCAATAGAAGCAAGTTTATACTTTAAAGTGTAACTGGTCATCCTACAGGAACAACATTATAAAAAATTTAAGATAGAGTATAAAAATCCGATTTTTAGCTAAAAGGGGATTTTTATGTTGCTGCATAACAACTATGTTACGCAACAACTGATTATTGCAGCTATAAAAATAATAAAGCGATAGCAAGCAGAAATTCTGCCCAGCTATCGCTTCGTATTATTTTAATGGGCTATTTAATTAATAACACTTCTTAGTATTCATATACTCATGGACATCCATCAAAGCCTCACCAAAGCGCTGGAAGTGGACAACTTCCCTTTCCCGTAAGAACCTCAGCGGGTCAATTACACAGGGGTCATCACTCAAGTTAATCAGCCATTCATAAGTAGACCGAGCTTTTTGCTCAGCAGCCATGTCCTCATGGAGGTCAGTAATAGGGTCACCTTTGGCTTGAATATAAGTCACAGTAAAGGGGTTACCCTGAGCATCCACATAGAAGAGAGCTTTATCATGATCTGCATAGTGGCCGGCGAGGCCGGCAGCCTTAATTTGCTCAACACTGGCACCTCTCATTAGCTGATAAACCATAGCGGCAATTACCTCAAGGTGAGCCATTTCTTCTGTTCCAATATCAGTTAACAAAGCTTTAGTTTTTCCGGTAGGCATTGTATATCTTTGGTTTAGGTATCTTAAAGAGGCAGCCAATTCACCATCGGGCCCGCCGGACTTCTTGGTTTACTAACTTTTTCTCCCCGCTTAGGCCCTAAATTTAATACATAACATGTAAACATTGCGTCATAAAAAGACGCAGGTTAAGGTTGAGGCAAATAATACAGTCTGATTAAAGATTTCGCTGTGCTACTTAAAGGTAATTTTAATTGTTTTTATATGTCATCCTGAGGGAGGAACGACCGAAGGATCTAATGTTTTTTACTGCATTAAGATCCTTCGTTATCGCTCAGGATGACAAATTTAACAATTTGCTGAATGTTTTCGATGTCACAGTATCACTTGCCTAGATATTCATCATGCAAATTCCTTAACCTCAACCTAGCGCAGCGAAACCTTAACCTTGCGCAGCGAAACCTTAACCTTGCGCAGCGTTGCTGCACAATACAACGATTTTGCGTAGCAATTATTTAATTTTAAAAATGCTCAAAGATCCAGTAAGAGATTCCTTAATTAATATGTATACTAAATTGGTTAGATTCTTAGAAACTGAAAGACCAACACTAATAAAAGAAAATAGCAAAAGCGATAGCATCAAGCAGAAATTCTGCCTAGCTATCG
>LADT01000090.1 GCA_000961765.1 Clostridiaceae bacterium BRH_c20a | reverse complement strand
GATTGGCCCTGTTTATGCTGCCGGTATTGTAGCAGAAATCGGTGATATTCATCGTTTCAAGGATCACGCTGCTTTAGCTAAGTTTGCGGGTATTGCCTGGACTAAGCACCAGTCAGGCAATTTTACGGCTGCACACACTCATTTGATTAAGTTTGGTAACAGGTATTTGCGTTACTACATCATGGAAGCCACTAACAAAGTGAGAATGCACGATCACGAGTTTAAACGCTTCTATGATCTAAAGTACAGCCAAACCCCAAAAACGCCACATAAACGAGCACTTGCACTAACTGCCAGAAAATTTGTCCGTCTTGTCTATGCCCTGCTGCATAGCAACCGGCTTTATACGCCGCCAAAAGGAGAGTAATTTCCAATCGGCATACCATTTACTACCATTTTTTCCAATTAATTTTGGTAGGTTTATTAGGGTGTTCCTTTTTTGTCTCTTTTTAGCCAAAAAAACCGCAATTATTCAATATTTTTTTCCAATTCATTGTTGACATTTAACCGCTGGACTTAACCTTATTACTATTTCTTCTAAAGTACTTATAAATTGGTTTAATTCCAATTCTGTTATCCCATAATGGGTGACCATTCGAAATGATGTATTAGATATTCTCTTAACCTTTATATTCTTTTCAAGTAATTTGGCCAAAAATTCATCAATTGAGATATACAATTTTTCAATAGAACATGAAACAATATTAGTATGTATTCTGTTTGTATCGACTAACAATCCGTCTATTGTTGACAATCTTTTACCTAATATCTTTGCATTAGCATTATCGATGGCTATTTGCGGCAACATGCTATTCAGTGCTACAATACCAGGCGCTGCCAAAAATCCCCCTTGTCTGTATCCACCCCCTATCCTCTGTTTAAACCATCTTGCTTTTGCAATAAATTCCTTGGAACCTACTAATACCGCCCCAAAAGGAGCCGCTAAGCCTTTTGTTAATGCTACCATTGTAGCATCAACGTCTTTTACAATTCCCTTGGCCTCTATTCCTAAAGCTATTGAGGCATTAAAAATTCTTGCACCATCCATGTATATCGGAATCCCATAACGTTTTCCTAATTCGCAAACTTTTCTAATATTTTCCATAGGAACCACTAGGCCTGCATTCAAGTTGTTAGTGTTTTCAATACATATAAGGCCTGTCCTAGCTCTTTGTATTCCTTCTTCCTGGATTAAAGATTCCAACTTTTCTATGTCATAAACTCCATCCGGCACTGATATTGATCTAGTTTGTACTTGAGACAATGCAGCTAATCCTCCCACCTCCAGATTGAATATATGGGATGTATCACCAACAATTACTTCTTCTCCTCTATTGGTAAATGACATCACCGCAAGCTGATTTGCCATTGTACCTGAACTAGTAAATAGACCATCCTCCTTTCCTAAAATACCTGCAACTAATACTTCAAGTTCACGAACTGTTGGATCTTCTCCCATAATGTCATCTCCAACCGTTGCGTGGTACATCGCATCTCGCATAGCTTTTGTCGGTTGAGTAACAGTATCAGATCTTAAGTCAATTATATTCATTAATAATCCCCCCTATTAGACTAATAATCGCTGTATTTACAATTTCATAAACTCTTATTTTTTCCTCAAATAATCTTATTATTCCCTTTCTCATTTCTGAAGGTTCTCCTCCCCTAGTAAACAAAGCATGGAAGCACGAAGGAGATTGCCGCACCACTTCACCGGGATTATATCATATCTTATATAAATGCTTTCCCTGCAATTAGTAGCAAACCTCTTTACTCTTTAAGGGAAGAGTAATAACAAAAACTGCCCCGGTAGGCTCTCTCTTAAATGCTTCTATACTGCCTCCATGCCCCTCAATGATGGCTCTGGTTATGGCTAAGCCCAGGCCGCTTCCTCCCTGTTCACCCTTATAAAACCTGTGAAAGATCTTTTCTTCCTCTCCATCTTTAAGACCGGGTCCGTCATCAAATATTTTAATTTCCAGATAAGATCCGTTATTAAGCAAATCAATTATTACTTTTCTTTTAGCATATCTTAAACAGTTGGCGATAATATTTATTAAGGCTCTTCGCAATTTTCCCTCGTCAAAGTATCCTCCCGTCTCCAGGTCACCCTTGATTTCAACATCAATTTGTTTTTCCGCTGCCAAAGCTTTCAAGCTTTTAACAACTCCTTCTGCTAGAAGCCCAATTTTAAAATATGTTAACTCAAAAGTATCATCTGCATTTTCCAGCTTGGTCAAGTATATTATTTCTTCGACCACCTTTTTTAAACGCTGACTTTCTTCAATAATAATATCCAAGCTTTCCTCTGCCTCCTTCCCCTCTACTACCCCGTCTTTAATGGCTTCCGCATAACCCTGAATGGACATTAATGGGGTTTTTAACTCGTGGGAGGTGTTTTGCAGGAATTTCTTTTGGTACTCATCGTAATTTCTCAGCTTTTCAGCTAATTTATGAAAACATAGTGCCAACTTTTCAATTTCATCACCAGTTTTGATTAAAAGCTGTTTTTGAGGTTTATTCAAGGAAAACTCTATCATGTATTTCATTAAATTCTCCAATGGTTTTGTTAAGCTTCGCCCCAAAATTGACCCGATTATTAGGGCAATCAGTCCCGCAATAAATATGCTTAGGTAATCATCAGCACCTAGCTCTAAACCAAGTATTCTGTCAAGCTCCTCATCCCTGGCGGAAACAAAAATTATAGGCACCTCACTTTTGGCGCGAATTTGCCGACATACCTCCAATCCATCTATTCCCGGCATCATAATATCCATAATTATCAGAGCAGGCCTTAATCGTTCTATTTCAAGGGCAACATTTTCTCCGCTGGAAAAACAGGTTACCTTATACCCCTCTATTTCTAAGTACTTTCTAATCAGATCTCTGATATTGTGTTCATCATCAACAACAAAAATATGCTTCATGGTTCCTCCCACTATAATGTTTTCTACAATATTCTCTCAATTTTATAAATAACCCTTTTCAATTTATTAATCCTAAATAATAATTGCCCGGATATGTTAAAGGGCAGGATTCCTAAATGAAATCCTGCCCTTACTGAATTTAAGAGCCATTATTATTAGCAATTTTAAACTCTCAATAGAGGCAGTTCTAATTCTCAAGATTACTATGACAATATTTCTATTATATGAGCTAATAGCTCTATCTTCCCTACTATTTTCCCATTTTGCAAAGTTAATAAGTCAATAACTGAATTTATATGACCTTGTGCAACCGCGATATTGCCATTTTGGACTTCATCTCTAAATGCGTTTCTGGCATCATTAATTTGTTTTTGAATATCCCCTATTTCGTTATTTAATTCCTTGATCTGTTCTCTAGAAGCATTGGCCTCTTGCAGGGCATCCTGGTTATCGGCTTCTCGGGCTGCAATATATAAATCAATTAGAATATCATGCTTTCCAATAACCTGATTTCTTAAGGTATTTCTCTCCATTTTTAGAGCGTTAGTTGTATGAATTTCATCTACAAATTCTTTCATTATATCTAATTTTATCTGTCTTCTTTCCATACGTTGTTCCATTTTTTGGGCTCTTTGATCTTCCGGATTTATGAGTTGGCCCTCCTCTGCAAAGACACTTCCTCCAAAATTAACAAGCAATAAACCCATTAATAAAACTGTGAATACTTTTTTCATTTTCATCTCTCCTTTTTTTGTTTTTGGTTTACGTCCTTAGTATAAGAAGAGAATTTGGTACAACTGTAAGGAAATTGTATAAAAAGTATGAGAAAAAATATAAGTAATAGTTTTAGCCTTTTTCCCAAAACCAATCCCCGTCAATAGTTATTTATTCTTTGTTGCGGGTACAGGATTAGAAATGTGGTTGTATACCTCCTGGCGCACAATAGATTCTTCGATGGCCACAACGAAATGCCCACCTTTTTCAAAACTAAGCAAGCGTGCACCCGGAATGGTAGAAGATGTAAAGATAGCATTCTGATACGGCTGAAGAGTGTCATCTTGAGCATGAACGACCAATGTAGGGGTGCTGATTCCAGCAATTCGTTCATTTGGCAATTTAGCATAGTGATCAAAAACAGCACCGGACTTTCGCAGCGCAGCAGGGTTCATATAATCAATGAATTGGCCCATAAATTCTAATTGCTGAGGACTGAGATCTGCTATCACTTCTTTGTTGGCTCCCATTAGCTGCATAAACTGATTTTTAAATAGCTTGGTCGTACCCCAGTAGAGAAAATCATTTTGTATTATGTTTGCTAACATCTTGCCTTGTTTTACACCCTGTTTCCCCTCTTGTTCTAATACATTTGTAGCCCCGGCTGAAATAAGAGTGAGGGAAGAAATCCGTTCAGGATGAAGAAGGGCAAAAGTAAGGGCTGAAGGCCCACCGGCTGATAAGGCAATGACTGAAACCTTTTCAACCTGAAGATGATCGAGGAGTTCCGCATAAGCATGAGCCTGATCATCATAAGTAGCCCCTTCAGGAAGACTTGACCCCAAATAGCCAAAACGGGAAGGTGCAATCCACCTGAATTCATCACCCAAAACTGCTTGGGCAAGCAACTCTCCTTGGTCATAACCACCGCCACCCCCATGGATTACTAAAACATCAGGGCCAGCTCCAACCTCAGTATATTCAACATTTCCATAAGACGTAGAGACAGTACTGCTCTTTCCTTGGACACGCTCATAGGCTACCCCCATATCTTTTTGATATTTCATTAATACCATAACTGTTAATACAATAAATACAATAACTATTTGAGTTATTATTCTATTTTTCATTATCTTTACTCTCCTCCCATAATTTTTTTTAATTTATAGTGAACCCCTTAAACCTATACCTAGTGCCGTATTTCCCTAATGTTTCACCTCAATTCATTTAAGCTTTGCAGATTTAATCCCAAATCATAAATTTTTGTTAACACAGCATGCAAAGCTGCCTGATCAAACTGCAGACAGGTGATTTTTGTTTCACCATTGGGAAGGTACTCAAACTCAATTTTAGCCATATCCCGAAATCTCCGTTTATCAATATGACCTTGTACTACAATCTCGTAGTTAGTCATTTCAGCAGCCTCCTTGTTAACTCTTTACACTATATTTATAACAGCCAATAGGTTAGGTTGAAGCCTAACTAAAGTTCAGTTTTAAGGTTAGGTAAATAAAAAAACGCCTTGATGAGGCGTTTGAGTGAATGGTGATTAGTGAAAACCATTTAGATTAATTCTAATTCTTTTGCTTTGTTAATTGCTTGAGTCCTGTTTTTAACCCCTAACTTGGCAAAGATATGGTTAATATGCCACTTAACCGTTCCCAGACTAATATATAACTCACGGGTAATGTCTGCATTGGATAGTCCTTGGGAAATTAAACTCAAGACTTCAATTTCCCTTGCGCTTAGGGGCTCTATAAGCCCTGAAACTACCTGGCTTTTTGATGCTTCAGGAGCTAATTTTAATTCCAAATGGAAATCCTCAATAAGGCCGGCAACAAATTGAGGAGCTGAATCTTGTACTAAAGGCAGCATATACCACACCTGCTCTCCCTCTTCAAGAAATGAACGCCGGAAATTTTGCGGGGCGGCAATGCTTACAGCCTCCCCTAAGTTCTTCTTGGCCTCATCAGCATCACCAAGGGCATTATTTAAAATGGCTTTTGAAACCAAGATACTAATCAAACGTCCTTTTCTCTGCCTCCTTGAAAACTCTTCAAGCTTTACTAAAAGGGCATGAGCTTCCGTCCAGAATTTTTGGGCGAGGAGAAACCTTACATATACTATATAAGGCTGTTCCTTTAATGAAGTTATCTCACCCTCAAGGGATAACCCGCTTTTCTTAATCCACTGTTCAACCCTGTGTACTTTCCCCAATCTAAGCATTAAATCCGCCTGGGTTGCTTCAAACCTTAAGACAGCTATGGGCAAGCCAGAAGCCTTAGCCCCCTCCAGACCCCCCTGCAAAATAGTAAAAGCCTCCTCCGGATAACCCTGCAAATATCGGATTCGGGCCAGGGTTCTTTCTGCATCTCCGCCAAAAATTTTACTCATGGCCATTCTCCGGCATGCATCTATTGCTTTATGAACAGTTTCCTCGGCCAGTTTTAATTGGTTAGTCTCATAATAAAAAAGACTAAGAGGAATATTAAGAATTCCTGCCTCCGGCAAAGGTTTATTTCCAGTAGCTTTCCCGTGTAAAATATCCAAACATAATTGTATGGCCTCCTGTAAATTGCCCTTAAGGTAGTAATTATAGACCAAGTCCATGGATACAGTGCAAACTGACAAGGAGTATCCCTCATTGATACTAATTTCCAAAGCCTCCCTAAAGGCCTCGGTAGATTCATCTAAATTACCTTTATTTCTTTGGCCTTGGGCTAAAGCAACAAGGGCGAAAACCTTAAAGCCCAGGTCCTTATCGGCCATTAAGTCAATGGCTTCCTTGGCCAATTCTATGGTTCTCTTATCCTCACGAATATTAGCAAACCATCCTTCCAGCGCTCTAACCCTGCCGTCATTAAGCCTATCTACCTTCTTTAATTGCCGAAAAGAATTTATATAATATAGGGATTTATCAATTTCAGCCACCAAGAAATAAGCACAGGCTTTATATGAACAGAGCTCACTGTCATTTTGAACCAAGTTTTCAGGTAAAGAATCCAGCCACCCAATAAGGGTATATAATTCGCCATTTATTAGGCTGCTATTTGTTTGTTCTTTTATTTGTCTAACGGCATTATCAACATCTCCTGCGGCAAGAGAATGTTCTATAGCTTCGGCCTTATAACCATTGACCTCAAACCATTGAGAGGCTTTTTTATGCAAGCTTGTTTCTTGGTCTTTCTCTAACTCTGTGCGCAGAAAATCAGCAAAAAGATGATGATAACGATACCATTGACGGTTCTCATCCAGAGGTATTAAAAAAAGATTGGTCTGTTCTAAGCTAATTAGTATGTTTTTACTGTCATTCCTTCCTGTTAATTCATCACACAAAGTAGCACACATCCGACTTAAAACTGCAGTATTGCATAAAAAGTCTTTTATCTCAGCATTTTGAAGCCGGAGAACTTCTTCAAATAAGAAGTCTATTACATACCTATGACTGCCGCTAAACTTTTCAATAAATTCATTTATCCCCTGCTCCTCCCTACCCCTTAACGAAAGTGCAGCCAACTGAAGTCCGGCAATCCATCCCTCGGTTCTATTCATAAGGGAGTAAATATGGAAGTCTTTTAAGCTAATCTTTATTGTCTGAGCGAAAAAAGCTTCTACTTCTTGATTAGTAAACCTTAAATCATCTATCCTTAATTCTGTTAGTTGGTTTCTTCCCCGCCACCTGCCAAGAGGTAAGACCGGGTCATGCCTTGTCACAAAAACAATATGAAAGATGTCTGGACTGTTCTCAATAATGAATTCCAAGGTCCGATTGAGATACTCATTGGTTATTAAATGATAATCATCTAACACCAACACAATAGGCTTACCTTCCTCAATAATTTGATTAATCAATAGAACTGCAATTGTATCGGGATCAGGTAATTGAGGGGACCGCAACAAGTTACCTACCACTTGCCCAAACCTGTTATCTATAGTTTGCAAGGCAGCAGCTAGATAAGTAAAAAACCTCTGAGGATTATTATCCCCTATATCCATGGAAAGCCAAGCATACTTACGATCAAGGGTTTTTAGCCACTGTGTAATTAAAGTTGTTTTACCATATCCCGCCGGTGCTGATACTAAAGTAAGCTTTCCACCCTGTGCCAATCCTTCGGTAATTTTCTGAATTAGTAAAGGGCGAAAAACTAAATTGGGTCTGGATGTTGGTATAAATAATTTTGTGGTTAAGATTGGGTTTGCCATATCCCCAGCTCCTTATTAAGTCGGCTGTTGCCCAACAGAGGATTTTCCGAGTTTAAATTGAGCTTCCAATAGAATAGTGGTATTCGCCTCTAATATTACTACTTGTCTGCGTGGGTTTATATAATTTTTCCTCGATTTTTTAATACTTTTTTGGCATCTTGCTAGAAGTAGTAAACAACCTGAAATAGGGCAAAAGCACAATTTTGATAAAAACCGTATTTTGCTTACTATTATACCATGACTTTTTGATAGTAATATTACAAATTATGGCATCCCCAGTGCTTTGTTTACATGAAGCTTCGCAACATGGATAATTTTAATTAAATATGTTAGCGTATTTTCGCACCAAATGGTATCAGACCCAGTTGAGCAAATTTAAAATGCTGTAGCCCAAATGGTATACCTATAATTGTTATACAAAATATTGCACCTATTACGAGATGGGCAATAGCAAACTCCCATCCAAAAAAGATAAGCCAAATAATATTGAAAAGTAGTCCACCTGCTCCAAAATGGCCAAGTTCTATCTCTTTTCCAAATGGCCATAATACAAATTTCGCAATCTTAAAACATTGAATACCAAACGGTATACCAATAATTGTTACACATAAAATCAGACCTGCTATTGACCATAAGATAAAAGCAATGATACCACCGAATACTAGCCAAATAATATTACCAATAAAATTCATCTTCTTCCTCCTTATGTTAAGTTAAAATTATACCCCATTATAACCCTTCCACAGGGATTGGACAAAGGTCCTGTCCCCCAGTGCTTACTCCAATTGAATGATTTATGGTAGAATAAGTGGAGGAGCTTAAAGCATTTCTAGCAGGATTTCTCCCCCCTCGAAGTAAGATAATCGTCCCCTAGTTTCAAATAAAGTTCTTGAAGAAATGGAGTAAACTGGTATGAAGTATTTAAAGGAAATATTGGCAATCATAGATGAGCATAGTCATCAAAAGTTTCCAATTCTCAAGCCGGAAGAGCGTCAATCACTTTTAGAAGTTTATCATCCTGATAATTCCCCAAGGGGGAAAGAAGAACTGACATTCGGTCCAAATAAAGGACAATTGCTGCCTAAAGAACTCCTAAATATAATGCTAAAAACCTATAACTACCCGATGGTTATGGAGGAAGACGAAACGGATCTTTTAGTCATTGGTAGTGGAGGTGCAGGAATTTCCGCCGCTTTAGAAGCAGTAAGTAAAAAAGTGAAAGTGATGCTAGTGACTAAAGATAAGGTAGGAGCGTCAAATACAGTTTTAGCCCGGGGTGGTATGGCTGTGGCATTAGGGACAGAAGACTTACCTAGCATTCACATCGAAGATACCCTTAAAGCCGGTAATAGCAATAATGTTAAACTGGTTGATGTTATGACAAGAGAAGCCTTAAATATTGTTCCGTGGCTAGAAAAAATGGGTATGGATTTTGATAAAGTTGATGAGAATAAATATCGGCTTATAGCAGGTGCAGGACATAGTCAAAAAAGGGTAATGACTTATAAAGGTTTTATTGGACCCAGATTGATGAAGACATTAATTAATGCATTAAGAAACTCTAGGGTTAATGTGGTGCCTTTTAACCAAAGTGTTGAACTAATATGTGAAGAAAATCAGTGTTTAGGAGCAGTAGTTTATGACAGACTAAAACATGAATATAAAAAAATTTGGGCCAAAGCAGTGGTGTTAACTACAGGTGGGTTAGGTGGTTTAAACCCATTAGGTTTTCCTACTTGTAATCATGGAAGTATTTGTGGAGAAGGTTTAGCAATAGCTTATAAATCAGGGGTAAAGCTTATAGACATGGATTCTTCCCAGTTTCATCCTACAGGTGCTCTTTGGCCGGAACCTATTAAAGGCATGTTAATTTCTGAAGGGGTACGATCTTTAGGGGCGAGTCTATATAATGCACTAGGTAAGCAATTTGTAAATCCTTTGGAAACCAGAGATGTAGTGACCGCTGCAATCATTAAGGAAATAATAGAAGAGCGGGGAATAAAATTACCCCAGGGAGAAATGGGGATAATAATGAATAGTTATGCTCTACCCGAGGAAGCTCTTAGAAAATCTTTAGGGAATATATATACAAAATTACTTCGTCATGGCTATAATCCTCAAACAACACCTATTATTGTAGGACCAACATATCATTATCAAAATGGTGGTTTAGCTATAGATGATAATGGCAGGACGACTATTAAAGGGTTATGGGCAGCAGGAGAAGTCACAGGCGGAATACACGGGAAGAACCGTTTAGGTGGCAATGCATTAACTGATGCCCTTGTTTTTGGACGAAGAGCCGGATATGATGCTGCTCAAATGATATAAAACAAATCCATAAGATCTCCCAAAGGTGCATATGCAATAATGGAACCCGGATAAGTACTAATTTTATAAGGCCTTTTAAATGGCACCCAATCCATGGTACACACTGAATATGACCACGGACTGCGTCCGTGTTTTTACTCAAGTATTTCGGACAACAAGGACCTCATCGGATTTTGCACAGCAGCTATTGATACATGCCACAACAAAAACACGGCCCAGAGTACCTGGCGGTACATCCCAAAGAATCTCAGCAACGCCTGTGACAGCACTGGGACAATCAACACCGATTAGACTGGCAAACTCACAGGTTTCAGTGCCAGTAGGTTCAAGGAAAAAGAAGGCTCGGGAAACAGGACGATTGAAGGTTGGCCGAACAATTACACGGGCATTAAGCTGAACAGCTTCGCCAACTACGGGCAACGGTTGACCGGCCTCTGTCAGCAATCTTAGTGTAAGCACACGAAGATCACAAACAGGTATAGGTTTAGGTGTCGCGGAGGGAATACATATTACCTGCCCAATAAAGATAATGTCTCGGTTTACGATCTGTGGGTTCGCGGAAAGAATCTCCTCGACTGTTACTCCAAATTTATGTGAAATAATGAAGAGCGTATCGGCACCTTTTACAGTATAAAGTTGACCGTCACATTTTTTGGACGGTCGAGGGACTTGGCCTTCTGTTACAGGATGCATCGCTCGTGTAAGCTTATTATCATTACTCAAAGGTATCATCTCCTTTCTAAATTACTAATACACTATATGCAAAAAATTGACTATATGTTAAAGGATTCGATGAAAGTGACTCCCCCCTCTCTTAAACTTTTCTTCGGAAGTAAAATAGACAGAAAAATCCCGCAAAACCTTTGAAATAAAGGCCTTACGGGATTTTATTTTTGCCATAAGTTGTAGTACTAAATCAACGTTTTTGGTACACTAGGGCCCTAGTTATATAGTCATTCATTATTTCCTCTTTGGTATCTTTGTCTACTAATTGTATTTCTGTACCGAAGTATTCTTTCATGCTGCTCCATTTGTATTCCTGAACCTTTGAGACCATTCCAGCTTTAACAGGGTTATTATGTATGTATCTAATTAGTTGTTTCATAATAATCACCCCGTAGATCAACATCAGAACCTTATTGGAGAGTTTGACACTGACACACCGAGCGTATTAACCACGCAAGAATATCTTACCATATTTTCCCTTGTAATTATATTACTATTTTATGCAGGAATTTCCTCCTTTTTGTCTAATTATGGTAGAGTGACAGATTGGAGGAGAGCAAATGGGTTTGATTGAAGATATGGATGAAGCGAAAATTATATTACAACGTATAAAAAACTATGATAAAGATGGTTTTGCAAATCAATTAAAATATTGGTTAAAAGAGTTAGAGTTCTTTTATAATAGAATCGTGCCTAATCAAACAGGTAATCCATCAACCTCATTTTATCAAATAACTCCTTCTTTAAGACCAAAAGAAGGTCAAGTTGCATTTTTTAATTTACGAAGAGGTTATCCAAAAGAAATTTATGATGGACACTATTGTTATATACTAAAAGATTTTGGAATAAAATATATGATTATACCAACTACATCTGTAAAAGATGATTCAACTGCAAATCCCAATTTTGAGTATGATATTAAAATTAAAAATTTTAAAAATGAATTAATATCACGACTACAGATATCAGATATAAGAAGTATAGATATACAGAGATTTAATGAAAAAAGACCTGTATACAATGTAATTACAAATAGAGAAATAATTGTTAGAGAAATCCAAAGAATACTTTCATTTAATATTGACATAATAGATAATAAAGAATAGTATAATAATATAAGTAAACATTAAAAAAACCTTTTAATAGGCAAGCTTTCAAAAAACCCTTAAATGGGCAATTTTAAAAAATAGAGGAGACCTCCATGTGGGGGTCTTTTCTCATTCCAAGGAGGGTATTCCCTCCTATTTTAATTTGTGAGGTGAAATTAGGTGTGCGAATGTCAATGAATTTGTTTACCAGTTGCGCTAATGAAAAAGTTTACCACTTTAGTGCTTAATATAGGGGAACACCAGTAATGGCATTGCCCTGTATATTTAATTAGAATAGTTCCCCTAGTTCTGGAATTTCAACAAGGTATTTCCGGAATTGTATGTATACCTATTATTTGAGGATACTCTATATTATTATATGGTGCAGGAGTTGCTAACCCAATACAAATGAAGATTTCTTCAAAATTTTGAATATTATTATTATCTAGTATAAATCTAGCCCATTTGCAATCTTTGATTATGTAATCGTTACTATTTGTTAGTGGGTTATCTAAATTGAAAGTAAATCCATCAAACTTAATTTTAGGTTTCATATTACCTTCCCAATTTGATACATAAGGATACATAGATTTAGCTTTTACTAAACACAAACTTCTTCTTTGTGCAGCAATAGTTTCTAAAAATAACTGTTCATTTGCAGTATGTTTATTTAAAAAAGCTATCAATTCTTCATTTTGTAACCTACCTATATATTTCCTAGTAGTAGTGACATAATCTTCTGTATGGTTAGTAAATTCAAATTTTTCGGGATAATAACCATCTATTTGCCATTTATCTCCACATTTAATAAATTCCCCATTATTTCTTGTTAAACTTTGTCTTGTCCAAAAACGACTAGTACCAAAATTAGGGATAGGTCTTATCCAAGTTCCTTTTTCGTTAATACCTGCAATACAAAACTTATCATAGGCTTTTGTTACAGCTAATATAGTTATAATCATATAATAATTCACCTCGTTCTATTTTAAATTAAATGAATTATATCTAAATCTTCATTTAAGTTATTTTTAATAAAACTAGCCAACAGACTCCTATGACACTTATTTGGTTTATGTTCACTACACAATAAGCAAACTGTTTTATTATTAGTTAATTCATTGATACTATCTTTAATATTCCTTTCTTCAAGAATATTTAGATATCTAGTTTTATAATCGCCCCAATCAACTAAATTCTTTTTATAATCGGAAAGCAATTTATTATCAGGTGCTAATGAAATATCATGCACATACTCAATATTAATTAACTCCATAATATATGCCAAATCATCTTTTTTAGCATATCCTGATAATTGTGATGTATTATTTAATCGTATATCAATAAGCTTTTCTATTTGTGAATTCTTTAAAAGCTTTACAAACTCTCTTAAAAATTTTTTTGAAAAACCTATAGTATAAATTTTACGCACGCTTAAGTCACCCCTTAAAACATTGCAATTTGTTCATAATTAATAGGATTTAATTCTTCAACTTCAACTCCATAGTTTTTCATAAATTCTCCAACTAATCTTCTATGACAATAGCGATGGTCAGAACAAAAACATACAAGAACAATATTTTTACCTTTTGATAACTCTTTATAAAGTAGTCGTAGACTATTCAATTTTTCGCTACTATTTAATTCTTGTAAAAATCTTTTTTCATAAAAAGACCACCATGTTTGAGGAGGTTTATCTTTCCATTTAGAAATGAATGTATTGAATAATTCTAAAGAAGGTGATAATTCGCGTACGAGAATTGCATCTGGACGTAAATTTCCAGACCTGGTAATTTGCCACACTTCAGTTTCACTTATTAAACTGTTTAACCCATGAGGATTTGATGTATACAGCTTTCCAATTTGTTTGGTAAACACTTTACTCATTTAATTATCATCCTCTTCTTTAAGCTTTAACTATATTTTATCATAAGTACATATTTATTAAACCTAAAACATATGACGCCTAACTTCTAGGATTGTATCTGAAGTTTTATATACTACAAAATTAGCTTCGTTTAATTATAAAATCTTCGAAACATTCATACTTTAAATTTCAGATGCAATACCTCCAATACCTCAATAGATCCTTCGGTCGTTCCTCCCTCAGGATGACACACAATAACAATCAGTAGCTTTCATGACAATTACAAATGATATAGTACCCATTAAAAAAAGTATTGCAAAGCGCATAAGGATGGGGCTTTTCAAAATCCCCATCCTTTCTGTCAGCTCAGACACCAAGTCATTACTACTAGCTAGTCTATCGACCAATGACTTAATTCCAAACAGTGTTCATCCGTGTGCCCCGGAGGGGCCCGTGGTTAAATTAATTAAAGCTCATTTAAATCGTATGGAGTCTCCTGATACACATAATAGTTGAGCCAATTGGAAAACAAAAGATTGGAATGACTCCGCCATTTTACTATGGGCTCCTGGGTTGGGTCATCATTGGGATAGTAATTATACGGCACGTTGATATCTAAGCCTTTGCTTTTATCCCGGTCATACTCAGATTTAAGGGTTAAGGGGTCATATTCTGAGTGACCGGTAACAAAGACGTACTTACCATTTTTGGTAGCTGCCATATACACCCCGGCGATTTCTGACTCGGAGAGTATTTTTAGCTCCTTTATTTTTTCAATATCTTCTTTGTGTACTGTGGTATGCCGGGAATGGGGTGCATAAAATTCATCATCAAATCCTTTTACAAGCATACACCTTTTATTACTAATGTTGTGCTTAAATACCCCAAACATCTTTTCAGGCAAAGGATGCTTAGGAATACCATAATGATAGTACAATGCTGCTTGGGCACCCCAGCAGACATGGAGGGTGGAAAATACATTGCTCTTGGTATACTCCATAATCTCCTTTAATTCCTCCCAATACTCCACCTCTTCAAATTCCAGGTGCTCGATAGGAGCACCGGTAATTATCATTCCATCAAACTTTTTATCTTTAATATCAGCAAAGGTTTTATAAAAACTGACAAGATGCTCCTCCGGTGTATTTTTGGGCTGATATGACTTGGTACATAAAAGTTCAACTTCTATTTGAATTGGCGTATTACTCAGTAATCTTAGCAGCTGAGTTTCTGTTACAACCTTAGTGGGCATTAAATTTAAAATAGCTATCTTTAAAGGGCGGATGTCCTGGTGACGTGCCCTATTTTCATTCATAACAAAAATATTCTCATTTAATAATATTTCTGTCGCAGGTAAACCTTGGGGGATTACTACCGGCATTTATGCTCATCCTTTCCTATAATTTAACTTTACCTAAAGCTTGGTTAAAGTCAGCCTTGATATCCTCAATATCTTCAATTCCTACTGAAACCCGAATTAAATCAGGGGTTACTCCGGCAGCTATCTGCTGTTCTTCTGTTAACTGACGATGGGTCATACTGGCAGGATGCAATACATAAGTTCTAATATCAGCTACATGAACTACGAGAGTAGCTAGCTCGACATTATTAATAAAGGTCTTTCCTGCCTCTGCACCGCCTTTTACACCAAAGGCTATAATACCGCTAGCACCTAAAGGCAGATATTTCTGTGCCAATTGGTAGCTTGGATTTCCCTTTAAGCCGGGGTATTTGACCCAAGCTACTTTCTCATGCCCCTCAAGATATTGGGCTAGCTCTAGGGCATTTTCACTGTGCTTCTTCATCCGCAAATGCACAGTCTGCAAACCTTGATTTGATAAAAATGCATTAAAGGGGCTCATGCTAGGTCCCATATCTCTTAAAAGGGTAACTCTGAGCTTTGTAATATAAGCTGCTTCCTTGAAGGTTTCCAGATACCTTAGACCATGATAGCTGGGATCTGGCTCGGTGATTTCCGGGTATTTTCCATTATCCCAGTTAAAATTACCGCCATCAACCACTATACCACCAACACTGGTAGCATGGCCATCTATGTACTTAGTGGCCGAATGAACTACAATATTTACTCCATGTTCAAAGGGGCGGCACAGATATGGGGTAGCAAAGGTATTATCAATAATTAAAGGCACACCCATTTTTTTAGCTACAATTGAAAACTTTTCGAAGTCCAGAACGTTAAGCCCAGGATTTCCTATTGTTTCCCCATAAAGAGCCCGAGTATTAGGTTGGAAGCAGCTCTCGATTTCCTCCTCGGTAGAGTTAGGATCAACAAAGGTAACCTCAACACCTAATTTCTTTAAAGTTGTAGAAAAAAGTGTATAAGTACCTCCATAAAGAGTGGAGGAGGCCACAAGATGCTGCCCGGCCTGGCAGATATTTAATACAGCCAGCATAATGGCTGCTTGACCAGACGCAGTAGCTACAGCACCTACACCACCCTCTAAAATGTTTACTTTTTCCTCAAAGCCAGCTACTGTGGGATTACTAATTCTGGTATAAATATGACCAGCCTCTTCTAAATTAAATAATCTGGCTACATGGTCTGCATCATCATATTTATAGGTAGTTGACTGATAGATGGGCAAAACTCTTGGTTCACCTGCCTTTGGTTCATAACCTCCCTGTACTGCTTGAGTAGCAAAATTCCATTGTTTTTTCATTTGTTATTTCCTCCTTTTTTTGTAGGGGCGCGCATTGCGCGTCCGCGGTTATCGGCATCAGGGGCAGACGCGCAATGCGCGCCCCTACGAAACACAAAAAACCGCTCTTATTTTAGAAATAAGAAGCGGTTTGGTTTACAGAAATAAACTCTTTACACCCTCTTATCTCTCAGGAATTTCTTCCTGCAGGATTTAGCACATTTCTAGTTTTCCAACTAGCTGTTGCCGGGCTTCATAGGGCCAGTCCCTCCACCGCTCTTGATAATGGTCGATAATCTCTATTCAGTTGTATAGTTTAATAATATATCCTTTAATATACCTCTCGTCAAGAGATATTTTCTGCCAGATTATACCTTCCAATATTGGGCTCAATTTATTGGGCTTCGGATCAGTGCCTTGTAATTCAATGTTAAGGCTGAGGTTAAGGCTGAGGTTAAGGTTAAGGTTAAGTAAATATAATTGTTTCTAGAGCTTTTTCTCAACCTCAACCTAGCGAAGCGAAACCTTAACCTGAATAGTTTTAAACTATTCTAGTATTTGGCATATAAATTGCCATAAGGTCTAGTATTGAAAGGGACGAGCTTGATAAATTCTTTACTCATAATAGCCTCATAATCCTTGCCAAAATGCTGAGCAAAGTTGTGGACATACCTATCGATAAACTCTAGGTCCTGTTGATCAACGGGAAGTACTTTTACCTCTTTGCCAAGCTGGTAGTCTTCTACTGTACCTCGGAGATAGATAACTCCACCGTGCATACCTGTGCCACAGTAATCACCTACGATACTTTCCCCCGGCAATAAATCTAAACCTAAGACAACTTGAATACCTCCAGCCATATACTCAGCAAAGAAATCTCCTGCTTTACCTCCAACTACTATAACAGGATTTTTTTCTTTATATCCTTTCATATGGATACCTACCCGATATCCTACATTACCCTGAACGAAAATTTCTCCGCCCCGCATGGCATAGCCCAATGTATCACCAGCATTACCATAGATAACTATAGTACCGTCATTCATCGTATTGCCTATAGCATCCTGACCGTTTCCGTTAATTATTAATCTCAGGCCATCCATGTAAGCGGCCATATCATTACCGGGGGTACCGTTAATTATGATGCTCTGGGTACCGGTTATTCCATCCCCAATATAGCGCTGTCCATTGACATTATTAAGGATTATTTCTTCCACACCTGTTTTCAGTACGTCTCTTATTTGCTGGTTCAGCTCTTTAAAGTATATATCCTTAGCATCAATAGTTACCAACATGACATACTATCCCCCTTTAAAAGCTTGGATTTTCTTAATTGCTGGGGAAGATCAATATAACCAAAGCTATCTTTTAATAGCTTCTCTTTAAAATCTACAACATTAGTCTTTTCTCTGATTAGGCTGGTAATAATCCCTGCCCGGTCTACTTTATTCAAGTAAATAAAACCAACGACTATATTATCTTTTAAAATAATTTTCTTATATAAACTCTGCTCTGGGACCAATTCTACTAAAACCTCATAACCATTACCTTCAGGCTTAACTATCCCCGCTGTAATCATGGGAAGTCCGTAAAAGCCGATGGAATTCATAGCAAAACCGCCGGAGAAGATGCTTTCAGACCCCGCCATATTTAAACCGGCTGTTTCTCCTTGACAATAGGCATTGGGCAGAATTGGCAGTACCCTATTTTGGGCAAATATCAGATCATACCCCTCTGCTACATCTCCGGCGGCATAAACACTCTGGATGGAGGTCTGGCATTTTTCATCAATGACTATACCCCTATTAACCGCAATTTTGGAGTTTTCTGCAACCTCAGTATTAGGTCTAACCCCTACCGCTACTATTACCAAGTCAGCGGAAATCGATTTGCCATTTTTTAATGTAACACCCTGGGCTTCTTCTCCCCCAGTAATAGCTTCTACAGAGGTATTTAGCTCAAACTTTATACCTCTCTTTTCAAGATGCTTCCGGACGATATCAGCACCATCCTCATCCAAAATAGCGGATAATACTCTATTAGCTAATTCTACTATTGTGACATCAACACCCAAACTTGACAGCCCTTCTGCGGCCTTAAGCCCAATAAGACCTGCGCCAACGATTACAGCTTTTTTCCCAGTTGCAACAACCTTCGAAATAGCCTTTACGTCATCCTTTTTGATAAAGGTAAATACATTCTTCTTTTCTAAACCTGCCATCGGAGGAATAAAGGGTGTTCCTCCGGTAGCAACCAAAAGTTTATCGTAAACTAATACTTCATTATTTTCTAATCTAACCTCTTTACTATCTGTATCTATAGCTATCGCCTTTTGCCCAAGTAAAGTGGTGACAGTGTTTTTTTGATAAAAATCCTGTCCCCGATAAAGCATTTTTTCCTCGGTTACCTTCCCCGCTAAAAAATAGGAAATTAGGGGACGGGAATAAGTGTGGTAAGGCTCATCGGAAATAAGTGTTATGGGATTTTCTTTATCTACCTTGCGAATACCTTCCACTGCTCCTACCGCTGCTGCTGAGTTTCCAATTATCACATAATGCATTGCCCCACCTCCTACTTCGTACCATTATTAGATACATACTCAGAATACACCAAAGCCCTATTTGGACAGTGCTCTACACAGGCTGGCATTTGAGAGTTATCACTGCATAAATCACATTTAGATGCCACCTTATGACCCCGCTCATCCCTGGTAATAGCTCCAAAGGGGCAGACTAGAACACAGGTCCAACAGCCAACACAGCGTTCTTCCTCATTTGTTACTACCCCTGTTTTAGGATTTTTCTGCATAGCTCCTACAATACAGGCTTTAGTACAGGGTGCATCCTCACAATGCCTGCATTGCAGAGCAAAGGAAACAGGTCTGCTTTCCTCCACCAGAATCCGGCTTATAGGTGGATTGGCTTCTTTTTTGAAAGTCTTGACAAGGTCATTTTTATATTTAGAGTGGGCAGCTATACAGTAAATTTCACATAGCTTACAGCCCACACAATATTCCTCTCGGGCATAGACACGCTTCATACTTTTCCCTCCTATTCTCCCGCTGCTTTAATACCCAAAATGTTCAGTTCACGGTCTGTTAGGCCAATACCCCTTAGCATCAGGCGGTTACCCCGTAAGGATTCCAAAGCATTAATACCCATACCGCCTAAAAGCTCCTCAATCTCATGGGCCCAAGCCTTAAGGAGATTAGCTGCCCTCTCTGCACCAATTTCAGGGTTAAGCCGTTTGGTAAGCTGGGGGTCCTGGGTTGCTATACCCCAGTTACATTTACCTGTATAGCACTTCTGGCACATATGACAGCCCAAGGAAATTAAGGCACTTGTAGCAATATATACAGCGTCAGCTCCCAAAGCTACTGCCTTAACTATATCGGAGCTGTTTCTGATGGAGCCGCCAACAACTAAAGATACCTTATTTCTGATACCTTCTTCTCGAAGACGGGTATCAACTGCCGCCAAGGCAAATTCTATAGGAATACCTACACTATCCCTAGTTCTTAACGGTGCAGCACCGGTACCCCCCCGAAAGCCGTCAATTGCTACCACATCAGCACCGGCCCGGACTATACCGGAGGCTATGGCCGCCACATTATGGACGGCGGCAATTTTTACGAAGATAGGTTTTTGGTACTCAGTTGCCTCTTTCAGAGAATAAATAAGCTGCCTCAAGTCTTCGATAGAATAAATATCATGATGGGGTGCGGGAGATATAGCATCAGTACCTAGTGGGATCATTCTGGTTTGGGAAACCTCTTCCCCCACCTTTTCCCCCGGTAAATGTCCCCCTATTCCAGGCTTAGCCCCTTGGCCAATTTTTATCTCAATAGCTGCTGCTGTTTTTAAATAGTCAGCATCTACACCAAAGCGTCCTGATGCTACCTGAACAATGGTGTGGTCGCCGTGCTCCACTAAATCCTTATGCAAACCGCCTTCACCGGTATTCCAATAAGTCCCTGCTTTTTTGGCGGCAGCTGCCAGGGACTTATGGGCATTTAAGCTAATTGAACCAAAGGACATAGCTGAAAACATTATGGGTAACTCCAGCTCAAGCTGAGGTGGAATATCCTCTAAAAGTTTACCGTTTTTGATTTTTAAGAAATCCGGTTTTCTGCCCAAATAGGTTTTTAGCTCCATTGGCTCCCTTAGGGGATCTATGGAAGGATTGGTCACCTGGCTGGCATTTAAGAGCATATGGTCCCAGTAAATAGGATAGGGCCGATCATTACCCATACCGGTTAAGAGTACTCCCCCTGTTTCTGCCTGCAGATAGATAGCCCTCATAGCTTCCTGTGTCCAATTAGCATTATACCTAAATTCCAATGGGAACTTTTTGATGTGCAAGGCTTTGGTAGGACACATTACCACACAGCGGTGACAATTTACACAATTAGCATCCTCAGAAAAAACCCTTTGCTCTTCTTCATCCCACCGATGGGCTTCATTGGCACACTGACGCACACAAACCTGGCAATCTATACAGCGATCTTTATCTCTTTCAATGAGAAATGCTGGTGTAAGGCAATTTATGCTCATTTTTTAACATTCCTTTCTATAGGGCCACTGAATGATGTTCAAATTCATTTTCGTCAACCTGGTCAAATTCATAGAGACTTTCTTTACCATCTAATAGACAGATAACAGGCTCTCCACCTTTAGGTGCCCAAGACTTGTCTGGATTTTTACATATTTCCCTGATAGCTGACTCCTCACTGGCAATATACAAATTGTCACCCTTTTGTGCAGCTACCAGTGAACGAAGCTTCAACCGATCATTTAAAGCCATAAAGCCATTTTTGCTCCCTAAAATGATGGAAAAAGGTCCATTTATTAATAAACTGCTAAAGACCACTCTTAAAGCCTTAAATAGCTTCTGCTCATCTGGATTCATTCGGGATATTTTTGACCAGAAAGGAGCAGCAACAATATTGATAGCACTTTCTAAAGGTATACCAAACTTTCTTAGCAATAAGTCAAAAATATAGGTAATAGCCTCTGTATCTGTCTGGAGGGTACATTTATATCCGTACATTTCTAAATAGCGCCTATTTGCATCATAAGATGAGATTTCACCATTATGAACAATGGTCCAATCCAGTAGACTAAAAGGATGGGCTCCACCCCACCAGCCCGGTGTATTGGTTGGGAACCGCCCATGGGCAGTCCACGAATATGCTTTATATTCATCTAGTCGGAAAAATTCACCGATATCTTCGGGAAATCCTACCCCTTTGAAAGTACCCATGTTTTTCCCGCTGGAAAAAACATAAGCCCCTTCCACTTCACTGTTGATGCGCATAATAAAATTAACAACAAACTCGGACTCTGTTTCATGTAAAGCCATTTCTTTAATCTTGGGCTTTACAAAATACCGCCAGATTAAAGGAACATTCTTAATAGCATTTATCTTTCTGATAGGAATGGTCTCAGCCAAATCAATACTAAAAAATTTATTTAAGAGAAATTCCGTTTCCTGTTTAACCTTTTTATCATCAAAGAATAAGTGAAGGGCATAATGGTTTTTAAACTCTGGGTAGATGCCATAAGCTGCAAAGCCGCCGCCTAAGCCATTAGACCTATCATGCATAACAGCAATAGACTTAATTATTTCCTGACCGGAAGTCACTTCACCCTTTTTATTCATAATTCCACTTATAGCACAGCCTGCAGGAATCCTTATATGACCTTCTTTTAACATTTGATCTAACCCCCTTGTCTTTTTCCCCTTCATCGGGTCTACTGTTTTATAACACATTATCAATATTTGTCTCTGTAATATGTATTATAGACCTTTACTTTCATTTGACAATGGTTTGCAATTAGATATAATGTATACACAGCAGATATATTGTATACAGTGTTATATAACACATAATACACTTTTCCCCAGCCAAAATAGTTACTTTCGTGCACAAAAAAACCGCCTTATCATCATTTGATTGGCGGTTCTTATTTTTTCAATTTTTCTCTTTTTTAGCTTTCCATCTGGGTACAATTGGCAGCTCTTCATATTCTTCTTTAAGAATAGCTAAAATCCATAAATCAACATATTTGCCTTCAACAAAGGAGTGTTTCCGCAAACGTCCTTCGGCCTTAAAACCAAAATTTAGAGCAGAATTAAGACCTAGGTCATTATTATCATGAACATGCAGGTAACATTTTTCAAAGCCTAATTGATAAAAAACCATGTCTAATAGAACTATCATCATATCAATACCATAACCGGCTAACCTTTTTTCTTTTTCTCCTATACCTAAGACTATTTCTGCATTTCCATTTTGCCGATTGATATTTCTAATACTAGCAACACCAATAGGTAATTCATCCCTTTTTTGCAAAACAATAAAATTAACTTTAGCTGCCTTAGGATCATCTATGGTGTTGCTTTCTTGTATCTCCTGTAAAATATAATCTAAGGAAATACTGGAATAGGCATCATATAATTGTCTGAATTCCTTATCCATATACCATTTTTGCAATATGGGTGCATCTTTTTCCTGCGGTTGTCGCACTATTACTTTACGACCTTTCCACATTGTTGTTTTCACCTCACTTTAAAGTGACCAGTGACTAGTCACTAGTAAAAAGACTTAAAATAGTTTTCTTTGTATATTAATTTTCCAAAAAAAACTAAAATCCTTCTTATCCAGTAGATATATTTTATCCAAATATATCTTTCCCATTAAGAAAAACCTGACTAGCAGGTTTTTCGGTTAGGGTTCCCTTTGCTTTTATTACTAAAGTCTATTGGGGAAGACAAATAAATTGACCAACCACTAAATTATAGGGGTTAATACCAGGGTTTGCTGCAATAATCCTTCCTACAGTTGTATTATTCTGACCGGCAATATTATATAGAGTATCACCGGGTGCAATCTCCCAATATATGCCGTTTGGGCAATCTGGAACTTTCTTTAAATTAGGTAAGAGCTTCGCTCCTTCAGGAATACATATATTTTGACCGACACTAAGGTTTTCAGTGTCGATATTAGGATTTGCCTGCAGAAGGTCTGCTAGATCAACATTAATTTCTCGGGAGATTTTATATAATGTATCACCCCTTGCAACCTCCCAATAAACTCCACTAGCACATGGCGGTAATTGGTGCCTCACAGCACAGCTCCCCTTTTCAGTATATTTGCTACCTACAGGATATGCATAGAAAAGGTAAAGGGTGACTTTTTGGGTGCCGGGTCCAGGGTCCAGGGTCCAGGGTCCAGGGTCCAGATTAATTATGGGTTTAGATATTGGGTTTGACAATACTACTGGGTGAAGATTTTGCGTCTGACAAATACTATGTGGACATTTTGTGCGTCTGACACAGGCAGGATTGCTTCGCTCCGCTCGTAATTGTTCACGCATTGCACACACACTACTTTATTTTTGTCATCCTGAGCGATAGCGAAGGACCTTACGTATCCAACTCTAATCTAGCGAAGCGAAATCTTAATCTTAATCTCAATCCTATTCTTTTACCAAACTCAACCTTAACCTCAACTTAGCGAAGCGAAACCTTTAACTAGATTTTAAAAAGAGCGGTCGCCCGCTCTTTCTTAAAATCTAGTTAAATATTGGTCAACCTCCCATTGATGGACCTTACCCCGGTATTCTTCCCACTCCAATTTTTTAGCTTCAATATATAAATTATAAACATGTTCGCCTAGGGCTTTTTTGATTAAGTCATCCTTCTTCAAATGCTCAATAGCATTAATTAGATTTATGGGTAAACCCTCTATCCCTCTAGCAGCTCTTTCCTCTTCGGTCATCTCATAAATGTTAGCATTAGTTGGTGCTGGTGGAGCTATTTTCTGCTCTATTCCATCTAATCCAGCTTGTAAAACAACTGCTAAGGTAAAATAAGGATTTGCCGAGGGGTCAGGATTACGAAGTTCAACCCTTGTTGAAGGCCCTCTTTTTGCAGGCACTCTAATTAAAGGGCTGCGGTTTCTGGTAGACCAAGCAATATATACTGGTGCCTCATAGCCAGGTACTAATCTTTTATAGGAATTAACTGTAGGGTTAGTAATAGCCGCAATAGCTTTGATATGCTTAATTACGCCCCCCATAAAATAGTATGCGGCTTCAGATAACTGTTCTTCACCATTGGGATCAAAAAATATATTATTCCCCTGTGCATCAGACAAAGATATATTAGTATGCATACCTGAACCAGCAATACCGAATACAGGTTTAGGCATAAATGTTGCATGGAGTCCATGCCGCTGAGCAATAGTTCGAACAACATATTTAAAAGTCATTATTGCATCTGCAGTAAAAATGGCTTCACCATATTTAAAGCCAATTTCATGCTGTCCTGGAGCCAATTCATGGTGAGAAGCCTCCACCTCAAAACCCATTTTTTCAAGGTTTAAAACCATGTCCCGACGGGCATTTTCTCCTAAATCCACCGGTGTCAAGTCAAAATATCCCGCTTTATCATGGGTAATAGTTGTGGGTACACCTTCATTATCGGTATGGAAGAGGAAAAACTCACATTCAGAACCTACATTCATTTTATAGCCCATTTCCTCGGCCCGCTTAGTAGCCCTTTTCAATACATATCTAGGATCACCTTCAAATGGAGTGCCATCAGGATTATAAATGTCACAAATCAATCTTGCCTCCGCCCCTTCTTGAGGCAGCCAGGGGAAAATGACAAAGGTATTAGGATCAGGTCTTAAGTACATATCCGATTCTTCTATTCTTACATAACCCTCAATAGATGATCCATCAAACATTAATTCACCGGCTAAAGCCTTTTCCAACTGCTTTTCAGTTATTGCCACATTCTTTAAGACACCAAACATATCTGTAAACTGCAGTCGTATAAACCTCACGTCGTATTCTTTGGCTAATTTCAGAACGTCCTTTGCACTAAGATTTGACATAAAAAACCCCCCTAAAAAATTAGACACTCAACAAAGCAGCAGTAAAGGCTGCTGATTCGAGCGCCATTGCTCCCTTGATTAATATCACACAAACCTTTGTATTAATTATAGAAGTACAGTTTAAGATTCGCAAGATAAATTTACCAGCACTCAAATATCTTCCATTAATACTATAGCTTCCGCAACTTTTCTCATAGGTATACGTTTCTCCATACTACTTTTGCGAAGCTTATTATATGCAGCATCTTCCGTTATCCCTTGCTTAGTCATTAGTATACCTTTAGCCTTTTCTATTAATTTCCTGCTTTCAAGGGTATCTTTTAATAGCGCAACTTCCTTTTCCAGCTCTTTTTGATTTTTGTATTGATTTAAAGAAAGACTTAAGGTATTTATGAGCTGGTATTCAGTTATGGGTTTCAATAAGACCCCGAAAACCGATTTGGGGAGACTAGCGCCGGTATCTATCTGATGTTGACTTATTAAAACTACCGGACCCAAATTTTCATTAGCTATAATCTGTGCCAGTTGTACACCATTTAAACCCTGCAGGTCATTATCAATTAAACTGACGTTTATCTCCTTACTCTGCAACATCCTTAATACAGAGTAAGCATCGTCAACCACAGCCATAACCTGAAAACCATGGGAGGTAAGTATTTTTTTTAATTTATTATTTTGCTGCTGGTTTTTAACAGCAATAAGTATATTCTGAGTCATTATTTTACCACCTTTAATTGGACAGGGGACACACCACACCGTTCCCAATTATTTTAGCATGAAAGATTTGTTTAGCAAATAGCATTCATCTATCAAGTATCGTCTATCAGCTATTGTCTATTGACTATCGGCAAATTTTTTATCCAAAAAAATAATGGCCTTGCGGCCATTTATAGAGGGAGGGAAAATTTTTTTAGTTGAACATGCGGGCTAATGTAGGAAATGATTTTTTAGCCCACTGTACTATTTTAAAACTTACCCTAATATTATTTTTTTTAAACTTATCCGGTGTATTTACCGGATAACCATTTTTTACTTTAGATACTTCCTCGGGACTGTTATCTGTTGGAACAAAACACAACGGAGGAAATAATACACACCACCAGTTAGCACCCCGGCCTTCTCCAATTACTACTTTAACTGCTTCATATTCACCAGCAGGTAAGCTAAAGCTACCATAATACTTAGTTGGAAAAAAGAATCTACCATATTGTGTCTCGACATTATAGTTACTGCCTAAGCTTTTTAAGGTATTTATTGCTATATCTTCTACCTGAGGCAGACTGTTTAATAAAATGGTTCTGCTTTCATCAATATTTTCAGATTTGTTAAATTTATTTGCTATTTCTTTGACAATTGCATCCTTCACCACATATTTTAATGTCTGATCTTCTTCACTATCACTGTTTGCAAGCACATGCAGCCTGATTAGATCATTTCCGTCTTGACCAGGAGTCTCCCCTATAGGATTAACACCACCTGTAACAAAAATACCCAAAAATAAAATAACCGTTATCAAATACTTCTTCTTCATATTCCTAACCTCCCGGTCCGTTATTATTTTTAGTATTGCCAGGAAGATTATTCCTTATTCATAATATTTTGCTAAAGAGTGAATATTTTGCGTCTGACAATTACTTATGGGGCATTTTGTTGCGTCTGATAATTACCAAGGAGCCAAATTTACAGGTCTGACATTTCTGCTGGGTGAACATATTGCGTCTGACAATACTCACAGGTCTATCTTGTGCGTCTGATAATATCTAAGGAAGATTACCCCTAAAAAATCACATGCAACGATTGTGTCAGACGGAAAATTTTAACCATGAAGTATTGTCAGACGCAATAAACTAAACCCGCAAGCAAGTGTCAGACGCAATAGCTTGACGGAGAAGTATGTCATAAAAATAACCACTGTTCACACAGTGGTTATTTTTATTATCCTTTCCCAACTACACATGGAATTTTAATTACTTGCCCAATCCGTAATCTCCTGGGATCTACGCCTGGGTTTGCTCTTTGAATATCTTGAGCAGTTATTCCTGGTACTCTGCTTTGATTTTTTTGAGCTATTGAATAGTAGGTATCGCCAGCTACTACTGTATAGCTGTAATAACCAGAAGGTGGGCAATCATCAGTTGGGGGTACTACGGGTCCTGTAGTATCCTTTACATCTACAACTACCACAAACTCCTTCATTTCAAAGGCCCTTACACAAATCTCCAGAATGGCGATAGCTCGAATATTTGTAGTTTGACAGGACTCGCCCTCCAGTTTCAAATCTGTGTACTCAACTCTTTCAGTAACATCTACCATAGTGTCCGGAGTTACACCATCGAAATGGACAAAGGTTGTAAATGGAATGTCTGCACTGGTTTCCCTTAACTCCTGTTCACCCTCACAAGATACATAGTAAGCCTGAACATGAATCAAACCTTTTACTATAACCTTGTTTTGAATTTTTTCGTAAGTAACATTTCTGATTCTGGCTGTTAAATTCCTTGTTTTTCTTACTGTTATCCCTTCAACATCAGCAGGAGCATTGACATCGATGGATTGGTTAACATTTTCTTGCCCGCATTTCTTGCCAAGGATATTCTCTACTCTGATTCTCCGCCTGTCAAAAGCAGCACCTTTAACATTAGTAACAATATTTAGCTCTATTAATTCAGTTACTTTAGCAAAGACCTGCAGTATACAATTAGCTTTAACTCTGTTTGTTACTCCATTTGCATTTGTAGCCATAAGATTAGCTTCACAGAATTCTACTTTGCATCTTACATAAGCATCCATATCTGGCTCTGCCCCAGGAATATCAATAACAACTGAGAATGGATCATCAAAGGATTGCTCTTGTACAGAACTATCTTCGTCATCCACATAGTAAATTTGCTTATGCAGGGTACCCCTTACTATTACCTTTCCTGGTAGTATCTCATAATCAAGATCACGGCAAACTGCATCCATATCATAGATCTTACGTGCATCCTCATTTAGTGTGTGCTCTGCAGATACAGTAGCCTGTTTCTCTTTCTCACCTACTACACTTTCAACATTAAATAATTCCTTCTCTACTGTAATGCCAGGACCTGTTACATCTGTAACAACATCTAACTGCAGAATTTCTATTACCTTTACAGTAACACTTAATACTGCAGACTGGTGGATAGTGCTGGTCGGAAACGTTCCATTTGCCGCACTAGTATCGATAAACATAATTTGAGCATCGATCAAAGCGTCCATTCCTGGTTTGGCACCTTCAATATGGACAAAATCAGTAAATTCTTCCCTCATAACAGTGTATTCTCTTACTACATAGTCCCCTTCTTCGATGTAAAAAATTTGTTTGTGTAATGCACCTTTAATGATTACTTTATTTGGAAGAATTTCATAATCGAGCTCAATTAGTTCCGAGTCAACATCGGCAATTTTTCTGACAACAATCGGCTCTAACACTGTTTCTCCGGTTACTGGATCAATAACAGGTCTAGTAATCTGAATATTGCGCACTACATCAATCTGGGCAGTACCTTCCCCCACAACATGCTGAACTTTTATTCTTCTTTTGTTTTGGGTAATATGCATAAAATATCTTTCCTCCTTTCAAATTTCTTAGGATATCTCAGTTTAATATATGAGAACCCCTTTAAAATGTGACTAAAAAAACCTAAAATTTCTAAAAGATTAATATATGTTATGTGGTTTTTAGCTACTTGTGCCTTTTTTATAAAAAAAATAGTGTTACTGCATTATATGCAGTAACACTATTTTTCTTGCTAAGTATTCCTAATAACCTACAAACATTTGAGTAAACATTGTATTGTAAGGTCCTCCGTCAACAATGCCTATTCCTATATGAGTAAAATTTGGATTCAGGATATTCTTACGATGACCTGCGGAATTCATCAAAGCCTCATGAGCTCCGGATACCGAATAGTGCCCGGCCAAGTTTTCCCCAGCATATCTATATTTTATCCCGAAACTGTCCATCATCTCAAAGGGGCTCCCATAGGTAGGTGAGTTATGGGCAAAATATTTTTTATCAATCATATCCTGAGACTTAATTCTGGCTACTTTTACCAGACTTTGGTCCATTGCCAAAGGTGCTATCCCTACTTCTTTTCTGGCTTTATTAATCAATTCCAGCATTTCCTGCTCCTTTTCCTCCTGAGCCGTAAGCTGACCAGAAGTATTATCAGGGTTTTGTTTGGGTTCAGGCTTAGGTCCAGAGCTATCAGTGCCTGCTCCAATAAATATTTCTACCATGATATATCCATACCGAGCACTTTTTACAATTCCCACCCCAACCTCTTGGACTTGAGAATTTAAAATATTGCCTTTATGTGTCGCTGCAGCCATTAAAGCATTATGGGCAGACTCTATACTACCGGCTGCTACTATGCTTTCGGCTAGCTTAGAGTAGCTTATGCCGGACTTACTAAGTATTTCTGCAGTCCTGCCATAGGTAGGTGAGGTATAGCCCAAATAACCCTTTTCCTCCATATCCTTCGCCTTCATCCGGGCTATCTCTGTTAATTTTCCATTTACCTTCAAAGCAGCTAAACCCTTTTGGGTTCTATCTTTGTTTATTAACTCAATCATTTGTGTTTCCAGCTTCATTTCTTCATTTGCCTCTGGTTTTTGAGGTTCAGGAGCAGGCACGGGCTTGGGCGTTGGTACAGGTTCCGGCTTTGGTTCCGGTGTTGGTTTAGGATTCGGTACCGGATCTGTTCCGGGATTTTGCGAATCCTGATCATTATTTATACCAGTTTTTAAAAATATTTCAATTATATTAAATCCATAATTTCCACCCGGTACAACTGCTACCCCTACTTGAGAAAAATCAGGATTTAAAATCACTCCTTTATGTCTTGATGAATTCATCAAGGCTTCATGACCCTTTTTTACATCAGGTGAACCAACTATATTCTCTTTTACTTCCAAAAAGGGGATGTCAAATGTTTTTAACATGTCCTCCATATAGCCATATGTAGGTGATCTGTAGGCTAGATAACTCTTTTCTACCATCTCTTCGCCCTTTAGTCTGGCAATTTGACTTAATCTATCATTTGTACTTAGTTTTGCTAACCCATTTTTTTGGCGTTCAGCATTTATTAAATCTATTAAATATTTATTCCAATCAGTACTTTCGCTATTATCGTTATTTTCTGATCCACTACCCTCTTGAGGTGTTGCCTCACTAAACTTAGGCTCACCGGTAAACAGTTGGGTGAACATCATGCCATATTGGCCACCTTTTACAATGCCTAATCCAATATGGGTAAAGGAAGGGTTTAGGATATTTTTTTTGTGACCTGCCGAGTTCATTAATGCCTGATGAGCCCCAAGCACTGAATAATGACCCGCTAAATTTTCGCCGGCTGTGCCGTAAGATATGCCAAACTTCTTCATCATATCAAAAGGACTTCCAAAGGTTGGTGAATTATGGGAAAAATATTTATTAGTTATCATATCTTGGGATTTCATCCGTGCTAACTCAACTAATTGAGGTGCCATTTTGAAAGAGGGCAATCCCTCCTTTTGGCGTTCTTGATTGATATAGTTAAGCATTTGGTTTTCATAATTGCTTTGATTAAAATTATTTAATTCATATGTATACGAACTTTCCTGGGCAAAGGCCGGAATAACACTAAATGTCAAAAAAGCAAGTATTGACAATAATAGTGTGATTGGTAAAATCTTTTGTTTCATGCTGTCTCCTCCTATTGTCAGATATGTATGCTTATAACATTTTTAACACAACTTTTCCAAGCTGACAAATGGACAATTAACCCCTAATTAGGCCTGCAGCTATTTTAGGTACCCATACATTTATCTTTGATTGTTTTCATCATTATTAAAGACCAATGGTAATTATAAACAAGGTCAATAATTCCATAAGGGTTTAGAAACTCTTTCATAAATAGCCAGGGAGTTTCTAGTAATGTATAATATAGTAAAGTTAAATCTGCATACCCTTTATTATATAGAGTTTTACAGCCATATAATTAAGATCAATGGAAGATGGAACTTGTTCATCTGTTATTCTTTAGGAGGGAACATTCATTTAGGAGGAAAATAAAAATGCTAATAGTAGTAATTTTATTTATTCTAGGTATTATTCTTATTATAAAGGGCGGGGATATTTTTACTGACGGTGCTATTTGGCTGGCAGGATATACAGGAATTCCTCAGGTAATAATTGGAGCAACAGTAGTTAGTGTCGCAACAACAGTACCGGAATTTACCGTTTCTTTGATTGCTACATTAAGTGGACACCCGGATATGGCAGTAGGCAATGTTGTTGGGTCTTCAATAGTGAATATTGGACTGATTTTAGCCCTTTCTATACTTATTGCACCGGTAATAGTGACTAATTCTATGAAAAAAGGCTCATTAATAATGGTCTCCTCCGGCGTAATCTTTGTTTTCTTTTTACAAGACAAAACTATTACATCTGTAAACGCTGTGTTTTTATTAGCTATGATGATCCCCTATTTTATTTATAATTTTAGACATGCTAACATAAAGAAAAATAGCCAAAATGGGAATATTAAAGATTCCTCACAAACTGGTGCTATTAAAAAAAATTTAATATTATTTGGCCTGGGTGCTGTCCTAATTATTGTGGGCAGCAAATTGCTCATTGATAATGGGTCTAAGATTGCAGAATTTTTAGGAATTCCAGAATTACTAATTGCCCTTACTTTTATATCCTTAGGAACATCCCTTCCAGAATTAGTTACAGCAGCAACCTCTGCTTTAAAAGGTAATCCAGAAATTGGTGCAGGTAATGTTCTAGGTGCAAATTTCCTTAATATGACTATGATTTTCGGAGGCACTGCTTTAATAGTACCAGTACCTATTCCTGACCAGACTTTAATTTTAGATGCTCCGGTAATGTTATCTTTAATGTTTGCAACAACTCTTTTTCTGTTTAATTTCAAAAAGTTAAACAGAATTCATGGTTTAATTATTATCACAATTTACTCTATCTATCTTTATATGTTAGTCAATAATTCTTATATTTAATACATAAATAATAGCAAAACAGCAAAACGGGCGGGTATGGAAACCCGCCCCTACAGAGAAATAGCGACATTTCCTGGGAAATGTCGCTATTTTTATGCTTTTTCAGTGGTAAAATTCATATCCTTACCATCTTTGCTTACAGTAAGAACCACCGTTTCAGTCAAGATGTCTGCATAACTAAATGATACCCGGCGCTCAACTGATTTTTCATTTATTCTCACCACAAAAAGATTGGGGTAAGTACTTTCTAAAACACCAGTTCTTTCTACCACTTTTTTTCTGCCACGATTTGCCTTCACTTTTATATAAGTGCCAACATAAGGTTCAAGATCCTGCTTAATCTCAGACAAAATCTTACGTGCAGACAAGTGATCACCTTCTTTCACCTAATAGACACTTATCATTATACTACCCAGGGGTTAGTTTGTCAAATTTAATTAATTATTATACAGGACACCTCTAGTTATTGTCAATATAATGTTTTTGTCTTAATATGGCGATTTAGGGTACCCCATGCGAAACCGACCCCGGGATTCTATTCCGCCTACTCCTTCAATCCCTGTAATGGTATTGTTTAAAATGTCTTTAAGAGAAAGAACCTCAGTAATTGAACTGTACGCAATTTTTTCTACAATAAAAACTGGATCAAATGCGTGAATAAGTACTCGTTGAGGAGAAGAGGCGAAGTTTGCTCCTGCCTCAATCAAAGCTTCATAGTGTGATTGACAAGCCCCAGCAAAAATTACTAAATCATCCCTGCCTGGTTCATACTCTCTAGCTCTTCTTACAGCTTGCACAAAATGCTTTGAGTAACGATAATTATTAATATCGGAAAAATCTTTTTTATCCTTAATAAGGCCATCATGTCCTGTCATAACTAGAATATCAGGGGTATATTCAATTAAGTATTTTACAACTTGATCGGCCTGTTTATTCTCAGGCACATGAAAACCATAAGCCTTTATGCTCAACTGGGAATAGGTTGTCTTACACAGGTCAAGATATTCTTTATCTCCATCTAGGTGCAAAACACTTCCAGGTATTTCAAAATGCTCTACTGCAGCCGGTTTTTCAGTTGAGCCTCGGGCCAAAAAATTCTCTCTATCTTGCATTCTCCTTTGAAAAATTCTTTTCATCATATCACTATTTTGCCTGATATATGCCTGACGGTAGGCACTAATTTCGGAGGGAGTTTTTTTCTCTAGATCAGCAACCGGCGAATCAGCATAAAGCCTAAGATCCAGTCCTCTCAACAAGGCTACTGCTTTTCCTCTATGTTCTATTACTTCTTCTACTTTAAATAGAATATCCATCCCATGGGATATACGAGCAACAATATCCCCAACATTAATTGTACTCATAGATTAGCCCCCTAGTAGTTTCTCTTTTATATCCTATGAATTCACATAACAAATTGTTCTGTAAGCACCAACAAAGTGAAGTAATTCATAAGATATTGTAGGGGCGGGTTTCCATGCCCGCCCGTGGTATTATGAATTTTACGGGGCGGCATGGAAACCACCCCTTACAGTATGTAATTAAACAAAGGGGGAAATTGGTGTGCCATCTGTCGTTATTCCCGTTAAAAACGAAGAAGAAAATATCGAAAAGACTCTCGACAACTGCCAAGACTTGCCTTTAAATAAAATTATCGTTATTTTAAACGGTTGTACGGACAATTCTAAAGAAGTTGTCAAAAACCATTCCTTGAAAAAAAATATCCATATAATCGAGTTTACTGAACCCTTAGGTATTGACATTCCTAGGGCAATAGGAGCAGCTTTTGCCTATAAAAATAATTCTCCCCTGGTTTTGTTCTTGGATGGTGATATGCAAGGTACTATTAACAATAACCTTAAAGACTTAATTACAGCTGTTGTCGAAAATAATATTGATATGGCTCTAACAAATTGCTACCCTTTCATAACTAATAGACCCGCTTTAGCCAATGCTGTCCTACGATACCGAGGAAATTTAAACAGATGCTTAGGTGTGTTTACTCAACTTGGCCTAGCAAATCCCTGTCATGGCCCCCACGCAGTTTCCCGCAGATTATTAGAAAAAGTACCTTGGAGGGCCTTAGCAATACCACCTTTATCTCTAGCTATAACAATACAGAACAAACTGAATGTTCAAGTAGCAACCTCCCTGTCCCACAGCCTTCTATTATCATCTCTCAGAAATGATGACCACAATATTTATATAGCAGAAACAATAATAGGTGACTGTCTAGAGGCATTAAGACATCTAGAAGGTCTGCCTCCTTCTAGAGAGGACAATGGCATTAACTACTTAGGCTACCATCCGGATAGGAAATTTGACGTATTAGAGGAGTATGTGGAGGGGTTAAACTTATATGATCCACAGTAGGTCAGTGCTAAGGCTCATGGGCTATACTGAATGTTAGTGCTACAGTGCTACAGAAAACCGAGGTTAAGGTTTCGCTTTGCTAGGTTGAGGTTGAGATAATATCCTTCGCTATCGCTCAGGACGACAGAAATAAAGTAGTGCGTGCAGCAGTGCGTAATAATTACAAGCGGAGCGAAGTAATCTCTGCTTGTGTCAGACGCAATAAAATGACCTCATAGTATTTGTCAGACGCGTAATCTTCACCCAGCAGCAATTGTCAGACCCATTATCTTAACCCAAAAGTGGACACTGGACACCGATCATTGGGCACAAACCCAAGAAGTCACCCTAAACTAGTCACCAGTCACCAGTCACCAGTCACCAGTCACTATAGACTATAGACCATAGACCAAAAAACCCCTAGATCGGTGGCGTATATATACGCTGAAGATCCAGGGGTTTTTTTATTATTATCTAGCGAAGACGTGTTTGCCTATCGTAGTAATAATCGGTCTCGTCCATACCCATTTATTGGTAGCAGTAACGGGGTTCCAATAATATAAAGCATCCCCAGTGGGGTCATTACCGTTAATGGCATCTCTTACAGCCCTCATGGCCGTAGGATTGGGGGTAAGCCAGAACTGACCGTCATGGACAGCAGTGAAAGCCCAAGGCTGAAATATAACTCCCCTTACATCATTGGGGAAATCAGAGCTGTCCATCCGGTTTAAAATAACCGCCGCCACTGCTATCTGACCTGTGTAAATTTCTCCCCTTGCTTCACTATAGACTGCACGAGCCAATAGGTCTAGCTCTTCCTGGGTAAAATTATGACCGCTGTGACTTCGGGAAGAACCTACTGCAGTTGTACTAGTAGAAATTCTAATTTTTTGACCAACTTTAATGGTATCGCTTTTTAAACCATTGGCCCTTTTAATAGCATCTGCTGTGGTTCCAAACTTTTTAGCTAAAAGAAATAAAGTGTCTCCTGCTTTTACTGTATATAAACTACCAGCATCAGGCTTTTGAGGTATACTCAAATTTACCCCGGGCTTTAATGTTGAACTTTTAAGTCCATTTTGCCCCATAATTGATTGATAAGAAACCCCAAATCTTTGTCCAATTTTGAACAAAGTATCACCTGGCATAACGGTATAATTCATAGCCATAATAGGAACAGCCATGATAGGTACCAGCATAAAACCTAAAACTATACTGGCTATTATCTTTTTATAATCCATTGAGTTACCTCCTTTTTTCCTTTTTAAGCGACAACTTCATTATAAACATGAGTGTGGATAGTTTCATCCCGCAAAAAAAGGAAGGGTAACCTAAAAAAGCTAATTGCTTCCCAAGCAATTAGCTTTTTTAGGTTAAGGTTTCGCTCACTTCGTTTCGCTAGGTTAAGGTTAAGGTTAAGGTTAAGGTTAAGGTTAAGAAAAATACTAATAGAATTATCTCCATCTGTCATTGCGAGCCTTTAGGCGTGGCAATCTACGTTTTTAATCTCCGGCCTTCCAATCTGAGATTGCTTCAGTCGTACCTCCCTCGCAATGACAGGCTGGCAACATAACAGGTTTTTTATTCTAGCGCAGCGAAATCTCAATCTAGCGAAACGAAATCTTAATCCTAATCTTTTTTATTCTTTCCTCAGCCTCAGCCTCAACCTCAATCATTTTGTATGCCTATCCGCTACCTTAGTTGCACCAAAGGAATCTGGTTTGATTTTTGCAACTAAACCAGAGCCAGTAACCATCCCCACAATTTCCCTAATCAAGTCCCTTGTTTGACCATTATTTCCGATATCTACATGCACCTCCAATTTAACCCTCTCTAGCAGGCTGCTTGTTGCTAAAAATTCCTTTAGGTGAATGCTTATTTCTAAACTCAGGGCAGTCTCATAAAAAATGCGCTGTCTAAGGCTATTGATGTGTCGCCTGGATTCCTTACGATAATAATAACGGGCACCTCTACCCTGTCTATGGATTACTATGGCAGAGACAAAAACAGTCTCATGTTTCGTCATTGAATCGGTGCCAACAATAATTTTATATTTATCCCAGGGAGCTTGAGAAATAAAATTATTAATATCTTTAAAAACCCTTTCTGCAGAAATATTGCCAAGGGAAGGACTTGAAAATTGCATATATCTGCTCCTTTCTCAGATAATTGCTGACAGCTTATTGGCAACCTTCACAAACTCCTCTAGGGTTAATGTTTCCCCTCTTCTCTTTGGGTCTATCTTTGTATCCTCTAGGATCTGAGCAATAATAGCCTTCTCAATATTTAAAACTTTTAAAGCATTTGTTAGGGTCTTCCTGCGCTGATTAAATGCTGCCTTTATTAATTTTCTTAATATATTAATATTATTTACCTGATAAGGAGGTTCCTTTCTAATTTCTAAATCTACCACTGCTGAATCCACATCAGGTTTAGGAGTAAAAACATTCCGGGAAACAAAAAAAGCAATTTTCGGCTTAGAATAATAATTTAAGCTTACCGTTAAAGCTCCATAATCCTTTGTGCCAGGCTCTCCAGTAAACCTTTGGGCAACTTCCTTTTGGACCATAATCACTATACGTTGTATATTAAATTCACTTTCCAAAAAGTGCATAACTAAAGGGGAAGTTATGTAATATGGAAGATTAGCAACAATTTTGTAGGGTTTTTGCTCACCGGTAATTTCTTCTACCAGCTGATCTAAATTTATCTTTAGAGCATCTCCCTCTATAACCCTGATATTATTAAAATCTAAAAGATTGTCTGCTAAAATAGGCATTAAATCCTTGTCAATCTCAATTGCAATAACTAGTTTTGCTTCTTGGGCAATTGCTTTTGTTAGAGTTCCTGCACCGGGACCGATTTCTACCACGATATCCTCAGAATTAATTTCTCCACTACTTACAATTTTATTTAATATTCCTGGATCAGTTATAAAGTTTTGCCCAAACCTTTTCTTAAATTTAAAATTATGCTTACCCAAAATATCCTTTAAACTCATCAACCATCAAGCCCTTCTATTTGTAATAAGGCCTTCTCCAATTCCTCCCTTGGGATGTTAAAGGAGTTGATTCTACGCAAAAATTGCTTAGCATTAGTATTTCCAATCCCCAAGATTTCCCCCATTTTAGAACGGCGCTTTCCTCCAAAAGAAGAACCTGTTAAACCCCAATAATATAAATCCTGGAGGCTGTATAAGTTATCTCCAGTATTATGTTCAACTTTAGCCTGTATAAGCGCTTTTTTTATAGTTTCTGGACTTGCATATTCTACACCAATTTTACCCGTATCTTTACATCTGGCTTGTTTCTGGGTCAGATATGCCTGTTTGCAGCTTCCCACCCTGGCACTTACTATACTCCGTATCCTCTCACCCGGGAAATCAGGATCAGTCAATATAACAATACCTGAACGCACTGCCGCCTGTTCTATCTTTTTTAAAGTTTCCTCTGTTATACCCATACCGCTTGTAGCAATAATATCAGCATCAACTGCCCTTTTAACCGCACTTATATCATCTTTACCCTCAACAACTACTACTTCTTTAATTCTCATTTATTTAAATTTTCCTTTCACTTAATCTAATATTTAAACTGTAAAATTTATAATTATCATACTATTAATTTCCTCATAACTCCAGAAAATATCTACCACTAAACTCCCGTTTTACTTAAAAAAACGCCTCAAAAAGGCGTTTTTCTAAGTATCTATTACTCGTTCAGCCTTGCATGTTGACAAATATTTTCCGGTTCATTTTTAAAACCTTCAAAATCCTTTCTAATCATCTTTAAAGCAACCTTTTCCTCATCAATTTCGGTAGCGGTCCGAATGCCTAACCGCCTGATAATCGGTAAAGGTGGACACCAGCCTTGAACAGCATGCTGAAAGAGGAAAAATGCTATAAAACCCAAAAAAACAAACCACCATCTACTGATAGTAAAACCCAAAATAGTACTAATTAAGATAATTAAGGCAGCATTGGCTTCTAAAACCCGTTCAGTGTCCCATTCTTTATCAAGCTTCTTAATCCTTTGAGAAATAGCATTCTTATCTTTATCAATAAAATATTTGACATTTTCAAGGGTCTGTTTCTGAATTTTTTTATTTACAGATTTACTAGTATGCAGCTTTACTCTTTCAAAAGTAGGAGGATATATTTTTTCAAACATATTTAATACCATCCTAAAAGTTATTTTGTTTTTATATTATTAATATCTACAATTTGTAAAGAAAATATTACTGATGCTAATGACATAAGAACGTATGACAAAGGCTTATTGGGGGAGGACATATACTTTTACCCTTCGTCTCCCCCAATAAAGACATTCCTTTTTTGTTTCCATAAATACATCAAGCTTATTGCCCCTGATGGCTTTGCCTGTATCCTGGGCAATCCCATAACCATAACCTTCCACCCATAATTGGGTACCTAAGGGTATTACCTTGGGGTCTACGGCGATTGTACCTACCTCCGGATAAATACCAGTGAATGTCCGACTACCGGTATGGGTATAGGCCGATGCCTCCATAGCTAATATTCGCTCAGCATTGGTTGGCTTCCGAGAAGCAATTACAGCCTTTGATCTCTGCCCTTGTAATGTTATTTTAGGTTGGGGCTCTTTAATAATTACTTCTGAATAATGCTCTCGGTAATTTTCACTACCCTCTTCTATTACAACCTTATACACTACCTCTTTTAAACCGGGCTTACCTTCTTGTATAGTTTTAGTAAACCCTTTGGTTACATTCATGCTGTTTTTATATTCAACAGAAAAAGGTATTTCCTCTACCTCAGTTATAAAATATTCTTGCCGGCGTATAACTTGGACATAATAAATATCATCTTTATAAGTAATGCTAAGATAATCTCGACCTTCTAAAGCAATATCTTCTTCCTCTAATACTTCTTCAGCATTTGAATTAAAGGAAAAAAACTCCCTTTCTTGTCCATCAGCTTTGATAACATATTTGTATAAATTTATATCGTCAAGATTAATTTCAGATGCAGCCCATTGTGACGGATCCGAATACAGCATTGCTGATGTCAACAAAACAAGCAACACTAATCTTTTCATCTACTATCCCCTTCTAGTCCCCAACCCATTATATTTATTTACATCCCTACAATATTTTAGTCAATATATTGGGCCAATGTGACAGTTCGAAGAATATTTGCTTCGGATGAATGACAACTTTTTAGGATGCATCTACTTTTAAGCCATACTGGATGATGCTTCCGATGAATGTGAAACTATAGGGATGCATCTGCTTACAGGTCACATTATTGGGATGTATCTGATGCTTTTATAACCTGCATGATGCATCTTGCAGGTTAACCGTAAAATAGATGCGTCTAAGAATATTCTTTTTCATGTGATGCATCATTCAGTATATCCCATAATTTGATGCGTCAGGGAAGATTAACATGCATGGGATGCAGACCCGAGAATATTAACCTATAAGGGATTAATCCCAAAAAGCCTCATCCCATTCTCCTTGGTAGCAGAAGCTACTTCTTCATAACTAATATTTTTTATTTGGGCAATTTTTTCTGCAACAAGCTTAATATATCCCGGCTCATTCCTTTTTCCTCTGTAGGGATCAGGTGTCAGATAGGGGCAATCTGTTTCAATTAGCAGCGACTCCAGCGGTACTTTTTCCACTACTTCCAAGATTTTTTTGGCATTTTTAAAAGTAACGGGGCCGCCGATGGAGATAAAAAATCCTAAATCCAGAATTTCTTTGGTCATTTCCCAGCTGCCGGAGTAAGCATGAAACACTCCACCTACTTCTAATGCCCCCTCTTCTTTGACAATTGTTAAGACATCCTGATGGGCATCCCGGTCATGGATAATAATAGGCAGCTTAAGGTCTTTGGCTGCTCCTATCTGCTGGCGGAATACGTCTCTTTGTACATCCCTAGGTGAATTGTCCCAATAGTAGTCTAGACCCATTTCCCCTAAGGCTACTACTTTGGGATGACGGGCTAGTTTATAGATTTCCTCCCAAAAGCTCTTATCACCATCTTTTGCATCATGGGGATGTAATCCCACAGAAGCGTAAATAAAATCATATTTTTCAGCTAAAGCAATAGATTGTCGGGCATGACGCAAATTATAACCCACATTTACTATTAAGGAAACTCCCTGTTCATTTGCCCTTACAATTACCTCATCTGTTTCTCCTTTAAACTTTACATCATCTAGATGAGCATGTGTATCAAATAACATATCCTACTCCTTACTTAACTTTACTGCCTGAAGGCAGGTCTTTATTAATTGTTAAAACCTCTAACATATCATCAGTAGAAGCTGCTAAAATCATACCCTGGGACATTATCCCCTTTAGCTTAACAGGTTTAAGGTTTGCCACTAGAATAAGCTTCTTGCCAATTAACTCTTGGGGGTCATAGTGTTTAGCAATTCCCGAAACAATAGTCCTTGTTTCATCACCCATTCTCACTTCCAGCTTTAAAAGCTTATCGGCCTTTTCTACCTTTTCACATTTAATAACTTCAATAATGCGTAAATCCAGTTTAGCGAAATCATCAATAGATATTTCTTCTTTCAATGGCTCTACGACAAAAGCCTCTTCCGTCGGTTTCTCTTCAACCTGCACTAAATCTTCTTCTAATACCTTGGGGTCAATTCTAGGGAAAATAGCCTCTTTCTTATTAACCTTAGTGCCGGGTTTAATAAGCCCCCACACTTTTGCCTGATCCCACTTACCGTTACTAAGATCAAACCCAATCTGCTCTCCGACCCTAGCCGGTGTCTCAGGCATAGCAGGCATTAAAAGGGTAGTGCTAATTCGTATCGCCTCAAGAAGGTTGTAAAGCACCGTTCCTAACCGCCCTTTTTGTGCCTCATCTTTAGCCAAAACCCACGGCATGGTTTCATCAATGTATTTGTTTGCCCGACTAATTAGCTTCCAGATAGCTGCCAAAGCATTTGCAAAATCCATATTCTCAATATAGTTCTCAGCTTCTTCCGGTACCTTAGCTGCTAGAACTTTTAGTTCATCATCAAACTGACCGGGAACATCACCTTCAGGAATAATACCGCCAAAATATTTATCCACCATGGCTACTGTTCGGCTCACTAAATTACCAAAATCGTTGGCTAAGTCAGTATTGCATCTCTGAATTAGCGCTTCCTCTGAATAATATCCATCAGATCCCGCAGGTATTTCCCTTAATAAGAAATACCGTATGGCATCAACACCATATTTATCCATTAGGATATTAGGGTCTACCACGTTTCCTTTAGATTTGGAAATTTTGCCGCTTTCTAATAAAAGCCAGCCATGCCCATAGACTTTTTTCGGCAGAGGCACCCCTGCAGCCATTAAGATAGTTGGCCAGATAACTGTATGAAAACGAACAATATCCTTACCTACCAGGTGGATATCAGCAGGCCAAAATCTTTGGTAAAGGGCATCATTCTCTGTGCCGTAGCCTAAGGCTGATATGTAATTTGTAAGAGCATCAAACCAAACATAAATAACATGCTTTTCATTAATTGGCACAGGGATTCCCCAGTCAAAGGTTGTCCGTGAAACACATAAATCCTCAAGCCCCTGTTTTATAAAGTTAACCATCTCATTCCTGCGGGATACAGGCTGAATAAAATCAGGATTTTTCTCTATATAATCCAAAAGCCGATCCTGGTATTTAGACATCTTAAAGAAGTAGCTCTCTTCTTTAATAAGTTCCACAGATCGGCCGCAGTCGGGACAGTTACCTTCTGTGAGCTGCCGCTCCGTAAAAAAGGTTTCACAAGGAGTGCAGTACCGCCCTTCGTACTCGGACTTATAGATATCCCCTTTTTCATAAATTGTTTTGAAGATATTTTGAACCACTTCTTTATGGCGTTCATCAGTTGTTCGAATAAAATCATCATAGGAAATATTCAATTTTGACCACAATCTCTTAAAGCCATCCACAATATCATCCACATAAACCTTAGGCTCAATACCTTGATTTTTTGCCGACCTTTCGATTTTCTGACCATGCTCATCAGAACCGGTCAAAAACCAGACATCATAGCCTTTGATTCTTTTATAACGGGCCATGGCGTCTGCCATAACAGTTGTTAAAGCATGACCTATATGCAAATTAGCACTGGGATAATAAATTGGCGTGGAAATGTAAAATGTTTTCTTTTCACGCATTAGTAAAAACCTCCTTGAATTAGTGATTAGTGACTGGTGACTAGTGGCTAGTGGCTAGTGGATATTATTTTAGGACAATTTATCGGGCTCGGTGACCGGTGTTCAGTAACCAGTGTCCGGTGCCCAGAAAAGGATATAAAGACAATGGTCTATGGTCTATGGTCTATAGAAAATATTTATAGACGTGTCTCGATGAATGTCAGTCTACTGGTATGTGTCATTGTGTCATTGTGTCATCGTGTCATCGCTCCACGATAATTCTGCTTTTTTTTGCATAAGACATCTGCATCTGTGTCTAGCTTAAAGGGATGCATCAAAATACTTTTCAATTTAAAGTCTCAACCTTAACCTAGCGAAGCGAAATCTTAACCTAGTATTTTCTGTAGCACTGTAGCACTGACATTCTGTATACCCCATGAGCTTATCATTGTACTAAAAAAAGCCCCTTCCCCAGTACAGGGACAAGAAGCTCTTGTGTTACCACCCTGCTTCATTCCTGCCTTACGGACAGAAATCTCAGCATCTTACCGAAGAATATCAGTAAAAAAGCTCTCTAACGGGAGCAAAACGGCTATTGCTGTTCCGGATCCATCTTCACTATCTTTCGTCAGTATGGGCTTTCACCGCATCCCACTCTCTGGTTCTGCTACTTAATAGCTACTCAATCCTTCATAACTTTCCCTAATTTTAATTACTTATCAAATAGTATAATAAACACCCTTTTAGTTGTCAAGTATTACCGATTTTGTCATAATTCATCGAAAACATTGTCCTTATTATTATTTTTTTTCAAAATATTAGGAATATACCTTGACTTATACTGGAAGTAATGGTATCATCTAGTTGAGTGTTGTCGAAATTTGTAGGAAAGAGGAGGGTGGATATGAAATCAACAGGAATTGTTCGTAAAGTGGACGAGCTTGGCCGAGTGGTTATTCCAATTGAACTACGCAGAACTTTAGGTATTGACGAAAAAGATGCCTTAGAAATATACGTAGACAATGAAAAAATCATTCTTAAGAAATATGAGCCGGCATGTGTTTTCTGTGGTAATGCAGATAACGTTCAAACCTATAAAGGTAAGCTTGTATGTAGTGAATGTGCCCACGCAATGGCCGCCAACGCAGGTTAATCTCTTACATAAATAAAAAACGTCCCCGACCGGGACGTTTTTTATTTATGGTATAATTACTATAAAGATTATCTATCATAATTGATGTTCTATAATATTTAACTATCCTTTTGGGACAGCCCCTATGTATTGCTATTGCAGGAAATAAAGAACAATCAATAATAATCTTAATTTGCAATTTTTTTGAGAATTTTTTTAATATAGGGTATAGTTTTTGTTCATCTTCAATAGACAATTTTAAATATGAAGACTGAAAGTTATTATCATTAATCTTAAATTTTAAGAATAATACTTTTCTAATTTTATTTAACTTAATAAACTGAAAAATGTCATCTAGATAGGGAAAAGTTTTCCTTGATAATAATATATTTAAACCAGGATAAATACCCGTTTTTCTTAGATGAGATATGTTTTTTTCTAATAGGTCTAAATCTTCAAGTGAGTGTATGCTCAAATGGATATTACTAAATACTCTAAATTTCTGTGGGTCTAAGGTCGTTATTTCATAACCACTTGTTGTGAGTGTAGGTATAATTTTTTTATTTCTAGTATAAGTGGCTATTTGAAATAAATCATTATTTAATAAAGGCTCCCCTCCTCCGAATGCTACCGTAAAAACATTCATCCCTGATAAATTGTCTATGATTGTTTTTGCCTGCTGATATTGAATATCAACATTATTATTATTTATTAAGTTTTTTTGATAACATCCTTCACATTTATATTTGCAATTAGAAGTTAAGCTAAAATGTACATCTAAAGGTGCAGATAAAAATGTCGGAGGTAACTCAAAGGACGGTTGAGGGATTTTTAGCATATTGGCTACCTTTTCATTTATGTAAATAAGCGCTTCTGGATGCTCAAGCGATATTATTGCTCCAAATTTTTCTCTTCTTGTTTTATAGATTTTTTCAAACATAAAATCACCTCTAATAAATCAATATAGAGCCTAGAATTATAATTATAAAGGTAAGTAGATGACTAAGAATTCCTGGGAGTATAAAATAGGATAATAATCCTGCAATTGCTGAAAAAGAAAAAAGAGCTATTGTTTTAACACAAAAATATAACAGATTAATATCACTTGATAAATAAAAATTACTAAGATAACCACCAAATGAAAGTAATAATAAACCGATTAAAAAAATTAATTGAATTTTAATAAACCTTAAATAATCAAAGAAATCCTTATTTCTTAAATAGTTATTATCTTCATTCCATTCACGCAAATTAAAGGGTATTTTTAAGCTTGTAGTAGATATACATAGACAAACGGCTACTATTGATATAAATATTATTGGTAGTTTTGTTATACTCTCCCAAAAAACATAGCTTCCGGAACTACTAAAATTGGGCAAATGTCCAGGACGTATCTTTAAAACATATTTTTTCATTAAGTTACCCTCACGTCTAACATTTTTGTTTTTATAATATCATTTTATTTCCAAATTAAGAAGTATATTAAATAATAAGAGTAGCACGTAGGCTACTCTTATTTTAATATACTCCCTCAGACCTAAAAAATGCATCGATTATAGCAGCTAAACTGTTTTGGGCATATTCATAAGTATTTTCTGCTGCAATATTCATGAAATAAGTTTCTGTAGATTCAGCATAGTTAATATTTCTATACCCGTTATATGCTGCATCTTGACCATAATCGTAAAAACTAGTACCGTAATAATTATATAATGAACCATTGTAAATTCTATAATTTGTTCTATTAGCGTCTGCATAGTTTTCCCATTGTGTATGTCTACTAAGCCCTGCGACTAAATTACCAACATGATGAGGAGCATTTAAATCAGCAAAGTAATGAAGGGCCATACCAAGATATTGCATTGCTAATTGATTACTTGTATTATTTTTATCAAAATTTGTTTTTGCCATTGACATATAATAGATAAATCGAGACATTGCTGTGGGAATCTATTTCTCAAAAAACCGATCTAAACCATCGGAATCACCTCCCAAAATTTAACTTGTACTAATAAGATGCGGTTGAAATCAAATTTGTTGCAATTTTTTTATTTTTTTGCAACAAATATAAAAAAAACTGCCTCTTATAGATATAAATTAAATGGAGGTGTTTTTTTATGAAAAAAAGTTTTATTGTTTTATCAGTTCTATTGGTGTGTATGTTTTTTACCAGTACAGCAGCCTTGGCCCAAACAAATATTAAAGTGGAAAAGTTTAGTCCACTGCCTAGTTCAACAGGTAATCTTATTAACTATATTGACGGTACTATTACCCAAGTTGATATAAATCTAGTAGCCTTTGAAGCTATAACCGATACTAATACTACGGTTGATACATTAACTCAAACAATATATTTACAAAAACTTTCGGGGTCTTCCTGGATAACGGTTGAGACATACCCAGAAACCAAATACAATGTTAGTTTTATTAGTTATAACAATTCTGCGTATGTTACCAAAGGAGATACATACCGGTTGAAAGTTATATCTAAGGCAACCGCAGGGGTAACGGATACTAGGGAAGCATATTCTGACCCTATAAAAATTCAATAAAAAAAGGCGTCTTTACTAGGCGCCTTTTTTAAGTATATTCCTTCATACTTTTCAAAATTTTGATAAATTCCTCATAACTTATACCTTTACTCTGAACATTTATAAGAAGCTCATTATTGTTATATTTGCAGGTAATATTTCCGCTCTCTAATACCACAATTTCATAGGTTATATTGTTAAAGGTAAAATGTTTTATTTCGCTTTTTTTGTCATCAACACTGGTAAATGATGAAGTTGGCCCAGTTACCAGCCATTCAGTAATTTGTAGAAATTGGTTTTGTCCTGTATACAGCAAAGTTACTTTTTCCGAATTACCCACTTTCCATAATAAAGCCTTGTTCAAGACCATATTCTCCGGAAGATTATTGGGCACTCTCAAGATAAATTTAATATGTTCTTTGAGTTCAGCAATTGTTTGAAATTCTTCACTAATATTTGTCGTATCGACCTTTTCCTCATTACCAATATTAATAGTTTTTTTAATGGAATTACCGGTCCGTGTCCAATAATCTCTTAAAATACTTTTAGTAGCAATTGCATTTTCCGTAAAAAAACTGCCCAGAATAAAAGCGCCGATAAAGCCTGCAGCAATGAATACTTTCTGGTGTCTTTTGATAATATAGTTTAATTTGTTTTCTTCCTTATCAGCATTAATTTTTTTTCGCTTTTCTAATTCTAGTAAAAATTTTTGATAGGCTTCCTCTGGATCTGCATTAATTTTACTGGCTATTTCTTCATAACTTTTGGTAATTAAATCATCCAGTTTATCTTTACTCACATTTGATTCCCCATTTCTTTAGGGTCTGGATTATAATATTGTTCTAATTTATTTTCCAATAATTTTTTACCCCTGAAAACTATAGTTCTAGCCGTACTCGCATTTATTTCTAACGTATCAGCAATTTCTTTAAAACTATACTTCTCAAAATAACGTAAAACAAATATTTTTCTTTCTAAATCTCCTAAAGAAGCAATAGCCGAGTAAATAAACCTATTTAATTCTTTCTCTTCCATTATATATAAAGGGTCATTTTTATCTATATCTACATTTAAAACATCATTAATAAATTCGATATTTTCAGTATATATATATTTAGAATTTTTTCTTAAAACCTGATTAGCACAATTAATTACTATCTTGTTTAACCAGTATTTAAATTTACTTTTATCTTTAAGGGTATGAAGTTTATCATATACAATTAAAAGTGCCTCCTGAGCCACATCTTCAGCTAAAATTCTATCAGTTGTTATAAAGAAAGCCAAACGTAAAATATCATTATAATGCATTTTAAAAAGGGTATCAAAATCCAACTTGTCTTTCATAAATAGCACCTGATTTCCCCGTTTCCTTTTTTACCTAATTTCTACAATATTGGATATAATCCCTTTGTTTATAAATATTTTTATTTAAATGTTAATAATTTATAAATGTAAAAGACTTCTTTATTAAGATAAAGAATGTATTATAAAAATCACTTTCGCAAATATTCGCTTCCTAATTTCTATTTTTATTAGATTTATATTAGATACTCCAATATATCCATTTCCTTCTTTCCTTCTTTCCTTCTTTCCTTCTTTCCTTCTTTCCTTCTTTCCTTCTTTCCTTCTTTCCTTCTTTCCTTCTTTCCTTCTTTCCTTCTATATATTATACGCTAGAGAGAAATTATTCAGAAAAAAATTCTTGCATATTAAATAGATATATAGTCAATGAGCTTACATCATCTTAATAAAAAATTCTTTGATATTTTCCAATAAAATTTTAATTTTTTGAAACAAAATAGTTTTTAAAAGCATCTTATTGATATAACGACATTTTTGGGGGGAGATTCCAATGTTTTAGATATTTTTTACCAAGTTAGTATTTAATATTTAAGAGAGGAGAGTATTAAGAATGAAAACAAATGCCAAAATAGTTTTTCTTTGCCTTACATTAATATTTCTTTTAGTCTTGAATTTTCCGGCTGCAGCAAAAGGAGATAATATTATTAAACTTAAACCTAGTGAAAACTCAGAAGGTGTTTTAGATAATGTTGAGCTCATTTTATCAGATAGTAAAATAGGATTAAAAGTGGAAGGTACAAAGAAAGTTGATTCAGGAATTGATGTATTTAAAATTATTATAGACAAAGAAAAAAATGAGTATAAGCTAGAAAAGGTACAAGATCAAAAACTTAAAGAGTATGAAAACCTGATTAAGGAGAAAGATATAGAACAAAATAATTTTTCTATTTTAAGCACTTCCTACTCTGGCGGAGTTATTGTTACAACCACAGATCCAGTTGATGAACCATTATGTAAAACATGGCATAAAATTTGGTGGTCAGTAGACTACCCATATTCAACATTAACATCTAGATATAAGGATACATGGGCAGCTAATCCTTCTTTTTTTAATACACACTGGTATGTAGATGCTGAAGAATGGACTGGTTTGTCATATATTGATGGAGGAAGGACAGTTCGCAGTTCTATGCATAGTAGTTTTTATAATTATGATTTCAATGACCCTAATGCAAGAACTGATGTAGATCATTATATTACTCTCGAAGGCAGAAATTCAGGATATTTTGGATATGAAGGTTTATGGTACTGGACTTGGAGTGGAGATATGGCAGATTTGTTAATTACAACATTAGCAACGTATTAAATAAATGGCGAAGCTTTAGCTTTGCCATTTATTAATACATTTAATAATATTATATTGTAGAAATGTAAAAGGAGTTAAATCTAATGATAAGTAAATTATTGGCTTATATAGCTTTTATATACTCATTTATTTCAGGATTTCTAATTATCGAATATGGTATGGAAATCCAAGATAATAAAATAGTCGAAGCAGTATTTTTTATATTACTATCTTATGGAGGCCTCTTATCAATTTTAAAAAATAGAATTGACCTAGCATATTTTATAGCAGGATTGCTTACTTTTATTTCACTTATCGGTTTAATGTCAATTGGAACAATGATTGCTCCTATAGCTATACTTTTGTTATTAAGTATAATTTTAAAGCACCTAAAATTATAGAAAAAATATGCAAAGAGCTGCCTAAAATAACGAGATTTTTCAGCATGCCCCAGCAAATATATAAAAGCATGGGGTATCACTCCATAATCCTCCGGCTTTTTGGTCACGACTATGGCCGCCGCTACTTCACCTTTATCCCTGGACATCTCAACAATAGCGTCACCTTTTTTATTAACCTTAACCTTTACCTAGCGAAGCGATACCTAAAACAGCCGGTGGCTGTTTTCTCATTTCACCATCACCTGATCATAAAGTTCCCTTTTGCTGATGTCTGCTTCTTGGGCTGCTTGTTTGACCGCTTCCTTGGCAGTGAGGCCTTGGGATTGTAGTTCTGCTACCTTAGCCAAGGCCCAGTCCATCCCCTTTTCCTCTTTGATGGGTTCTGCCCCGGCTACTACTATTGTAAACTCACCCTTAATGTTCTTCTGATTAAAATGCTTAAGAACATCTGAAATAGTGCCTCTGACAACTTCTTCAAATTTCTTAGTTAATTCCCTGCAGGCGGCCATTTGTCGCTGATCGCCAAAAACTTCACCCATTATTTCCAAGGTCCCTAAAAACCGGTGGGGTGCTTCATAGAAGATTAATGTCCTCTCTTCATTAGCTAATTTCTTAAAAAAGGCTCTTTTTTCCCCTTTAACCCGGGGGATAAAGCCCTCAAAACAAAAACGCTGGGTAGAAAGGCCCGATAAAACCAAACCTGTTATTGCCGCCACCGGTCCCGGAAGGGCAATCACTTCAATGCCATTAGCAATACACTCCTCTACCAGATCCTGTCCGGGATCAGATACACCAGGCATTCCGGCATCAGAGACCAGAGCAACATCTTTACCCTCCAGCAATTTAGTAATTATTTTTTCACCCTTATACTTTTTGTTATGTTCAAAATAGCTTGTGACTGGTTTTACGATCGAAAAATGAGTTAAAAGCTTTAAGGTATGTCTAGTATCCTCACAGGCAATTAAATCTACCTCTTGTAAAGTTTCCAGCACCCTTAAGGTAATATCCTTTAAATTTCCTATAGGAGTTGCACATAAAAAAAGACGACCCTTAGTTACCACAGGTCTCACCACCATCATAATAATCTAAGATTTCCTTGGTATAAGTTCCATCACCATTATATATTACCAGAGGGGTGTGTACTGTTAACCCTGGTTTAGCCCCTTTAATAACTTCAATTAAAACTAGATTAGCGGCTTCAGCTAGGTAGGGATGGATAAGCCTAATCCTTTTTGGCTCAAGCTTATATACCTTTAAGTAAGCTATAATCTCAGCCAACCGTTCTGCCCGATGGATTAAAGCAAACCTTCCTTGGTTCTTTATTAACTTTTGGGCACTTCTAATTAAATCCTCCAGACTACACTTTATCTCATGCCTCGAAAGGGCAATCTCCTCACTGGGGCTAATCTTGCCCTGGTTTAGCGTTAAATAGGGAGGATTGGAAATAACTAAATCGTAATGTCCCAAGTGCTCCTCACCTAGATTCCTAAGGTCAGCAGTTATAATTTTAATATTCTTCAACTGATTTAAAGCCAAGCTACGCTTGGCTCTTTGAGCAACTTCTTCTTGAATTTCCACACCGGTTATATTCAATTCAAGGGCCCTAGTAGTAAGAATCAGGGGAATTACACCGGTCCCTGTCCCCAAGTCAATAACCTTATACCCTTTTTTTACCGTTGCAAAGTGGGCTAACAAAACAGCATCAAGAGAAAACCGAAAACCGCCGGTTTTTTGGATTATTTTTAATCCCCCAAGGATTAATTCATCTATGCTCTCATTTTCCCTTACGTCAACCAAGCTTAATCACATCTTTCTTAAAAAACCCATGCAAAATAAGCAGTCACCCCGCCGAGTTTGCCCAAAATGCAAATGGCAAATATGAAAACCCTCGTTATAAAGCCTGGCCAGATTATCGTGACCTTCCCCAAGAATTCGTTGGGCATTATCCTCAACAGCCTTCTTTTTTTCCTCAGGATATTGACATAATTCCATTTTGAGCTTTTGATTTTCTTCCTCTAGCATATAAGCCTGCATTTTCAGGGTTTTAAATTCATCAATAATTTTGGTAAGTTCACTTTCCAGTTGGATAAGCTTTTCTGTGAGCTTCACTCCCTATCCCCCCGATATCCAAAAAAATCTTCTAATCTTCCAGTTTGGTCAAATCAAAATCGCCCTCATAGTCTTCTATTTTGATCTCAGCCTGAGGAGCCCTCTTATTACAGCCTTTATTGCATTCCATGTAGACATCATTCTCATATTTAAGACAGCACATTAATCTGCCACAAATACCCGAAATTTTCGCGGGATTTAAAGAAAGGTGTTGTTCCTTTGCCATTTTTATGGAAACAGGTTCAAAATCACCTAAAAAGCTGTGGCAGCATAAAACTCGTCCACAGGCCCCAATACCTCCTAGCATCTTTGCCTCATCCCGAACACCAATTTGCCGTAATTCAATACGGGTTCGAAAAATTGATGCTAAATCCTTAACTAGTTCCCTAAAGTCAACTCTGCCCTCAGCAGTAAAGAAAAAAATAATCTTACTGTTATCGAAAGTGTACTCGACCTCGATTAATTTCATAGGAAGCTGATGTTCATTTATTTTATCTTGGCAAGTTCTTAATGCTTCATTTTCTTTCTCCTCATTAATTTTAACCTGCTCATTATCTTCTTCAGTTGCTACCCGCAGCACTTTCTTTAGAGGCTGAATAACCTCTTCCTCAGTTATTTCTTTAGGTGCAACAACAACGTGACCAAATTCTATACCTCTAGCAGTTTCAACAATTACTTTGTCATTAAAGTTTATTTCATGCTTGTCAGGATCAAAATAATATATTTTTCCTGCCGGTTTAAAACGCACGCCTATCACAGTCGGCATGGAAAGTCCCCTTTCTTGTTCAATTTATCTCAACGGCGTTACTAAGACTCCCACTTCTATAAGTGAGAGATAAGTGCCGCCAAGTCTCGAAATAAGTGCGACATAAGGTTCAGGTGGAGTTAAAACTCCATCTGAATTCAAGTCTTACTTTATCTTAAGCTTCATGAAAAATACTTCTAATACTAATCTGGGGCTAACATTAGATTCGAGGTTCTTAATGCTCTCATTTATTAATAATAAAGCATAATTAATATTTATTAAAGTATGTTGGCTATTTTTAATATCAGCCACATGGTCCTGATTTATTAGTATTTCCTCTCTTCCTGTAGTACGAAATACTAAAAGGTCCCGATACCAAAGTTGAATTATTTCTAAGATAGTTTTTACCTTTTTCTTTTCCCTATCCCACTTTTCACACCAGATAATAATATCACTAAAGGATAGCTCAAAAAGCTTTTTTACAAAGTTAATTGTTTCCTGCCTATTTTCTAAAACTTCCCCTTCTGCTAGTAGTTCTTCTGCTTTTGCAAGGGATCCACCTGCTAGAGATGCTGCTAAGCTTATCTGGGAAATTTTTTCCGGGTTTTCCTTTATTAGGTGCTCCTTTATAGTATAGACAGAGAGAGGCTGAAATTGTATCTGCTGACAACGGGATATTATCGTGTCAGGTAGTTTTCCCGGTTCTGAAGAAACTAAAATAAATACCGTGTCTTGAGGTGGTTCTTCTAAAACTTTTAGCAAGCTATTGCTTGCCTCTATAGTTAAATTATGGGCATCGTCAAAAATAATTACTTTTTTCCTACCTTCATAACACTTATAAAATACTTTGCTTTTCAAACTGCGAATCTGATCAATTTTTATTACATATTTCTCAGGTATAATTATATGGAGATCAGGATGGTTCCCATTTTCTACTTTTATACAGCCTAAGCATTCTCCACAGGCTCCTCCCAAAGAAGTATCAAAATTTAAACAATTTAAAGCCTGTGCCAAAGCTAAAGCAGTAGTTTTTTTACCAACACCCTCTATACCTTGAAAAATATAGGCATGGCTAATATGATTACCCAGGATGCTTTTTTTTAAAATTTGTACTGCTGTGTCTTGGCCTTTGATTTCTGCAAATCCCACAATCTCACCCTCTTTTTTACTTACTAGCTATACTGGATGTTAGTGCGAAGGCTCATAGGCCATACTGGATGTTAGTGCTACAGTGCTACAGTGCTACAGAAAAACATCTGAAGTATCATTGCCTATGAAAGCTACTGATTTTGCTGTGTCATCCTGAGGGAGGAACGACGGAAGGATATTAAGATTCTTCACTATGTTCAGAATGACAGGAATGCTTTCTTTAATAGTGGTGCGGGCAACGCCAAGCATTCAATGCCTGTGTCAGACGCAATAAAATGCCCCCAAAGTACTGTCAGACCCAATAATTTTACCCAATATTTTCTGCCTCACTGGACACTGGTCACCGAGCACTGGTCACGCAACCCTATAAATTGCCCACAAACCAGTCACTACAGATACATATCAACCAACAAGCCCCGAATTTCATCTAACTTGTCTAAGATATTCAATGAATCAGTTTGCTCGCTTAGAACCTGTCGAGACAACTCTTCTAAGTTTTCATCAACTTTCTTAACCAAGACGTAGAGCTTCTGTCTACCCATGCGGTCCCAGCTAGATTCATCTTGTGCTTCATAGGCAACTTTAATTGTCCTTTTAAGAAAATTCTGTACTGCCCTTTTATAATTCTTTAAATCATTTAAGGTGCAAGAATGGGCAAGCTTTTTAGACATTTTATCCACTTCTGCTATTAATTTATGCAAATCTTCCTTGTACTCTCTATGGTTGACTTCATCTAAGGCTTTAGCAAAATCAATCTGTTCATTGCCTACTTTTATCCCCTTTTCACTGCTTACTACTAGATTTTCCCTTTGACTCACAGATGTAATTTTCATCTTCTCACACCTTTATATATTGTTCAACATCAATGACAAAAACATTTGCACCACTAACAGGAATATCTATTAAAGGTGGTAGATAGGCCTCGATGGGGCCCCCAGGAGAAATTGCAGGTGTTAATACCTGCTGGGTAATACAGCATTTCTCTTTAATTACCTTAATTATTTCTGGTACCTTTTCATTTTCTACACCTGCAAAAATTGTTGTATTGCCCCTTTTAAGAAAGCCTCCAGTACTAGCAAGCTTAGTAGCCCTAAAGCCGTGTTCTACTAGGTTTTCCAATAAAGATGGCGCATTAGAATCTTGGACAACGGCAATAACCAGCTTCATTTCAAATCCCCCCAAAGCGCATATTCGTCTATTCTTGAACAACAGTTATATGATCCTCAATCTTATGACCTTCACCCGGTTTTTTTAAGATATTAAGAACACTCTCATCGATAACCTCACCTGGCACTAACAAAGGTATCCCAGGCGGATACTTGATAATATAATCTCCACATATTCTCCCTAAGGCACTATCTAAGCTAACTTTTTCTTTTGTGGAAAAAAAGGCTTCCCGCAAAAGCATTTTTGCAGTAGGAATTAGGATCTTATCTCTGGTAGTAGGTTTATAGCTCTTTGGTAAGTCATCTAAATACCCATTAAGGTCAATTAAGCTCTCCTCTAATTTATACATAGTCATGTCATTAATTACAATACCTAAAAGTAATAAACAATAGTTTTCTTCAGCCATTTCTGCATATATCTGATACTTTTCCCTTAAGAGTTTAGCTAGCTCCAAGCCACTAACCTTAGGGGAGCTCAGGCAGAGTTTAAAGGGGTCCATTTGCAGATTATTCTTAGTTTTATATAGCTCTAAGTTATCCAATAGAGATATACGCTCTTGATAGGAGCGGATTTTTTTAACCGCTAGTGTCAGAATATCCTTAGCTTCTGCTCTTAAAAAAGCTTGACAACTGTCTAAAGATGCCATTAAAAGATATGAGGGCGAGGTAGTCTGCAGTAAATTTAAATAATGGGCTATGTCAGGACCGGTATAATTATGCCCCAAATGCAAGATACTGGCCTGGGTTAAAACAGGCAGGGTTTTATGCCAGCTCTGGACAACAATATGGGCTCCTAAGCTTAATGCTGAAGGGGGCAATTCACTATGAAGGAAAAAATGAGAGCCATGGGCTTCATCGCAAATTATTTTAAAACCATTAGCTAAGGCTAGATCTACTATTTCCTGAATTTTATAGCTAATCCCTTGATATGTTGGATTGGTAATAACTATTGTTTTACATTGAGGGTGTTTTTTAATGTACTTTTTTAAAATCTCTACTTCTAACCCCAATGGGATACCTATATTTTCATCAAAAGCTATAGGTAAATATATGGGCTCAGCATTAGCCAAAACAATTGCATTATAAATCGACTTATGGACATTCCTCGGTACAAATATAGGGCTATTATAAGCTAATGCTAAAATAGCGGCCTGGATACCCACACTGGTTCCGTTGACTAAAAAGTATGATGCCTTTGCATTAACCAAGTCGGCAATATTGTTCTGAGCTTCCTTGATACAGCCCGTAGGATAATGGAGATTGTCCAAATTTACAATCTCTGTAACATCATACTGCCACACTTCTCGCGGCCATTTCCCGTTTAACGGCGGAGGAATAAATTGTCCACCTTTATGACCTGGAGTATGGCAGGAAATGGGGTTTGTATTAAGATAATCAACTATTCTTTCAATAATTGGTGCCTTTTGCATTTTTTTTACTACCTTTGTAATTTTTTTTAATTTTATCATAGTTTCCTAAAATCTACTAGCAAGTCATTACACATAACCAATTACGGGAAGGAAACAATAATCATAGAGAAACCTGCGGGTTTAGTTCTACCGTGCTGCAGTTCAACGGTGCTACAGAAAATACTAGGTTAAGGTATCGCTTCGCTAGGTTAAGGTTGTCAGACGCAATATCTAAACCCAAAAGAATCTGGGCACTGGGCACTGGGCACGAAACCCAGAAAATTGCCCTAACCTTAGACTATAGACTATTGACCATCGACTATCGACTATTAAGTATAAATATTGACCATCGTCTAGAAAGGAGCATCCTGTTATGACCACAAAAAGCCCGGTTGATATCAAAAAACTCTCCAAAAAATATAAACTTGATATTAGCAAGGTAATTAATGCTTGGAAAGCGGATAAAAGCGATACAGAAATATCTCAAGCTCTCCATATAGATTTACTCAAACTTCTGCAGATTAGGCAGGAAGTAGAGGACGTTCATCTTCGAGACCGGATGACAAAAAAACGTGTAAAAAGGAATAAATCACCTTAGCGGTGATTTATTCCTTTTTTAGCTGTCTACTACTCTTTTTTGAGCTATATATTACTTCTTTTAGCTTCTGCACCATTATGTTATAGGCAGGGTCATCATAATTTAAGGTTAGAAGTTTTTGTTCACATCCGGAACACACAAACTGTCCAATCAATAAAAAACCGTCTGCTATTCCTAATTTAGGCACTTCTTTACATAAGATGCATTTAGGCAATAGATTACCCGCATTTGCCTCTTCAAAAACCTGCTCTTTTTTTAAAATACTCACCATACATGTCACTCCATTTTTTTGCTGACTATTACCTATTGTTGACAAAGAACTTTTTGATTAATCTACTTTATGCAAAAAAATACAAAGTGACACTGGAAAATTATTTCTTTATTTTTTCAATAACAATAGCGCAGTCGGGACAAACCAATTGGCAAATGCCGCAGCCTGTACAGCTTTCTACATCCTTAGGTATAATTGTTGGAGTGCCATATACTCCGAGATCATTGGACCATTCCAGGCATTTTACTGGGCATTTTTCCATGCATAGACCGCAGCCTTTGCACAAACCGGTGAATAGGGTAAAAGTTGCCCTATCGCACTCTTTTTGAGTATATTTATAGGCTGTTGAAACCACCTCGTATCTCCTCCTTATTCTCTTTTATTTATTAAACTGCCTGACTAATTCTGCCCCTTTTTCCAAAGCCCGGAAGTTTAATTCCCGCAGCTTAGGGTCCTGATCAAATTTATAACCAAGCTTTTTCTCAATGGCTTCTTTAGCACTTTCCAGTGTAATAACTTTTGTAGCTTCAATTACTGCACCCATAATAATTATGTTAAATACTCTCGGATGCAATTCATTTTTAGCTACATCAATAGCTGGTATAGCATATACCTTAGCCGCATTTTTTGGCAATTCTTCTTCTATTCCTTCAATAGCACTATCGTAAACAAAGGTTGTTCTTTCATCAACATATTGTGCCGTCCTTCTCACTGACCGGTCACTTAAGGCTATGACAATATCGGCCTTTTTGAATTTTGGCGAGCCGATTTTTTCATCAGCGATCTGAACAAAAGCGATAGATACCCCGCCTCTTTGCTCTACACCAAAATTAGGAATATAGAGGGCCTCTCTGCCATTATCATTGGCAGCTTCTACTAGTATTCCGGCTACAGATTGAACTCCCTGCCCACCTTCTCCTGCCAGGGCTATCTTATATTCTTTAGCCATTATTTACCCTCCTTTTCTCCGGGCACTTTTAACTCCCCTACTTTGAAGTATTGGGTCATTTCTTTTTCAACAAAGTTCCAGGTATCCTTAGCATTTGTCCGCCAGTTAGTCGGGCAAGCTGATAACGCTTCCACAAAGGAAAAGCCAGTACCGTTTAACTGAGTTTCCAAAGCCTTTTTAATCATTTTCTTTAACTGTCTCAGGTTTGCAGTTGTACCTCGAGCTACATAGGCACCTTCTGGAGTAATGGCAGAAACCATCTCCGGTCCTTGAGTGGGATTACCAGTTGCCTCAACATCTCTACCATAAGGAGAGGTCTCAGTTTTCATACCTGGTAAGGTTGTAGGCGCCATTTGTCCGCCGGTCATGCCGTAATTACAATTATTTGCTAAAAGCACTGTTACCTTCTCATTACGACTAGCAGCATTTACCAAGTGCTGAGAACCAATAGCGTAACCACCACCGTCTCCCATGTAAGCTATGCAAATCCTATCGGGACGAGCTCTTTTTACCCCTGTCAATACTGGGGTTGTCCGTCCATGGTGTGTCTGGATTGCATCGGCATTAAAAAAGTCCCAGGACAAAAGTGAACATCCAATATCACAGCCAAAAACTATTCTATCCTGAATTCCCAGTTCATCTATGCATTCTCCTAATGCTTTTAAAATTAGCCCATGACCGCAGCCGGGGCAAAATTTATGGGGCTTAGTTTCAGCGCGCCATGCTTTAGGCATGTTAGGTGCTAATGCCATATTTCTACCTCCTAACCTTTTTTATTAATAAATTCAATTATTTCTTCCGCAGTAATACCCATTCCAGGACGGAAGTATGGGGTAATAGGAATCTGACTTCCGTATAATTCAGCTTTAACGATCTTATCTAGTTGCCCTTCCGCAGATTCAACTAAAATAATTTCTTTAGCTTTTGCTATAGCCGTTTTCATGGCTTCAATTGGATATGGTCTTAACGTAATGGGTCGAAAATGCCCTACCTTTTTCCCTTGAGCCCGTAACTCTTTAACTGCCGCTTGGGCAGCCCGGGTTACTACACCATGGGCAACAATAACAATGTCTGCATCCTCACAGTTAAATTCCTGATGCTCAACTATTTCAGGGGCAGCCTTCCAGAAGGCATCTACTAACTCATTTACTACAACATTCAGTTCTTCTTCAGTATTATATGTATTCCGCAGGTGAGCAGGCTCTCTATCTACTCCTGGAGTACCCTCTTTACCCACAATCATTTCGGTGGGTTCCATTTGGATGCCCCGTTCCTCCGGATCATACATAATTAGAGATTCTCTCATCTTAGCTTGATATCCGTCCCCTAAAACAAAGGTTGGGAAACGGTACTTCCAAGCAGTATTAAATGCTTTAATGGTATAGTCATACAACTCCTGATGACTCCCAGGAGAATATACTACCCTCATACCTTCGCCATTACCGCCAAAGCAAGTCAAAGTTACTTCTTGCTGAGAGTAAATTACTGTTGCAGTAGAAGGCCCCCCCCGCTGTGTTATAACAAAAACGGCGGGTATTCTCATCATTTCTGCCATGGACATAGGTTCCTGCATTAGAGTATTACCAGGTCCTGCTGTAGCTGTAAAAGCCCGCGCACCGGAAAATACTCCCCCACAAGTAGTAAAGCCAGCAGAAATCTCATCCTCAGTTTGCAGGAATTTGCGCCCGTATTTTGGTGCCAAGCGGGTCCAGTAATGCATTACCTCATTCTGGGGTGTGATGGGATATCCATACATGATGTCGACACCGGCAGCCAGGGCAGCCCAGGCTACTACTTCATTACCTGTTACAAAAAACCTTTTCTCTCCTTTTATTGGCTTGTCTGCCATATAATAAAACACCTCCTGTATTAGTTGCTAGTTACTAGTTGTAGTTGCTAGTTACTAGTTAAAAAAAATTATTATTTAGTTATCTAGTGTCTGGCCAATACTAATTCTAACCAGCCACTAGTGACTTACCAGAAACTGCGATTCATATAGCGATATAGTAAGCGAATAGAATTGCCCAGACAATCCCGGGGTCCCATTTCTTCAGCCAGCCGATAGTCAATGGTTGTTGCAATAATGGGCAAACCTAATTTTTCCGCTGCGGAGCCAATAATTCTGGCGCCCTCCTGGATAAACTCTACGTCAGTTTCATTACCTAAATGAGAATTATTTATTAAACCATGGACGGGACCTAATGATTTAACATACTCAATAATATCCTCTTCCTCAGATGTTATAGGGCGTCCAATATTTAGAACTGCAAATATTCTAAGTTCAGGGTTCATCTCTTTTTCCTCAACCAAGTTTAATGTTTTAGCTCCTTCTACACCGTATCCAATATCTAAAATCACGTCCCCTTCCCTGCGTAAAGCCCATTTCATCTCTGGTTTAATGATATTCCCAGCCTCACCTAAGCCCATAGTATCCTTTGTTTCCCAGGCCAGAATAGTTAAACCTCGGCTTTCTAATTCCTTTTTTAGAGGTCTGAGAGTATAAAATGGTTCTACAATATCCAAGTCAACTAAAGTAACCTTGCGATTCTCATTTAACAGGTCTAAGGCTCTATTAATTGCAACTTCACTTTTACCACTGTTATATTCACCAATATATGCTTCTACAATACGCTGCAAAAATACCCCTCCCAATCTTTCCACTAAGGCTTATTATATGCAATCTCTACCCAAATATTTATAACAGTAATTAATTAATATAGCCTATAGGAAAGTATATCGCAAAATTTATCAATTGTAAAAACAAATTCTAGTAAATTGCTATGAATACAGGCATTTGTTTAATATACTGAATATGCAAAACTATAAAGCCCAAGGCAAGCAGCCCTGGGCTTATGTTTCATGACATAATAATTACTAACAGAATATGGCAAATAGACTATAGACCTTCTCTTTTATCTTTTTCTGGGCACTGAATACCGAGCACCGGTCACGAAACCCGATAAATTGTCTTTAAAAAACTACCTAAATAAAGAGCAGATGCATAATGATAAGCAGAATTAATCCAGGCACACCTAAAACACCTACTCCTAATACCGTAACAAAATTGACTGGTAAATGGAAACCGACAAAACTGCCAATAATATTTAAAACTATTAGTCCAATAAGTGCAACAACTGAATTAACCAGTATCTTAACTATCCATTGAATAGGTACAATCATTACTTTAACCACAATATAGATTAAAAATAATATAAATAAAGCCGCAAAGATAATTCCATAACTCATTACCCTCACCCCTTGAGACGAGTTTCTCTAATAATTTATATGAGGATATTGGAATATTATTACATATTTTAGACATTTTTCTTTAACTAAGCTGAACTTTATTATTTATAACCTTTTCTGCACTAGCAAGCTTCAATAAATATATATATTTCTTTTCCGCTGACTCTATCCGAAAAATGGCATGGTCAACTAGATTAGGATCAGTTACTTCCTCAAAGAAATATTTTGCATCTAACCATTCTTCTTTAGCTTTGTTAACCAGTTCTACTAAGGATGGTGCCTTTTCTATATCCTCATTTAATATTTCCGAAGGCATAAGACTCTTTTTAAGGTAACGTATTTTTCCCAGTAGGTTTTGCACAACTATCACTTTCCTCCCAGAACCATAATTATTATAATGTATTCTGTTAATATTATTTCCGGTACTGGGAAATTTAGTCAAAAATTACTCCGTAATTTTTGACTACGCCTAGATCGTTAACCCGTGGGCGAGTGGGCGCGTATAAAGTGTAATAATGAAAGCGTATTCAAAAAGCCGCCTCCCGGCGGCTCAAAGATTTCATCTTTTCTTTTTTCTCTATGAGGTTTTGACGCGCTCACGTGCCCACGCGCCCACTTTTTGACGTCTTCAACGCTACATTTCCCTCCTGCCTGCAAATGCTCTGGAGAGGGTTACTTCATCGGCATATTCGATATCTCCACCTACTGGTATCCCTTGCGCTAGTCTAGTAACCTTGATACCTAAAGGCTTAATAAGTCTAGCCAAATACATAGCCGTTGCCTCACCTTCAATACTTGAGTTGGTAGCAACTATTATTTCTGTTACTTCCTGGCTTTGCAACCGTTCTAACAGTTCCTTGATTTTTAAGCGGTCAGGTCCGATGCCTTCCATAGGGGAAATGGCACCCTGCAGAACATGATAGTATCCCCTGTACTCCCTTGTTCTTTCAAAGGCAGCAACATCTCTGGGATCTTCGACAACACAAATAAGAGAATTGTCCCGACCATTATTACTGCAAATTCGACAGGGATCTAGATCAGTTAAATTACAGCAGATAGAACAATAACCGACCTTTTCTTTGGCATTAACTAGCGCTTTAGCCAGGTTATAAGCATCTTCTTTACTGCCCCTTAGGATATGAAAAGCCAAGCGTTGAGCAGTTTTCGATCCGATACCGGGGAGTTTTGCCAGCTCTTCAATAAGTTTTGCTACAGCATCGGCATAGTGAAGCATTTTAGAATAGTCCCGGCATGCCAGGAAGCTTTAACCCCCCTGTTATTTTACCCATTTCCTCCGAAACCATTTCTTGGGCCTTTCTTAAGGCCTCATTACATGCAGCCAATACCAAGTCCTGTACCATTTCAGCATCATCAGGATCTAATACCTCTGGCTTAATTTCAATTTCTACTATCTCATTTTTACCATTCGCTACAACTCTCACCACACCGCCACCTGCAGTAGCTTCAACTGTTTTCTGTTCCAATTCCTCCTGCAGCTTAGCCATTTTAGCCTGCATTTGCTGCACCTGCTTCATCATCTTATTCATATTTCCACCACCAAAACCCATAACAAAAACCTCCCTATTATTCTTTAATTTCAACTATATTTCCCCCAAAAAACTCTAACGCCTTATCAAAGGCCGAGCCCTCCTGGGAATTTACATTGGTGTTGTCCTGTCCCTCTAAAATGCAGGTTAAATTGATATTTATGTTTAAATGCTCATTTACCACAGTTTCTATCAGTTGCCTGTTTTCCGTCTGCAGAATCCTTTCTTTATGGAACTTATGGCTCTCTTTAAAGCTAAGAACTAAAGACCCTTTATCATCTATCCCTGTTGGTTCTCCTGCTACTAAAAATGCATGGGTGGTAACTTTAATCTGCTTTATTTTTTCTAAAATATCAGGCCATTGCCTTTTTATCTCTAAAAAGCTCGCCGGATTCCCCACTTTAGTATTTTTCATTTCAACTGTTTTTTCTTTGCACTCTTGAAAATTTTCTTCACGGATCTGTAGCTTTTGTTCGTTTTTTATACTACTATTAACAACTTTAGCTTGGGTCAGAATCGGCTTTTCTGCAGCCTTTAAAGGATGGCCCTGCAAAATAACTTCGACTAATCCTGCCTCTAATAAAACTTGAGGCTGGCTGGTCCAACGCATTTCCCGCTCTACTTCATTTAGTTTAAGGACCAACTGTCCTAAAAAGGGGATAGATAAATTTGCCCCCTGTTCCTTAACTAAGGGTAATATTTCCCCGTTAATAGTAATTATCTCCCCACTAATAGAAAGCTTTATGAGCATTATTTGCCGGAAAAACTCTATCAAATCTCTAGCTACCTGTTTGATGTCCTTACCAGACTGTAAATATTCATTTAATAAAAAAATTACCGTCCCGATATCACCTTGAACAATGGCATCACTAATTTTCAGGATTTGTTCTTCTCCAAGAGTACCTAAAACCTTTTCCACATCTTCACTTTCAATAGTATCACCAGCAAATGCTATACATTGATCTAGGACACTAATGGCATCCCGCATCCCACCCGCTGCTTTACGAGCAATAGTATTTAAAGCTCCCTCCGAAACATTGATTCCTTCTTGGCTGATAATACTTAATAGATGTCCCTTTATTTCATTTGTGCTTATTTTACGATAATCAAAACGTTGACAGCGGGAAAGAATGGTTAAAGGTATTTTTTGAGGTTCTGTAGTAGCCAGGATGAATAAAACATGACTTGGTGGCTCCTCTAATGTTTTCAAAAGAGCATTGAAAGCCTCAGAAGTGAGCATATGTACTTCATCAATAATATATACCTTAGATTTCCCCTGGGATGGAGCAAATTTCACCTTATCTCTAATATCCCGTATTTCATCAATACCCCTGTTAGAAGCGGCGTCAATTTCCAATACATCCAAGAAATTACCAGCATTTATTGCTAGGCAGTTCGTACATTCATTACAGGGTTCTCCTAGAGCGAGATTTAAACAGTTAACAGCCTTGGCTAAAATCTTAGCGGAGCTTGTTTTTCCTGTCCCCCTGGGACCACAAAAAAGGTACGCATGAGCTACCCTGTTATGAATTAAAGCATTTTTAAGTGTTTTACTAATATGTTCCTGCCCTACGACCTCTAAAAACCTTTGCGGCCGAAAAGCACGATATAATGCAGTATAGGACATCATTTCCTTCTCCATTCATTTATCTCAGCGAAGTTACTTCATATTGCGTTTTCTACTTTACAATACCATAAATACTAAGCAGAATAAAGTGAAAGCTTATGAGCTATATCAAGATAGCAGTGCTACAGTGCTACAGTTCTACCGTGCTACAGAAAAGACAGAGAAATATTCGTTCTCAGTACTCAATACAACATTAAGGTTGAGTTCTCGAGAGTTTTTTGTAATCCAAAAAACCAGCAAAAATGCTGGCTTTTTAAAAAAATATTAAGCTGTAGAACTGTAGCACTGTGACACTGTAGCTACAAACGGCAGAGCCGTTTTATAAAATTAAAGGCCGTGCACCTAACTTCGAACTAAACCTTCCGAGCGTTACTAAGGTAGTTGGCTCATACCAGGCTTACCTACGGCACACACAGGGCTTACTTACCGCTGCTTCCTTCCGGATCTGACGGGGTTCATAAGTTTATGTTGCGTAGGACCCGATCTTCCTCACTACTTGCCCTAGGCAGACCCCACAAAGCTAGCCCTCTGTTAGGCTTCGATCCCGCTATAGCGGATTGCGGGTTACAAGGCGCCGCTACCTCCCCATCTAGCACGACCAAGACTGACAAAATCATTGTGTTTTAGACTAAAAAAGACAGTAACTACAGAAATCACTCCTGTTCCCTGCCTTCTCTTTTGGTGGAACGGTCAAGACCATTCCCTACATGAAATGGCGGAGAGAGAGGGATTTGAACCCTCGGTACAGGGATTACCCGTACACACGATTTCCAGTCGTGCACCTTCGGCCCCTCGGTCATCTCTCCATGTTAGCTTGTTTTTTAAGCACATGTTTAATAGTAACATAAAACCCTTCTCTTGACTATAATAAATGTTTTCCAAATAGTCTTCAATCTAGTTAAATGAAGGGTGAAACAAAAAATATTCTACCACGGATTAGAGGCAAAGTCAAATTTGCTTACGGGATAATCTGCATGTCAGTGCTACAGTGCTACAGAACCTACAGTTCTACAGAATTGGTCTATTCGTTGATTCGTCTACACGTCAATTCGTCTCTCATAAAATAGCCAACGCCTTTCGCTTATTAACTATCGCCTCAGTACTAGTTAATAGTTGATGAATTCCAATATCTTAACCCATAAATCTATTCGGCGGCACGGTAGCACGATGGCAATGTCAAGAAAGCTAAACATGCATGGTCACACGCCTTTCCTAGTCACCAGTCACCAGTCACCAGTCACCAATAGTCTATTATCCTTTCCTGTAGAACTGTAGCACTGTAGCACCGTAGCACTATTTATTATTCACTGCCCCTTTTATAAAAGCTTCATTTTTCAACCCGTTCTTAAAGCCCTCTAATGCGGCTTCGGAAGACTTTAATTGATACTGCCATAGCTTATCTCGGCCATCAAACCAGGTTGCAATTTTTATATTTGGATACTCCTGAGCAAGAGAAGCCATGCCTTTCGTAATCCAGGCGGCCTTGTCACCACCTATTTCATTACTGCTAAACTCAGTAATCATAAAAGGCTTATTATGATAACGTTTTAAATAATCAATATAAAGGGGCTGATAAATTTCATCAAACTCCCGCCAGACATCACCAGGGTGGCTTGTCCCATTATTATAGCCCGTCAATCCTACCCAATCCACATACTCATCACCAGGGTAGTATAAATGAGAGTTATTCCATTGAAAATCGGGATAAGAACGATCATGGGGATTCCAAACGAATAGGACATTATCTGCGCCAACTTCCCGGAAAAGATCAACCATATGCCGCCATGCCTTTATATATAGATCGGTGTCCTTGCCAAAAAACCAAGCACACCAGGGGTCCCAGTCACCATTCATTTCATTAAGGGGACGAACAAAAACTGGTTCATTTATACTCTTTAAATCTTGTGCCCATTCCTTTATTTTGGCATCGTATTTGCCTGCGGCAATTTCTGGAATAGCAATCCAATTTAAGTCAGGAGTAAAAGGCTGGAGGGTAAGCATAAGTACCCGACCCTCATCATATACCCTTTGTATAGCAGCCGAAGGGAAAGGTTCTTCAACGGGAAACATCTTATAGGTCATTATAAATTCAAATTTATGCTCTAAATACTGTTCATTTTCTATCATTTGCTGATACAACTGGGCATCAAAAGGAACCCCCGGATAAAACCTGCCCCAAAGCAGCTTATTTACTGGGATTTCCATTTTTAGCTTTGCACCTTCATATTTTATGGGCTGACTCTTAATTGTAAAGGAAGAAAAAAAGTCATTTTTTTTAAAATTAGCCTTAGAAATACTCTTTACTGTATCATAAAGTTCATTTTTTAATTTTGAGTAATTAGCTCCAACAGTTTTGGCCCAAAAGGTAATTGCCCTTTGTTCATTTTGATCAATTACATGAACTTCCCGATAAAAATTTTGGTCATTATTTAGTGTTGTGATAAGAGGGCGATAATATGCTATATCAATAACATTATACCCGTTTATTACTAAGGTATTTTTTTCAACAATTTTAAAGCCGGCTTTACCTAAATCCAGCTGCCAGTTACCATAATTAATATAGGACTGGGCGGTAACATTATTTTTTAAAGGCTCAATAAAAACTTTTAGATTTGTATCAGGACTGATAAAAGAAGCACTGATATCCCGATATTTAGTTTTTTCTTCCTGATAATCTAACGGCAGCGAAAAATTAATATCCTGAAAGTGGTAGTCTTTTGTTAATCCTTGGGCTGCAATAGAATTACTTAATAATAAAGTAAGCATTAAAATAGCAGCTATTAAAGTTATTTTCCTCATGTTATCCCCCAAGTCTATTTAGAAAATATTGAACTGTACATATTCTCTTTTAAATTAATAATTCCTTTTAATAGTTAACTGCTCGTTCATAAAAAAAGGAGCCTTTATGGCCCCCGGTACATCTTTATAGTAAACAATTATTAATAGGATTTCTTTTCCTTTTTGGTCTTATCAGTATTTGGCTTTTTCTTTTCTTCCTTTTTAGGTTTTTCTTTCTCTTTTCCCATAACCAAAACTCCTTTCTAGTATCATCTGGCTTGTCTGTTTAATATCAATATAGCAAGTTTTTTAACTATGTTCAATAAAAATAGAGTTAAATTGTATTGTATTTATAGCATTTATTTTCTTTTGCAGGTAAAATTATAAAGGAGACTCCCATTCTCATTGGGGAATTAGCTGTTAATCATCGGATTATTATCAAAAAATATTGGGGGTGCCTAAAAAGATGTCCTCTGTCTATCTCCATTTTAATACCCGTATTGGGCAGCAAAAGCCTGAAAGTATAGTCAACAAGGATACCGAATGTCCCTTTTGTGACCGGCAAAATCTCAAGGATATTTTAGCCGAAAAAGGTTCTATTATTCTTGTGAAAAATAAGTATCCTGTTTTACAAGATACATTTCAAACTGTATTAATTGAAACAGAGAGCTGTGCAGGGGACCTTTCTACTTACCCGAAGGAGCATTTATATAATGTCCTGTCTTTCGGTATCAATAAATGGCTAGAGATGGAGAAGAGTGGAGAATATCAATCAGTTATCTTTTTTAAAAACCACGGGCCCAAATCTGGTGGAACAATCTTCCACCCCCACATGCAGATTGTCGGCCTCAAAAAAATTAATTACCGTGATAATTTTAAAAAGGACTATTTCGAGGGTTTGGTTATTTCTAAAAAAAATCAAGTAGAGCTTAATATTTCTACTAAACCTCGAGTTGGCTTTTTTGAATTTAATATTATTCTTAGTGCTTTAACAAAGGTAGAACAAATGGCAGATTTTATTCAATTAACTGTACACTACGTATTAAATAATTTTAATAAAAACTGTGACAGCTATAATCTGTTCTTTTATGAATTTGACAATAGAATAATAGCTAAAATCATACCCCGGTTCATAACTTCACCTATCTATATCGGTTATTCTATACCCCAGGTATCAAATAGAAGTGCTGAGGTTGTAAAAGAGTTCAAAGAAATATATAACCTTTAAACGCAAGTTAAGATTCAATAGGTTTTGTTTATATAGTCCTTATCCGTGTTTATCTGTGTCCATCTGTGGCTGTTTAATTCTTTACTCCATAATCTCGTAAGTACTGCTCAAAACCGGCAAATTAAGATTAGCCAAAACCCGCTCTAAAAGTACACCTTCCCGCACGGGATAATTGCTTCCATAACTGGCACGGATAGCGGCAGTTATAAACTGGACTCCTCTATCTAGCGCTATAGGAAGGCTATCCCCTTGAAGAAGACTACCTACTATAACACTAGTAAAAGCATCCCCAGTGCCCGGATATTGAGCTGGAATATATACACAGCTTACCTTCCAAAAATGTCCATCCTCCCGATTATAAGCAATTACACTAGTGTTTTTACTGGCCTTTGGCTCTGGAACACTTGTGATAATTACTGTTTTAGGTCCCATCTCTGAAAGTCCCACCAGCCAAGTTCTAATTATCTCTTCATTAATTTCAAGATCATAATTTTCACCTAAAAGCAGTGCTGCCTCAGTAAAGTTGGGCGTAATAATATCCGCTTTTTTTATTAGCTTCCTCATTTCCTCCACCATCAGCATATCCATAGTGCCATATAATTGCCCTCCATCACCCATCACAGGGTCAATCACCACTAATGGGCTACTGAAAGAAAAATCATCAATAAATTTCGATATAATTTTAATCTGCCTTGAAGAGCCTAAAAACCCACTGTAAATACAGTCAAACTCTATTTTTAACCTCCGCCAATGACCTATAAAATCCTCCATCGAATCAGTTAAATCCACAAAACTATAGTCCTCAAAGTCCCCGGTATGTGTAGATAAAACAGCTGTAGGCAAGGGGCAGGCTTGAACACCCATTGTTGATAATATGGGAATAACAACAGCCAAAGAGGACCTGCCAAAGCCGGAAAGGTCATGGATAGCCGCCACCCTTGTTACTGGTCTTTTCATTTTTACTTCCCTTCCCCCTGAAAGTTAATTATTTCATTTTGCTCTAATTATAACATATTGTTTACTTACATATGTTTAATAGCACTATTATTTAGGCAAACTACCTTTGAATATTTTACAAAGGAATGATTATTATGCAAAGAAACTATAGGGATATTCCTATTTGGAAAGATATCCCCGAAACACTGTGGACCGATTGGATCTGGCAGCTTACCAACAGGATTACTACTGTAAAACAGTTAAAGCAGATCCTTGATTTAACTAATGAAGAAGAGAATGGGATTAAAAACTGTCTGGAAAATTTAAAAATGGCAATTACTCCTTATTATGCTACCCTAATTGAAACCGATAATCACGAAGGACCTGTTAGAAAGCAGGCAATTCCATTAGCATTTGAAATCGAACAATCTAAATGTGATATGGAGGATCCCCTGCATGAACAAATGGATTCACCTGTTGAGGGGATAACCCATAGATACCCAGATCGAGTACTATTTCTTATTACGGACCAGTGCTCTATGTACTGCCGCCACTGTACCAGAAGGCGAATGGCTGGTACCACTGATAAAACTTTACCTAAAAAGAAATTGCAGAAAGCAATTAATTATATTAAAAAAACCCCCCAGATACGAGATGTCTTAATCTCGGGCGGGGATAGCCTTCTAGTAAACGATGAAACAATTGAGTATATTTTAAGCAGCCTCCGAGCAATAGAACATGTAGAAATTATTCGCTTTGGCTCAAGAACACCTGTTGTTCTTCCCCAACGAATAACTAAAGATTTATGCAGTATTTTAAAAGAACATCACCCAGTTTGGCTAAATACCCATTTTAATCACCCCTATGAAATAACACCGGAAGCAAAAGAAGCCTGCAGCAGGCTAGCCGATGCAGGGGTCCCCTTAGGTAACCAGACTGTACTCTTAAAGGGCGTTAACGACTGCCCTTATATAATTAAAAAACTAGTTCATGAATTAGTTAAAATGCGGGTCAGACCTTACTACCTCTATCAATGTGACTTATCTGCCGGTATCGAACACTTTAGGACCAAGGTCAGTAAGGGTATCCAAATTATCGAGCTTTTAAGGGGTCATACCTCGGGATATGCTGTCCCAACATATGTAGTTGACGCACCAGGAGGTGGAGGTAAAATCCCTGTAGGACCACAATATCTAATTTCCCAATCTGAAGACAAAGTAATCTTAAGGAATTATGAAGGAATTACCTGCGCCTATACTGAACCAGTATACGATTCCTCCGAATGTCAAGAATGCCTTTTCTGCAAAGAATATGAGCACATCCCGCAAACAGGTATAGAAAAACTGTTTAATGAGAAAAAGTTGAGCCTGATACCCAAAAGTAATAGCCGCCATAGAAGACGGAAGGATTTTCAGACTTAAGGTAGATATATTGGGAAAACCATATAAAATAAAACTCCGTGCGGAGTTTTATTTTATATGGTTATGAACCTATTTTCCGCTTTAATTGACGAATGGAAAACTCATGCTCATTAGCTATCTCTTTAAAAGTTTTAAACTCTTCGACTACGGTAGTGAGCATTTGGTGATTTTTTTCTACCTTTTCTCCAATCAGTTCAACTTTCTGTTCAAGCTTGTCACCTTTCTCTTCAAGCCTATCAAATCTCTGTTCAAGCTTATCAACATTCTCTTCAAGCCTACCGATTCTAATATCAGTTTTTTGCACCTGCTGAGCAATAAGTTCTAGTAGTTCCCTATCAGTTAGATTAGTCACGGATACCCCTCCACTCCAAAATGACCAACTTTTAGTTATAATTCACTATTTGTTAAAAAAATCCTTCATAAAATATTTATATTTGTTGCCATTTCACCAGCTTCTTTTCCACGAAATCTAAAGTTTCATAGAGAAGAAGGCCTAATAAACCCATGGCTATTATTGCCGCATACATTTCACCAAATTCCCTTTTCTCCATGGCATCGAGGATAAAATAGCCCAACCCATTTTTAGAAGCAAAAGTCTCAGCTAGAAATAATACTGCTATTGCGGTTCCTAGGGCAATTCTTAATGAAGTAAAAACATGGGGTAAACAATAGGGCCATATTAAATGCTGATATGTTTGCAAGCTTGAAGAATTAAGGGAGCGCATTACTTGTAAGCTTTGATAAGGGACAGCCTTGGCTGCATCTCTTACGGTAACTAAAAGCTGAAAGAAAATTACTAAGGTAATTAACACAACCTTAGGAGTATTGCCTAGGCCTAAAAATACCACCAATATAGGTAGAAAAACCACTTTAGGAAGGGGATATAAGATATAAATAATAGGTGCAAAAAAGCTGTCAATTTTCTTATTTCTCCCTAAAAGCATTCCTAACGGTACTGCCAACACAAAGGCAATAATAATGCTTACTAGCACCCGATATGCACTTATCAAAAAATGACTGGTAATAATACCGTGGCTAAATAATATAAAGAACTCCCGAATTGCTTTAAAAGGTGGGGGCAAAAATGGCTTATCTGCCAATAAACTAGCAATATGCCATAAAATAATCAAAAACAAGGCAGCCCGTAAATAGCTTAGAAAAGTCTTTAGTCTATTCATAATCTTTGACCCTCTATCAAACGCCGAATCAAAGTACATTGATTGTAGAATTTTGATGTATCTCGAAATTCGTTTTCAGCCAGATTTTTATTTTCAACAATCTCTAATATTTTCCCAGGCCCCTCGGAAAGAATTACTATCTTCTCCCCCAAAAAAACAGCTTCTTCTATACTGTGAGTCACTAGGACAAAGGTAAACTGTCTTTCCTGCCAGATATGCAAAATTAATTTTTGCATTTGTTCCCTTGTCAGAGAATCAAGGGCACTAAAGGGCTCATCCATTAACAATATTTCTGGTTCAAGAGCTAGAGCCCGAGCGATAGCGACCCGCTGCCTCTGTCCCCCGGAAAGCTCAAAAGGATATTTTAAAGCATACTCCTTTATCCCTAACTGCTCCAAAAGCTCACTAACCTTTTCTTTTCTATCTCTTTTGGGTGCTTTCCTGACTTCCAGCCCTAATTCAGCATTAGCCACGACCGTTTTCCAGGGAAAGAGACCATAATCCTGGAGCATTAGAGCAGCCTTTTCTTGAGGTCCGGAAATAGTTTTATTATCAATTAAGATCTCCCCACTGGATGGCCTGAGTAAGCCCGCTAAAAGGTATAAGAGCGATGTCTTACCGGAACCGGAAGGTCCCAACAAAACACATCTTTCACCCTTAGCTATATTTAAAGTTACTTTATGGAGGGCCTCTAATATTTGACCATTGTTAATTGCTTTATAGCTTAATGATACTTCCTTTACATCTATCATTTAAAATACCTCTTTGTTTAGTTAACAAATGATTTATCAACCATTTCTTCATAGGTATATGGTTTATCTAACAGTTTTCCCTCTACCATCCACTTCATAATATTCTCTACCATCTGTGCATCGGGGACAGCTAAGGGTGAATAGGTAGGTGAAGGATAGCTTTCCCTTAAAGGTTCAGGCACCCTGGTTTTTTCCATGCGTAGTTCTTTATATTTATCAGGGTTTTCATTTATCTCTTTACCCGCAGCCTCAAAGGCTTGCAGTAAAGAAAGCACCTTGTCCTTATTGTTTTTTATGACTTCCTCTCGAAAAATTATCACTGATTGAGACATATTTGAAGAAAGCTTAGTATCATCAATTAGAGCCTTTGCACCCATCCGCTCGGCTAATGTCGCTAAGGGGTCAGGTAAAATAGCTGCCGGGACATCCTTGCCAGCAATAAGCGCCTCTAAACGGAGTTTCAAATCTGGGATACTTTGAGTTTTTATGTCCTCCTTGTTTAACCCTGCCTCTAGCGGCATTTTTTCTGCCAGATAATGAATAATGGTATTATTGGATATTGCTATGGGTACATTTTTTAAATCTTCAGGTCTAGAAATATTGCTCTGGGGAGAAGCAAGAAGAACAAATCTGCCTTCCTCAGGGGTGGCTCCTAAAGCAAAGGCTGTGATTTTGACCTCAGTACCACCTTTTTTTAAAAGGGCTGCTACGACAATGTCTGTTAAGACTCCATCAATTTCTCCAGTTTCTAAAGCTACATCCTTATCCCGAGCACTACTAAAGGGTGTTAATTCCACCTGGACGTTATTTTTTTCGAAGAGTTTTTCCTGTTCAGCAACGAAAAATGGTAAAGAATCATCAATAAGCAGAATACCAATTTTCAGAACTTTCTCAGCCTGATCTGCCTTTTTCCCAAAATTACAACCTGTTAAAATAAATGAAAGTAATAAGATAAGTACGATAACCTTAAAAAAACTCCTCCTCAACTAGTTCAACCCCTTTTATAATTTTGAATTTAAATAAAAAATATCACATTATCACTACTTTAGCAATTAAATTGACACTTCCAAATGTTTTCATTAAACTCAATCTAGAAGTTCGAAATTCGAAGCTCGAAGTTAGATTAAAGTAATGCTTCAAAGTATGACATGAATCTAACCTCTAAAATCGAACCTCTATATTCGTTGGGGACATTCCTCATACCAAGAAACATGAAGTTAAGATGCAAGAGACGAGACTAAATTTATTCCTGCTTCTTGTTTCCTGCATCCTGCCTCCTGTAGGCGGTGTGTCCCCTATCATTCGTTGGGGACATTCCTCGGCCTAAAATGAATCCCACAATGAGGTGTGTCCCCTTTCCTTGAAAGGAGCAATCAACAATGAAAACCAACTGGAAAATATGGTGGAGGCTTACTCGCCCCCATACTTTAACTGCTTCTTTTATTCCTGTGTTTGTAGGTGCAGCCCTTGCCTTACAGGATGTTTCTTTAAATTATCCCCTTTTAATAGCAATGATGGCCGCCTCTATGCTAATCCAAATCGCTACAAATATTTTTAACGAGTATTATGATTACCGCAGAGGTTTAGATACAAAAGAATCGGTAGGTATAGGTGGCGCTATAGTCAGAGAAGGCGTAAGTCCCCAAACAGTCCTTTTCTTAGCCCTGCTTTTATACTTCGTCTCAGCCCTTCTAGGCGCATACATCTGTATTCAAACAACCTGGTGGATTGCAGTGATAGGTGTAGTGTCTATGGCTGTGGGGTACCTCTATACAGGTGGTCCTTATCCTATTGCTTATACACCTTTTGGAGAATTTTTTGCAGGCTTATTTATGGGTGTTGTAATTATTCTTATTTCCTTTTACATCCACACTGGATATATTACCCTTCAAAGCTTCCTAATCTCGATACCAATTGCCATTTTGATTGGCGCCATTCTAATGGCTAATAATATAAGGGACTTAGATCAAGACAAAGAAAAAGGCCGAAAAACTCTTGCCATTTTAGTAGGAAAAGAGATGGCAATTAAAGTTCTCGCCGGTATGTTTATCTTTAGCTACCTTTGGATTATCTTTCTGGTAATAGTAGATTATTCGCCTTTGTTGTCTTTATTAGCCTTTATAAGTATTCCTAAAGCATACCAGGCAGTAATAAAATTTAAAGGTAAAAAGCTTCCTATCGAGATGATGCCCGCCATGAAACTGACTGCTGATACCAATACTCATTTTGGATTTTTCTTTGGCCTGGGTATATTTCTTAGCTCTTTAGTATAAATCATCTAATTTAGCCACGGGCCCTCCGGGGCTCACGGATAAACACCGATTTTAAAATATTTACTAAGATAAGAGCTAAGCTTTCATTGAACTGAATTTTGTTTAATTTACTTTAGTTCTCAATCTAGCGGAGCGAAATCTCTAATCTTAATTAAATCTTATAGCTTATATTATATTAAATATGTCCATAAAACGCCTTATCATAGCAACACACTGAGCCCTGCTTGCATAAGCTTGGGGCTTTAGTAGATTTACGTCAGTACCTTTAATGATGCCTAACTTAACAGCCTTTACAAAATCTTCTCTAACCCAACCACTAATATTATTTTTATCGATAAAAATTTCTAAAATTTTCTCCGGCTCGTTTGCTTTTAAATCTATGGCTTGTCCTGTTGATTCTAATATCCTTACTAACATCACTGCCACTTGTTCTCTTGTTATTGAGCCATTTGATCTATAGCCTAAATTACTTTTGCTGATACCTGATAGGAACTCCGCCTCTATGGGTATATCCATAACATAATCCATAACATGATCTAATATTGAAAAAAATTCAGCACGAGATATGTTAACATTAGGATTAAACTGATTATCCATCACTTCTTTAACAAAATACTTGCTTGCCATTAATTCTACATCAGCTTGAGACCAGTGCCCTTTTATATCAGCAAAAGTTTTATTATGCTCCATGATTCTAAAGGTTCCCATGGTGCTTGAAGAAAAAGAAATGCTTTTATTTAATACGTCAATCTTATTTCGCACATACTCCCAAGTATTGCTACTTCTATTAAGCTTATAAATATTTAGTTTTTGCAGATTGTCTAAAGAATTTAGCATATTCTGATTTAAGTTTATCTGTACAATAACATCCCTTTTCAATTCCCTTTTTTGCTGAGTTTCTGTTTCAGTTTTCCTTTGAATGCCAATGATTAAAAGGTTTGCTCTAGGTACCAAAGAGTAATAGGGCCCCTCTATATTTTCGTTGTTAACTGCCTCTTCAATAATACTAATTACTACATTGTTAGTACTTCCTACTCCTCCGGTTTGGAAAATAGCTGCTATTGGTAGACTTAGTCTTATTTTATTAGTTTCAAGTATGATAGTAATATCATATTCCCGCAATATCTCTAGCAACTCAGCCTGTAGTTCTACTTGGTATTCCTCTAAATTCCCATCTATCTCCACCCAAAACTCTTTGGTAGAATCAATATTCTTCAGTATTTGGTCAAGTGTATATTCATTATTTGCAACTATATAAATTTCACTGCCGTCTTTTTTTAGAGAAGACTGTTCCTGAAAGCTACTACTATTTCCTGTATTACTAGACCTTTTAACTATTTCAAAGGTTCTCTCCTCAGATAACACCTCCCCAAGTCCATCAGTAACAAGTACCCGCCAATAATATTTTCCCACCGGCCAGTCTACACTGCTTTTAATATCTATAGTTTCATTCTTTTCCTTTTCGCCACCGCTAGGTATACTATCAAACTTATCTGCTAGGCCACTGGCGGTTCCTACTTGAATAGTGTGAATTAAGTCGTCACCATCTGCATCAGAGGAGTCCCAGTTTATATTAATTTGACCCTCTCCCACAACGAATTGTTGGCTGTTTTCCCTGCTTAAGCTGACTTCCGGTAATCTGTTAGTGTAAACGCTATCTAGCACTTTAACAGCTGGGTTTTCTACCCCGTCCCCATTACGGGTTATTACCCATACTTCATATTCTGTTTCTAAATCTAGACCAGAAATATTTCTGTTTTCTATTAATGAACTAAACTCCGAAAAACCTTTAATATCGTGGGCCCACTCCCCATCCCTAAGTAATAAAGTAATTTTATATTCTGGTGCTGTTTCATTCTCGTGATTATTATTTATTTTAAATGTTAAAGAGGTATTATCCTTATCTGCAAGTTCTAAGCTTATAGGATTATACGCTAAGGTATAACCTGATATAGCGGTTGGATAATCGGTTGTAATACTATCCCCAATCCCTGCCTTTACTCTAAATTCATAATTAGCATTGGCGTCTAGACCTGTCACCTGGATATACGTTTCCATTGTATTACTTACTGCATTAAGCCATCCGGTTGCTCCCGCTTTCCTATACTGGGGATAATAAAATGTATCCTCTGAATTATTATTGCTACTCCAGGAAAAAATGATAGCAGTTTCTGAATCTGCTGAAAGCTGTAGCTCAGTAGGCTCTACGGGTATAGTGGCTTTATTTGACCAGTTTGTCTCTACTCCGGATTTATTACGAGCTTTTACTCTAAAGTAATATCTTTTGCTTAAATCTAAATGTGCAACAGAAAAATCTGTACTTGTTAACCACCCTAATGTCTCAACTTCTGTTAGGAAACTTTTATCGCTTGAATATTGTAAATAGTAATCAGTACCGCTTGGGTTTCCATTACTTACTATAGTTCCACTTATTGCATCATCAGAAGCTAATATTAAATTTATACTTGGCTCCTCTGCTAAGGTATATTTTGAAAGGAAATTTGATTTTGTTGATGCATTGTATACCCTGTCAACGGCCATCATCTGAAAAGAATATTGGGTATTTGGTATTAAATCTGTAAAGGTATGCGAAGTACTTTCTACCCCATTTGGAGTCCAACCGCCAATGGCATTTGAATAAAATTTATAAGGTGCTGGCAATAGCCCTGATAAATCATCAGTTGTACTTCCTGAAACAGTTGCCTGTGTTGTACCCATTGCAGCATCTATGGAAAACGGGTTTGGAGGTGTAATATCCAACTTAATATCTACCATTCTTTCCTCCGAGGTGTTGTTGTTTATCCCATCTATTATCCTGTAATAAAAAAGGTTATGACCTTCTTTATTAATATAGATACTATCCCCACTTATCCATAGGCCGCTATTTATTTTATATTGTCGAGTAAAACCTGGTAAATTATCAGCTCCGCCACTTAGAGTAACTAACACTTCATTTCTTGTCCAGCTATCAGGTAAATAAGGTTCTCCCCCGCTAATTAAGCTAATTTCCGGTGCCTCAAGAATATTATTTTCGGAAATCTCTTCACTATATACTAAAACAGGAATAAAACACAAAATCATCAAAAAAACTAAAGTTAATCCCATGATTAGTTTATTATTCACTTTCCCTGCCCCCCCATATGGAAAATTTGCCATATTTTATTACATATAAGAGAATTTTGTTTAAATTTTACATTAATTATATCTTTTTGCTATTTATGCAATAACTCCTTCTTCTAAAAAAATAAAAAAGGAATTAATACTATCATGGAGAATATAAAATGTACACTTTTAATATTTTGCTCACCGAGCCTACTACCTAAGTCTTGGGATATGGTGTCAGGCCAACGGGTACAAAAGGAAACTTTTGTGCCTCCCTATTGGAAAGGAGGGCTATTACGTGCTATTATTTAGCATAGACTAAACCTTTTCCATGTTTAGTCTTTTTATTTTGCTTATAATTTTTTGGAGGTAGCGTATGGACATATGGCAGAGCATAGTCGATTATAAAGAGGAAATTTTAACTATAGTTCGACTATCACTTATTGTTTCGGGGACAGCAACCTTATTTAGTACACTTATTGGCCTTCCCCTTGGTACGATAATTGGTTTGAAGGACTTCCTAGGCAAGAAGTTAATTTTGAGAATAGTTTATACGCTAATGGCACTTCCTCCCGTATTAGCTGGGCTAATAGTGTACCTTATATTTTCCCGTAGTGGACCCCTGGGGAATTTAGAGCTCCTTTTTACTCCAACAATTATGGTAATAGCTCAAACTCTCTTAGTAACCCCCATTATCACAGGACTTGTTGCCGCCTCCATTGCAGGAAAGGAAGGAATCATCTACGACCATGCATTATCCTTAGGTGCAAATCAAATGCAGGCGTATTTTACGGTTATTAAAGAGGCAAGAACAAATATAATCGCTAGCATCATGACAGGGTTTGGACGAGCATTTGCAGAGGTTGGAGCTGTAATGCTTGTAGGCGGAAATATCAGGTATACAACAAGGGTTTTAACTACCTCTATCGTAATGGAAACTAGGCAAGGCAACTTTGCTATGGGCATTGCTCTAGGTCTTATACTTCTAATTATCTCATTTGCTGTAAGCACTTTAGTACTGATGAATAATGACCAATTTTCCAAAACGTGAGGTGTTAATAAAATGTGCCTGTATGAGTTAGATGGCGTGGTTAAAAAATACGGAGATAGAACTATTGTAAACATAAATAAGCTTAATATTAATAGAAATAAAGTTTACGCAGTTTTGGGCCCTAATGGAGCAGGGAAAAGCACCTTATTAAGGCTTTTAAATCTACTGGAAAAACCGGACCATGGTATTTTGAAATTTTTGGGTCAGGAAGTAAATACCTCCACCGCCAGTAGGAGGCTTGATATAGCCAGACAAATGTGTATGGTCTTTCAGAAACCCCATATGTTTAGAGCTACTGTCTTAGAGAATGTTGCTTATGGCCTCAAGCTAAGAGGAAAATCTACAAGCGAAATTAAAAGGTTATCCGAGGAAATGCTTGATGTTGTAGGGTTGCCTCATTTGGCGAAAAATGCAGCACATAAGCTCTCTGGTGGGGAAAGTCAAAGAGCAGCCATTGCGCGGGCTTTAGTCCTGCGGCCAAAACTTCTGCTCCTAGATGAGCCCACATCAAATCTTGACCCTTACAGTGTAAATATAATTGAAGATATTATTCGTTTTTCCCAAAAAGAATATGGTATGACCGTAATTATAGTAACCCACAATTTATTTCAAGCCAAGCGTCTGTCTGACGAAACCCTGCTTCTCTTGGATGGGAAGGTTGTTGAAATGAATGATACATTGGCCTTTTTCAATAATCCCCAAGATGAAAGAACTAAAAGCTTTTTAGACGGAACTATGGTTTATTAAAATTTAAACTAAAATATAGGAGTAAATAAAATGAATAATAAACTATCAAGAGTTATTTTATTATTACTTATAGTCTTGTCATTTATTAGCATAAATGCATGTACAAAGGGCCCATCCCCTTTAAAAGAAGCACCTGCTACAGAAGAATCCCTTGTTTTAGCCACAACCACCAGCACAGAGGATTCAGGCTTATTGGATATACTTATCCCTGCTTTTGAAAAGGAATACAATACTCAAGTTAAAGTAATCGCGGTGGGCAGCGGCCAAGCAATGGAAATGGGGAAAAAGGGTGATGCCGATGCCTTGCTGGTACACTCCCCCGCAGCTGAAGATCAGTTTATGGCAGAAGGCTGGGGTAAAGTTCGTAAAGATGTAATGTATAATCAGTTTTTAATAGTAGGGCCCGCAAGTGATCCCGCAGGTATTTCTGGAATGGCCGATGCTGTAGCTGCATTAAAAAAGTTAGCGGAGACAAACAGCAAGTTTATATCCCGTGCAGACAAATCTGGAACCCATAGTAAAGAATTAAGTATTTGGAAAGCAGCAGAGGTGACCCCGGCTGGATCCTGGTATATAGAATCAGGTCAAGGGATGGGGGATACATTGATGATGGCAGTAGAAATGAATGCATATACCCTTATCGATGAGGCAACATTTTTAAGCTTTAAAAATAAAACTATTGGTTTCCAAGTGGTGGTCGAAGGTGATAAGCTACTTTTTAACCCTTATGGTGCTATCGCAGTTAGCCCCGAAAAGTATCCCAATATTGGCTTCAAAGCGGCAGAGGCTTTTGTAAACTTTATTGCCGAAGGAGAAGGTCAATCAATTATTGCCGATTTTGGTAAAGAAACATACGGAAAAAATTTATTTACACCAGTTAATTACCACCCGTGACCACCATACATCAAGCTCGAGGTCTGTTTTGTCCATTTGAAACAACACTAAAACACCGACAAAAAAATAAAATTGTCGGTGTTTTAGTGTTGTTTTTTGTACAACGATGCTACTGCGACAGATGCCAAGTTTCTTTATTCGCTTTCTGCTAACATTGGCTGATACATCATGATGGCATGGTTCTCGGTCACCGGTTCCTCCCTAATCACCTTTTCGCCTTCCAATACCCTGCGGTAGATCCTGTTATGCCGTACATATCCACCCCAGGGTTCGTGAGTAATTAGGTGATCTTTTTCGTATACCTCGTATTTTTGTTGGACTGGTTTATCTGATTTCCACTCACCCACTAGGAATTCGTCCGTAAGAAAAACATGCAAGCAAAACAACTGTCGGGTATCGTTTCTAATCTGAAGATCTATATAGTTGTATGAACAGGTTGCACCGCTGCCGAAAGGTTGGGTACGGTTGACGTCAGGGAATACATCGTAGCTGTGCCTCCATCTCTCAACCACCGTCAAGGGAGTATGCAAAGTCATCCAATAGATAAGGTTAGAAAGTTGGCACAACCCGCCTCCAGTTCCGGAAGTGTACTTCCCGCTAACTAAAACCATTCCCGGCTTGTATCCTTTTCTGGCAGTAGGTTTGCCGATAAGTCGCCAGTAAGAAAAGGTCTCGCCCGGCCGTACAACCACACCATCAATTTTCTTTACCGCTGTTTTTAGATTGTCCACTTTGTTATGCTGGAGCCACATCTCTACTTTAGGTAACTTCCTTAAAAGGGGCGTTTGGTGGGAAAACACAGTAAAGGGGACATCCCCATCCGAACCTTTGTTCCGGGCAAACTTCGTGCCTGAAAATAACCAGTAGCAATACCGCTTGAGACTAAAGTATGTTTTACCAACAGCTAACCTCAACGTCGATCTTTGGCGCGGTTTCGCTAGAGTGTTCCGTGTCAGCATCGGCATTTCCCTCCCTCGTAAAAATCATCTTAATTATCTTCTGTTTCCTTATTTATTCTCTATAGTTTTAGACGACAAAACATTTTATTTTGTTCCCTTTTTCGATTTTTTCCGACAATTATAACTAGGCTGTTCAACTAAGAAATAATGTCTAAGTTGCTTCGGTCTCTTTATTAAAATGCAAGACTCCAACTTCTAATTATTTATAGACATTTGGCAAGTTAGATGAATATAGATGCCATATTCCAAGGCAGAACTATACAGATAATGGGAAGTTAAAGCGTAACAATTTAAATTCCCTGTATGCTCATAATCTCAACTAGAAATTGAAATTTGTCAGTTTCTTATTGTGAAAATAACAAGGTTCCCGGGAACCATCAGCAATCTTTGATTGCGTTGATGGATGGGATTCTTATTATGCTCAACATAAAACGGTATCCTCTTATGCTATTTTTGTTTAATCACGGAAAAATTCAAACTGAAATAGGTTTCCGCAGCATTTTCAGCCGGCACCTGAAAATTGGATTGGGCATCTTTTCTAAAAGTTCTTATCCTCTATTCGTATTAATAGTATGGGTGGGATGTATTAAAATGGCAGCTCTTCCGAATCTATTTGTTCATATAAATATTCAGACTCGCACTCTAATTCATTCCATGTTAAACCATATTGTGCACCATTTGAAGCGTTTCCATCAATAAAGTAAAACGTCTCGTCTGAATATTGAAACATATCATCCCGCTGATTAAGTTCTTTCTCACGTTTTCTTTTCTCTTTTAGCTTCCACTGCAGTAATTCATCTGCCTTTAACTTTTCCAAATAGTCTTCAGGTATTTCATATTCCAGCATTCTGAGTTCTAGTACCGCACAAATCTTATTGACCCCAAAATGCTTGCTATAGCCTTTTACGATGCTCTTACCTTCGTATTTCGGCAACCAATGCTTTGCAGCCTGAAGCCGGCCTTCTCTTTTAAGCCTCTTGTGCCTCGGACATAAAGGTTTCATGTCTCCTACCTCAATTCAAAATATAGTTCCGTCCTTCATAAGATAATCTATAACTCCCTGAATTTTAGCCTGTACTTTCTTGTACTCAATTTCCTTCCAAACTTTCAGCAGCGGTATAAACCTCGCATTACCGTTCAATCTTATTTTCTCTATTAATACCCCTGTTCCTGTCCTTCAACTCCTGAACAAAGCTGAAGTCCTTCCCGTCCAGCAGTTTGGTGAGCTTTTGAAACAGTTCCTTTGCATAGGTTTCCCGCTCAATCTCCCAGCCGATTTCTGAGAAGACAAGCAGGGGAAGCCTGTCCCTGTATTCTATTTCAAGGAAACCCTTCTCTATCATCCAATCAATCCGATTGGTTATTTCCTGCAAGGTTATCTCCTGGTAATATCCATAGACAGGGCGTTTGAAATAATAGAACTTCTAAAAATAGTTTTTGTTCAAAAACCATTCTCTCGACCACAAAAATCCTTTCTATATTAAAAATAACAATATAATTTATTTTATCATAACCAAATCTATTTAAAAAACAACAATCTTTTAGAAAAGAACCTAAAATAAAAAACATTTTACCTCTTAAACAAGAGATAAAATGTAGCTTTTAACATGTAATGTTTGGTTAATTTAGATGCAGGTTATTGTTTAAAGTTGAAGTTAACTTTTGGAAAGTTCACTCCATATATCTTAGCTGTTCTTAAGAATTCAACGGTATTATTTACCCCTTTTTGTCTCCGCCTGTTTTACAATAGTGTTAATATCTATGCCATCAAGCCATTTGTGGCGTTCTTTGGTGTAATCACCGTAACCAGAGTCAAACTGGCGTATAAATTCAGCCATACCAACTGGACCAAGCTTTTCTACTAAAGCCTCAATGCCCATCTTACGTATAGTACCTAAATCCTTTGCTATACTATTCATTTTCATCTACCTCCATAAACCAATTTATAGGATTTGCCGTTTTTAAATCTAATTTTAACCGTTCCACCGTATGTAGCAATTTTTTATCAGTAGTCAAAAATATATCTGCTTTTGAATATTCAGCAGAAGCTACATGTAAACTATCAAACGATTTTAATCCAGAGTTTTGAAATTCAAGTGCTCGCTTTACAATTTTATCATTTAATATAATTTTATCTTCAGCCAGCTTATATAGTTCATACACCTTACTCTTTTTCCATTGGTCTTGTGTATTTTCAATTTCAATATCAAGCACTTCACTTGATAGTAACTGCCATTCTCCTGACACACATTTTGACAAGATGGCAAGCATAGCATCACTCTCAATTCTTATCTTGTCTTGCGTTTGATCGTCAAATGGCCTGTTAAGACAACAAACATCCATATAAATTTTCATTAGAATACCTCGCCCTATATCTTATATTATACACTAGTTATTATACCCAATATACTTTTCATATTATATCAAAAAACAAAAGCTGCCGCATCATCTTCTCAATGATACAACAGCTTTCAGCAATATATTTATGGCAAGTTAGGTGAATATAGATGCCATATCACCCTTTGATATTTTTAACGTATGAAATCTAATTTGACAGCTTTTTTATTGAAATGAATCCAAACAGGTTCACAAATTCAAGTATTCCATTTGCAATTTCTTGGCATATCTCTCCCTTTGTAGAATACTCGTATAGCGTTCTTCCCATACTATCACAATATATGATATTTATATTTTGAACTGGAAACTCAATCCAGATATTATATAAAAACTGTATGCAGTGGATTTCACGACGAGTTTGTTCGTCATCGGTTAATAGATTGTTTCTTTTAAGATCCCATATAATAGCTTTAACATTTTCTTTACCACCAATAAAATAGACAAGTTTAAAACCTTGACTTAGCATAGATGTTTTAAGCTGGCCTATTTTCATGGCCTCTCTGTCATGGACAGTAATGTTTTCTTCATTGAGCTCAGAAAATATGTTGCTATTATCGAATAGAAATATATGCCGACCAATATCTATTATATTACAGGATTTAATTATTTTCCCCGCATAATCATGTAATTCATTTAAGGAAATAACGAAATTATTCCCTGTTTTTCCATAGTTGCATTTAATGCTTTCTCCCTCAATTTCATAAGTATGATGGTAAGCGATATTTCGCCAGTCAGATAACCTTATGCTGATTGGCTCGGGCTTTAGTATTTGAATAAATCTATTTTTATTTAATATATTCTGTATGGCAGTTCCGAAATTCATGTTAATAACCGAATCATATCCGATTTCATTGTTATAGGATGTTTCAATAATAGCGTATAATTCAATAATTCTATATTTTAAACCTATTTCTAAACAATCACCTATAACGAATAAAAAAAAGAATGTCTGAAAAAATATTTTTTTTAGACATTGTAATTATTTGATGTAGATAGAAAATACACTGGAAAATAATTTTCTTAATCATAAGTTTATACATAAGAGCTTCAATTACGGCAATTTCGCCATATTTAAAATGATGTACAGCCGTTTACTCTAAATTTAACGTACTGTGCTTCCAATGCAAACCAAGCTTTACGAGGATTTCCTACGCTGAACTTCCTCAAATACCTTCTTGCTTATAATGGCCTCGTGATTATTGTCAATAATGTACATAGGTAACTCGCCGTTGTTTTTTACCTGTTTATGAGTCATGCAATTTTTAGCATAGCTTTTCTGAGATAATACAGTTCCGACATACTTCTCATTGGAAAGAATCCGGTCAATGGTGGATGTGCTCCATTCGGACTTTCCGGTTACCGTTTTTATGTCGTTCTTTTCTAGGTAAGATTTAATCTTCCGGCAGCCATAGCCTTTCAGATATAAATCATAAATGAGCCGGACTATCTATCTGACAGGGAGATATATTACTTTCCGCATCTTTCCGCTTTCTTTTTCGGAGTATCTGACCTTCCGAAAAGAGTATGGTCCCGGCGAAACAGTGGGTAATCTGTCAAAATACACTATTGTTCAGTTGGAAAAGTATACTATTGGTGAATTGGAACACAACCTGCATAGCGAATTTGCACGCTATCTACGCTTAGGAGGCTTTCCTGTTGTTCATTTGCAGCCATACACCCCGGATGAGGCATACCCTATTGTAAGAGATATTTACAACTCCACTATTTTCACAGATATCGCCAAACGCAATCAAATCCGCAAGGTAGACGAGCTGGAGCGTATCGTGAAGTTTGCCTTTGAGAATGTCAGGCGAACTTTTTCCGCAGCTTCAATATCAAAATATCTTAAGAGCGAAAACCGCACGATTGATAATGAAACAGTATATACCTACCTTGCTAAACTTGAAAGCGCATTCATTCTGCATCGCTGCTCCCGTTACGATATTCAAGGCAAAGAGTTTTTGAAGACCCAGGAGAAATTCTATCTGAGTGATCCAGCCTTCCGCTACAGCATTCTTGGTTATACACCGGACAACGTGGCGGCTATGTTAGAAAACATCGTTTATTTGGAACTACTTCGGCGGGGATACGACGTCTCCATTGGCAAAATCGGTAACGCCGAGATTGATTTTGTTGCAACCCGACAGGAAAATAAGTTATATATTCAGGTCACACAGCAAATTGAACGGGAGGAAACAGAGCAGCGGGAGTACGGCAGACTTCTCGGTATCGCAGACAATTATCCAAAATATGTTTTGCGAACGGATGAGTTTGCGGGCGGGAATTATCAGGGTATCAAAACAATGCATATTACAGATTTTCTGTTAAGTCCGGAATATTAATCCCTATGCCTTTATGAAAGAGAGGTGGATTCAATCTGATTTATTTTACTGCTGACCAGCATTTTGGTCACGCTAATATTATAAAGCATTGCAACAGACCATTTAACACAGTCGCGGAAATGGACGAATATCTTCTAACGCAGTGGAATAACAGAGTGGGTGTGAACGATACCATCTATATACTCGGCGATTTGTTTTTCCGTAATGCGGTGTCGGCAGATGAATATTTGAGCAGACTGTACGGCAAAAAGCATTTGATTAAAGGCAATCACGACAAGGATTGGATGAAAAAAGCGGACTTGGATAAGCACTTTGTAAGCGTATCCAATATGCTTGAAACCAGCGACGGCGCACATAAAATCACGCTATGCCATTATCCAATGATGACGTGGAACGGCATTGCCAAAGGCAGTTATCACATTTACGCACACATACATAACAACACTGACGCCGCCTATTTTCAGCTACTCAAGGACATGCCGAACGCTCTTAATGCCGGTGTGGATATCAACCATTTCCGGCCTGCGACCTTTGCGGAACTAGTTAAAAACAATCAGGAATTTAAGGGTAGCATCATATAAGAATGTGATTTACACCGCCCTTCGGGACGGTTTTTTCATGCGCAAAAGGAGGTGACCATGACTGGAGGAGCGAGATTAACCCATGCATTGACGGAGGATACCATGCTGCACGGTTCCTGGTTTTTGCCACAATAATAGTTTGCAAAACAGGACGGCAGCAGAAACCGCGGCGAAGCGAAGGCGGCGCTCTTTGAAGCGACAAAGCATGATTCCATTGCTGCGGTCATTCAGCTTGCCGCCTATTACGGCTTGAGGCGCAGCGAGGTGCTGGGTATTCGTTGGAGCACCATTGATTTTCAGCGGGGGACTATCTCCATCAACCACAAGGTCACGGAGGGGAAAGCCGGAGGCAAAAAAGTTTTATATGCTGAGGACAAGCTGAAAACAAAGTCCAGCTTCCGTACCCTGCCACTGATTACAGAGGTTCGGACACTCCTTCAGGAAGTAAAAGACCGGCAGGAATATCACCGCAGGCTGTTGAAAAGAAGCTACGACAACACTTATTCTGATTACGTCTGCGTAGATGAGATGGGAAAAATCTTTAAGCCGAATTATATTACTGACCACTTTGGCTTGCTCTTAAAGCGATATCAGTTCAGGGTTATCCGTTTCCATGATTTGTGCCATTCCTGCGATAGCCTGCTTTTAGCACAGGGCATTCCGATAAAGTCCATTCAGGATTGGCTGGGGCATTCCACCTTTGCTACCACGGCAAACACCTATTCGCATCTGGACTTTAGTTCCAAACAGGAATCGGCGAAGGCTATCAGCGCCGCTTTCAGCAGGCAGGAGTGTAAGACGTCACATTGTAGCAATAACGAACGTCAAATTATCACTAACAACTCAATTGAATTTACTGCAAATTAATTCTTAGAACGCAAGGTATTACTATCAAAAATGCACTTTGTTGCAAAAGTTGTAGGATTTTTTCTTCATCTGATAAAAGGATGAGACCGCATTTGCGATCCCATTATCTGTGGCAGATTTATTAGTCTACAAACTCTGCTGGTAAACTTCTATTAAATCGTATCATTATAGCATTTCCCGCAAGCAATAGGTTACGGCTGTCAAGACTGTCAAGCAGAGACATCGGTGTTGTGTATCTGTCTGACCAACCATTGTAAAGGTTAAAACCGAGTCTAATTAACGAACGCATACCTAATGAAAAATCGACATTAGCATCATCAAGACAGTCACGTATGCAGTGCTCACTCGGATCATAGATGAATCTGCGTTTCCTATAAAGGTCATCATTGCCTGTAATGATATAAAACAGGCTGGCTCGTTCTGAGTCACTGGGCGACATGTCATCCTCGATCATCATGCTTATAAAACGCTCCTTATGCGAGGAGCTGACAAAGTGTTTTCCCATTTTTATTAACCTCCTATACCAGTTCAATCTCATTGACAGCTGCAAGGATGATGTCCGTATCAATGGTCTGTTTATTGTGCTGGGTCCCAATAATGAGTGCTTTTGTGATGATAAGATTGAGCTTCCTTATAGAACCTCCCGAACTACTATAAGCGGAAAGCATGGCATTATCATCCATTATGGAAGGAGAAGCCCCAACAAGCGTAAATCGGTTTCTTATGTATCCAACTGCCTCTGTTTCCTGAATACCTCCAAAATTATAACTGATGATAATTCTCTGCCTGAGAGCTTCGTGAGGCTGCCTCATCAGTATGCTATTAAGCATGGGCTGTCCAAGTAGCACGAGGGAAAAGCAGTTTTTCGAATCCATGGAGAAATTAGTCAGCATTTTGAGATCCCTGAAGATATCACTGTTTAAATACTGCGCTTCATCCAGACAGACTATGTGATGGATTTTCTTGTTTAGGCTCATGTTCTCGAAGTACTCCTGGATGCTCTTAAACATCACCGATTTCTTATATTGCGCATCAATGCCTATACAACTGCACAGTTGCCTGTAGAACTCAGTGGTAGTGATGGTGGAAAGACATATATAGGTGAACTTCGTGATATTAGGATTAAGTTTACTGCTGAAACAGCGTAGGGAAAATGTCTTCCCCTGACCGGCTCCGGCTGTAAATACGCCGATTCCCGGATTATTCTTAAGATAATAGTGGCATCATTCTTTACACGCCTTTTGACACGATTCATAAAGCAACTGTTAAGCCAATCAGAGCTTACCGGCATTCTTGCATGGGAAATATCCCTCAGATAACGATCCGACGGGGTCTGCCCGGTAGCACCGTGTACTGTCGTGTTATGTTTCCTAATATATTCAAAGAGTTTTGAATTAAGCATCTCAAGTGATGTGATTTCCGAGGTATCAAGTATATTTAGAAACCGGTTACGGAGAGTTCTGAAATTTCGTTCAATTTTTCCCTTATAGCTCCATCCCTTACAGGAGTATGTATTAATACAATACCAAGACTACCGCATATGAGGGAAAGTTGTTCGTTTTTATAGGGTGAACCATTATCTACATACGTTTTTTGTGGAATACCATAGGTAGAGATGGCATCTTTAAGCACCTTCTGGAAGTTGTAGGCATTGTCATTATAGAAAAACCGGCCACCCACAATCATCCGTGACTTGTCATCCAGCAGCATAATCAGGTATGTCCTACGGCGTATCCTGTTTTCCACGATATATGGTCCATATAAAGAATCCCCTTGGTACATGCCGCAGGCGAACTCCTCTTCAAAAGCCTTCCGATCTTTTAGTCCGGGGCAGGCGGCACCCTTCAGGTTATGGTTTTTCACATAGCGCTGCACGGTAGAAAGGGATACATCCTTCTGGTTGATGATGCCGTCGGAAATCAGCTTAAGGTGGATTTCCTTTGCATTAATCTTTGGAAACTCTTCCCTGATACGATAGATTGCTGCTATTGCATCATCATCAAGCCGTCTGCTTTTACCTGAATCACACCTGACTTTTGGTATTAGTGCATCAAACCCTCCCCTGCGGTAATCCGATTCCCAGCAGGCCAACGTCCCAGGGGAATACCTCATCTCCCTGCCATCAGGCATCTTAATAGGTTTTTCTGTGACGCGACAGAAATAAGCCCGTTTTGAGGCATCCGGATAGGTTTCGTTATATGCCGGTTGTATTAATGCTAGCCGTATGGATGCCTCTTCAATGAATTTTTTATGTTGATCCATTGTAAATCACCTCCATCAGCAGTGTAGCATGCACCTGCTACACAGTCGATTTCCAACCTATGGGGAGGGAATGGAAGTAGTGTGCAGGGTATTCCGGCTTAGTCGTATCCTGCATCTGGCTTGCAAGAAGGAGGCATGGTTGCTTCTATAAAAATCATGAAGCAGGCAATCGACTATTCCAAAAAAATCGGTGTTTGCAAGCTTGTCAAGAAGCTTACGCGCTTGTGTGGATGCCGCCTCCATCATACCAAGCATCAGCTTCCTGTCCTCGATAAAACGGTGATAAATGCGGTATAGTGTAGATACAGATATCGTATTCCAAACACAAGGCCGTAACAGTACTAAATTTATGTGTAATAAAATCATAAAGAAGAGAAATGACAAAGTGAAAGCTGAAAGGTGAATAAGGGATAATGACAGGTGCTAGAATGGCATGAGAATGCCCACAGGAGGCACATTCGGTACGAGTGACGGTTATTTCGTGTCTCTCTACATGACCAGATGTATAACAGATAAGCGTTCTGGTGTAACAACCACAGCCATGATAATTACCCTTCGCTCCACAAGAGGGAAAGGGACAGGGAATAATGTCAGGACTGGCGTTATCTGTATAGGAGAGATATATCTGGTAATCATTATTGGATTTAATTGTCTGAAAACACTTGCATAAATTTAAAAATAATCTTACCATAAGTTATGGGTGGATTATCCGATTACGGATAACCCTTTAGGGAAGAACCGGGCTTGCAGGCTGTAGAGGTTCTTCCCTTTTCCTTTCTGATATATTTAATAACAGAATAAAAAAAAGACCTGAGAAGGTCAACAGTTTTATCCGAAATATGACGTTAAGAAATGCAAATAATTACTATAAATAGTAACAGACATAGAAATAATCTGACATTTATCTGCAGTTAATATTGATATTAATTTGAAGTCTTACACCTAAAAAACTGCTCCTACCTGAGAAAAATGAAAACAATGACCACGTGATTACCTACCTCATGGGGCGCGGCATTCACCGGGAGATTATAGACTACTGTATCCGTACCAAACAGCTATATGAAAACCGTGATTATCACAACGCCGTCTTTATCGGTTTTGACCGGCATGGCGTTCCCAAATATGCTACTCTCCGTGGAACTTTTGGCAAACGGTTTATGGGGGAAGTGAACGGAAGTGACAAGCACTTCTCCTTCTCTATCCCAGCCAGGAACGAATGCCGCAAACTGCACTTATTTGAAAGCGCTATTGATTTATTATCCCATGGTACGTTGGAACTGCTTTCCGGTAAGGACTGGCGGCAGGAAAATTGCCTGTCCCTTGCGGGAATCTATATGCCGAAAAAGATTATTGAGGAAAGCACCCCACCTGCCGCACTCATGCAATACTTAAAAGACTTCCCACAAATAAAGGAAATCGCTTTACATCTGGACAACGACACGGCTGGACGGCTGGCAGCAAAAACGCTTCAAGCTATCCTCCCTACTCCTTATACTGTTTCCGACGCCCCCCCAAACGTGGAAAGGATTATAATGACTATCTGAAAATCACCTTAAAGATACGGCAGCCACGGGAACGCGAATAAACTGAAAGTTTTATTTGCTGTTTTTACTTCAAAATTTTCAAATATATCTTTACATATAGAGAATAAGATGATATATTTCAAGAAATAATATATTTAAAATCTGATTGATAATCTTTAAAAATAAAGAAAACGTAGCTAGATTTAAAGAGGTGATTAGCATGGTCGGATATGCAGAGCTTTCAAAAATGAATACTTTTACTTTGAATGATGTATGCGATCTTGTAGGCAATAAAAAAACGGCTTCTTCTCTTGTGTTAAGACTTTCTAAAAAAGGACTTGTAAAAAAAATCAGAAACAATCTTTATACTTGCGTAAACGTTGCTGACGAACAGGTAATAGCGTCTAAGTATCATATCGCCTGTGCAATAAATGAAACTGCTTATTTATCGCATCATTCTGCTTTCGAATATATGGGAATATCTAATCAGGTGTTTTACGAAATATATGTATCATCTTTGAAAAGGTTTACTGATTTTGAATTTGAGGGCATCACTTATAAGTATGTTCCTTCAAAATTTGATTTAGGAGTAATTTCTCCAAAAAACACAAAGGGGATTCGGGTTACTTCGTTAGAGCGAACTATAGTGGATAGTATAAAGGATTTTGAAAAAATAGGGGGACTGGAAGAACTCTTAAATTGCATCACTTCTATCCCTTATTTAGATGAGAATCAATTAATCAAGTATTTGTCTGCTTATGAAATGCAGTTTTTATATCAGAAAACAGGCTTTCTATTGGAGCATTATAAAGATCAACTGCATCTTTCCGGTGAATTTATAGATTACTGCAAAAGTAAAACCGGAAAAAGCACCAGATATTTAACGAAAGAAAGCACTACGTACAATAATCAATGGAAATTGGTTGTTCCCGATGGTATTTTTCATATGGTAGAGCAAGGAGGTATGCCCCTTGTATAGCTATGACAAAAACTATATTTCTCAAAGAGCGTCCAAATTTGGATTTATCCGGGATACATTGGAAAAGGTCTATCGCTTGGCGGATATCTTAGAATATATAAACAGCGATCCGATATTGAAGGGTAAATTAGCTTTAAAAGGCGGAACTGCAATAAATTTAACAATATTTAATCTTCCAAGATTGTCCGTGGATATTGACCTTGATTATTTAGGCAATGACAGTAAAGAAGAAATGCTGCAAAACAGAATAATGATAAACACAGCTCTTGCAAAATTTATGGCCCTTAATGGATACAGGCTCAGTCCCAAAACCAAAACACCCCACAGTCTTGATTCTTGGGTTTATGAGTATGTTAATTGCGGTGGCAACAAAGATACCATTAAGATAGAAATCAACTATTCTTTAAGAGCACATATTTTCCCGGTACAAGAAATGAAAATCATTACAGAACACTTCGAAAGTGAATATAATTTGAATTGCCTTAATGCTCTTGAGATTTTCGGCAGCAAGATTAATGCGCTGATAAGCAGAGCTGCGGCACGAGATTTATATGATGTTTACAATATGATTAAGTTCAGGCTGTTTGATGAAAGCGAAGAACAGCTTCTCAGAAAGTGTGTGGTGTTCTACGCGGCAATATCAGCCAGGGAAATAAATAAAAGCTTTGATACAGGGGCTATTGATGGTATTACAAAATATAAAATCAAGACGGATTTGCTTCCGGTGTTAACCAAACATGATTTATTTGACTTGGATTTAGCTAAAAAAGCCGCAAAGGGGTATATATCGGAATTAATGGCATTAACACCTCAGGAACAGGAATTTCTGGAGCAGTTTGAAGCAAAAGAGTATAAGCCGGAGCTGTTGTTCGATGATGCTGATATTATTTGTCGCATCAAATCACACCCAATGGCATTGTGGAAAATCAGACAGAGAGATGGAAATTGAGTATAGGAGAGGAATTGCGTAATTATAGCAAACTTTAGGGAGAAGCAAAGGGGAACATAAATCTGGGCACTGAAAAATCAGTGCCTTTTTTCTTTGCCGAAAAACCAAGAAAGGAGGTTTTGCCCTTATGAAAACCTATCAGGTAGAAATCAAGGAAACACTTTGCATGACCATCGAAATCGAAGCTGAAAATGCACAGCAGGCCGAAGCAATGATACGTGGAGCTTATAGCAACCAGGAGTATATTCTTGATGCCGAACACTTCACTGGTGTTGACTTTAGCACAACGGAAAAAGAAATGGGTGCACGAAGCAGAAATCAAAAACACCGTGGGCAGGAGCGATGACCTCCTGCTCTTTCTTTTTCGGCCGGTAAATCTGAAACCAACCATACCCTGTATTTCAACATAAGACTGGCGTCTTGTGTTGTAGTTATCCCGACCGAACAATTATCCCGACAATCTAGGCGGTACTATCCACAACAAACTTTTATAAGGTATTTTTGTGAAAAATGCAGCTGATAAAGTCGGGATAATTTTATGCCCGATGTCGCCCAGAAAAAATTGGATCTATATCATCACACGAATAAGTCGGGATAACTTTCGAAAAAGTACTTGCCTTGTTCCAAGAATGCCCATAATGAAAATAGCAGAATAGCAATTCTGACTTTTTTCTAGGGAGTGGTATTCATGGACGAAAAAGCAATGGATGTCAATCAAATGATTCCGCATATAATGGATGCATTAAGGAATCTTGGAGTGACAGAGCGCGGTATTTGGAGAAACCATCATGATTTGTACTTGTCCATTGGCAAATTTTTATCTTACAACTGAGTCCGTATACTCCTTCCCCATCCTCTTCAACTTCAGCTCTGATATTTTTAATCTGCGGAAATGCCTCAGAGAAGCTGACTTTACTACAAAATGCATAATTTGTGCTGTTAAAAACATCCGAAGCTTTATCTCTCTTGTTTGCCGGCATGCTGGTAACCCCCTTTTTTTTCAATATTATTTATAATTTGATTTCTTTTAGCTCCTCTTTATTAAAAGCCCTATCTGATGGTTTATGAAAATTAAAATACGATTTTATCAATGAAAGTTCAGGAACATAGTTTCTATTAAAATTCAATCCATTTCTAAGAAAACACTTAGAAATTCATATCTTCATAGCATTAAGCAATTCATGTATGTATGCATCAAAATTTGAAGCAATTATCTCAATTTGGGGAAGCTTACTTCCATGAGCACAGGTTACGATCTTGCCATCCATTATTGCAATTGGGTCGCTTTCCCGGGTTGCAAATACAAAATATTTATCACCGAGGTTATATTCATTTTGCAAAGACTTTAATCTATTTGCAGGATAAAGTTTAACCGAAGTCAGATCATTTAAGACAATCTCCACATCAACCGGAACATACTGAGAGTAAAATGGAACAAGTTCTTTTGGTAGTTCTAAATTGATATCTCCAGATCTCTCAAAAGTATTCCTTGCTTCTTGCTTTATAACTGCATTAATAAATTCCGTATAATCCAACTTGCTAAATATAAACGAATAGACATGGTTGTAATATATTAGCGTTTCATTAAACAATTTTGCCGGATCATATGAGAATAATCGCTTTGATACGAGTGTAAAAAGCTGAGATTGGCTATTTTTATATTTTGCTTCATTATCTCTGATTTCATCAAATACAAACTTAAAATCCTTTACCGCCGTTCTATTGTATTCTGTATTGCTTAGCAGATTAAGTTCCATCATCTTATCGCTTATAATGACGGAGTATTCCTTTGTTAGCGTGTCATATAATGCCTTTTGCTCATTAGTGAGAACCTCTTTCAAAATAGTGTTTTCCTTCTCGTTTACCTTAATGAGAAAAGCGTCAAAATCTTCTTGTTTCTTTGCAGAAAATAGCTTGCTTTTAAGATCGACCAATTCTGTCAACAATTCGTTATTGTCTGCAATAAGCTTGTTATTGTGCTTAGAGATAAGCTCTTGCTCCAATTCAGTAATTGCATTTGAGATATTCATGAGCTTGTCCCTACAGGCTTTAATGAACATTAATTGTTCAGTGTTCATTTCGGCATTTTCAGAGTAGAATACAAGTGCTGTTTCAGCTTCACTGATAAAGTATTTCCTCGTTTTGATTTCTATTGGATAATTTGCGATTGTACATATAAAATCAAAATACTTACTGAAAATATCTTTATTGCCAAGGTCTTTGCCGTAGAGGTTTTTTACCTACTGTATGTGCATCCCAAATATTATTTGAAGCGATAAGGTCTTCAAACAATTTCAACTGTTCCATGATTATCCTTCCTCTCTTTATTCAAGGCATCCCACTTATTTATCACTTCAAACCAATTCTTTATAGCGGAATGCCTGAAAGAAAATTTTTAAATTCCTCTGCTGCTTTAATCTTATGTTGGATATCTCCAATGTTATATGAGGATACCATTTCTTCAAGATTGCAAATATATCCCTTCCACTCCTTATCCAGAGCATCAGCTGCTACATTAAATGCATTTACGGTATCTGTCCAGAACTGTTCGATACCCTCTTTGTATTTCATCAAGCAATTCTTTGAATCATACTCCTTAACAATCTTCTTAGCCAAACTCTTTTCCCAGCCACCAGACAAAAGTGCAAATACTGAAATTGCTGCAATAATAGCCAGTGCGATACCTAGCACAATTGGACCACCTATTGCAGATACAGCTGCCGTCGCTCCAGCTGTCCCTCCTGCAACCGAGATACCAAGTGCAGATAGCAAACTTACACCCTTGGCCACAAGAATGTACGCACCTAAATTTCCCATTGAAGCCGCCCAAAATGCCAATCCACCAAACGTAACCGCTCCTGCTAATCCGGAAGCAAACGCCTTCGTTACATCAAAGGAAAACTTAATATCTCCAACATCCACAGAAAAATTATTACTCTTGATGCTACCTTCAAAGTCTGCAAGGTACTTATCAATTTTTTCTTTTAAGTCATCAGAGTGGCCTTTTAAGATATCCTGCATTTTATGTTGTAAGGTTGAATTAATAAAACTTACCAAGGACTGAATATCTTCTTTCTTTTTCTTAAAGCCTTTTTCTTTGATAATAGAAACAATTTTGTCCGTCGATATAACACGACCATATTCATCTGCAAATTTTTCTACAGAGGAGAACGACATTTTTTTAATATCAGAGATCAAGTCCATTCTACGATTTTGGTTTTCGTTTGCTCTCTTAGGTTCGTTTTTTTTGATTTCCTTTAATAAAAGTTCATATTTGTCACGTTCGGCAATAATGTTATTATATTCGGCTATTTCGTTATCCATATTAACACCAGTATCTTTGATATACTGCCTTACAAAATCCTTTGCTTTTTCATTGATAATTTGCGGTAGCTTTTCCACCAAAATTTTTATTTCTTTTTCGAATTCTACTCTCAATCGTTCAATATCAGTTGTATATGTAAAAAACCGGCTTCTAATAATATCGTAGTTATAATCGTGCCCGGATATTTCCTTTTTATTGTTCCAGAATGCTTTAGGCATTGTTTGTAGCAATCTGGAACAACCATTATCAAGTATAGTGGTCAGTGATTTAGGATTACCTCCATCGACAGTATGAGCATGCGATGCAATCACGAACAGATTTGAAAGTGGCTTGAGTTCATTTTCTTTTATATTTTCAATAACATTTAATGAGTTAATAGCTTCTTTCAGATATTCTATGCTTCCACCTTGCATAAACTGTCCAGCATGTGACATGTAAATCAAAACATCAGCAAATTCCTTTGCTTTTAAAGTCATTGTGTCATCTTCAACACGATCGCCAGTTCCAAAGCCCGGCAAATCAATAACATCACAATTTTTCAAAATTTCACTGTCAACAAAGATTACAGCAGCACCAGCCTCGTTTGTTCCATACATTTCCCCTTGTCGAGTACCATAATCCTTCAGAATATCAGCACTTCCTCCTGCCAACTTCCAAGACCTGCAATATTCTTCATTATTTAATTTTTTTTCATCCCAACCAACAATACCATCAGGTGAGGTTCTAAAAATCCAAGCCTCCTCCTCAATATAATTTGGTCTATCTTTTATATGCTTAATATAAACAGTTATTGAAGTTGTTGGTGTCCATGAAGTAGGCATTTTCTCTGAACCAATAATTGAATTTATCAATCTACTTTTACCTACATCAGAATGACCCACAATTGCAACTTTGGGCTTCGCGATCACCCTTTCCACTCTATCTCTGAGTTCACTTATATACTTATCATAATTCTCACCCCACTGGCTACGATAACGTATTCCGCACTCATTTATGTAATCAACTATCGTACGTTTAGTAAAGTCAGCACTACGCCAAGTGTCATCTATCTCCAAAGGTTTTGGGGTCGGACGTTTGTATTTGATTAATTCATCAAGAGTTGTTCCTGTAAAGTTAGCTATTTTCACCAGTACTTCAAGAGGGATTTGTTCTGTAGATTGCTCTAACCTTGAAACATAATCTTGACGAACCCCAATATGATTTGCAAATTCTGCCTGTGTCATTTTAAGATTATTTTCTCGAAAGCTCTTTAAGTCAAACATTTTTTCCTCCTTCATTTCTACTCAATATCATTTTCTACTCCATAAATTTATTTACATTCCATATCTTAGCAAATAGTTATGTATTAGTCAACGCAATTTATGCAAATTTGCATATTTTGTATTGCAATAATGCCTATACACATATTAGCAAAAATCCGGTCATGGTATTTTTCTACCTCAACCGGCGATACGATTTTGTAAGTGTATCTATATACATTTACCGTTTATTGAGACAATATGATTACTCCTGTCTTTAAAGGTTCGCAACCACTTTCTTTCTAAATTCGCCGAAAGAATCCCCAGTGATTCCGTAGTACATAAAGTGCCTACAAGCCATTATTGTTCCGATCTTCCCACCGGGATAAATAACTGTACTTATTGGAGAGCTATACTCCATGTCCTCAATTGACTGATCGGTATCAACTACTCCATTTGGTAAAAGCCCATTGCGTTCAAATATGTCAACAACATGTTCAACAGTTGTTTTACCATGCAAAATAATCATATTAGGTTGAAACTGCATCACCAGTTCAAAAAATATCTCTTTACCTCGTTCTATGACTGTTAGGGGTTCCTTTTTCAGTTGCTTTAGCTTTTCTGTTGGGTAAGGAATAACTTCTATTTCAACAATTGACGCTGAGGTTTGTTTAGTGAGCCAGTTCAGAAATGCACCCATGCCAATACGTGTACGAGAAATCCCATCTTTGCCATTTGCCAAGCGTAAAGATTTATAGTATTTCAAAAACTCGTCGTAGTTGAATAGTAAGTTAACGTAACTATCTAAATTCATATCTTCCGGGAAAATTGGCGTCGCTGGATTTGTACCAACAAAGAAAATTTCCACTTTGTCTAAATCACCATTACATAACATTGGACGATAGTATGCCTTCCCCTCAGAAGGTGGCTTACAAAGTTCTTTTAGTTGTTCAAGTGAGACCATATTGCTACCTCCCGATAGGAATTCTCGTATATTTTGGTCCACATACGGTATAACTAAAACCATAATTTCTCCATCATTAAAACACTCAACTAATCTCTTTACAGATGTTGTAATTGTCAATATTCTCCTTAATTTCATAAGCTTTATTAATGTAAGAATCCATTTTACTAATAAAGTCATCCCATTTAACGACAGAAATATAGCTACTATCCCCGTAATAGATTACAGAGCTATCATCGCACTCTTTCTTATCGGGGTTCTTAATGTTGAACATGTTATTAGCTAATATTTTAAATATTGTGCTATTTTGTAGCATTCTGCAGCCACCTGAACAACAGCTCTTATAATTTAAGTAATAAGAATATGAATTATTGCGATCAGGTACTACTACAGCTAAGATAGCATTTTCTGAACTCGTAACTGCATCACCGTTTTTATTTTTACGTGAAATTGCTTTAAGCGAATATGACACTTCTCTTGGAATCCATTGATCCTTCTCTTCTTTAAACCATTCTTTCATATTTGGAGAAATAAGAACGATGGTTAAAGTGCTATCATAAATCCTATCCTTTAACTTCTCCCAGATTTGCTCTTCACTTAAATATGATAAATCTTCTCCCTCAGATTCAGCCTTATAGATATGGTCTGAATCATCTATGATTTCTTCGATTTTATCTACATAATTTCTTACAGTGCTTCCCCATATGCTTCCGGTTATATTATAGACGTTATTATCAGAATATTTATATGATATAAAAATTTTACGACCCATTTTCCCCCTCCTCATACTCTTGAGTATATTTAGCTAAATTAACAATTATCTTCCAGCCAGTTTTGCAGCATTTTCTACCCATTTCCCAAAATTCTTGTAACCGTCATCTTTCTTCCAATAATAAGATTTATAAATATCCGACAAATAGATTTTCTTGCCATCCTTTTCATAGTAAAACATCGTCAAAGGATTCGTCCCTTTTGCTTCTTTTTCTTTATCCTTGTTTTCCAAATCATGAATATATATCCCAACAAATCCATTGCCCTTCTCTTCACTTTTTTGAATTTCATACTTTACATATTTTCTGTCAGCCGTTTCTTTGCCAATGAGGATTACCGTAACAGACGTCCCTTTTAATTGGTCATCAATCCAATCCTTAATTGCTTTATCACCCTTTTTCTTAACTTCTTCCCAAGCGGCTGCATCAATGAATCCAGAGTTTTCTTTTGTAACCCCGCTATTTCTTACCTGTCCAGCTCTCCAAGAATCTCTTTCAAAATGAAAACTAAAAAACACTTTTCTTGCCATTATAAATCCCCCCGTATATCAGAGATAATGTCTAATACAGCCGAAATCAATTTATTCTCGTCAGTTTCAGTTTTTAAAACTTCCAAGTAGTTTAGCAAATAAGGATAATCCCCTATAGCTGCTTCAACCTCATCAAGTATTTGTTTGGCAGCATATCCAGTTGAACCAATAGGAATTATATACTTCTGTTTCTCTTTAGCTATTTCAAACTCTCTAATCATACCATTGGCTAAAACAACGCCATCTTGGGTTTCTTTGTTACCAAAAATGAAAACAGCTATTCCAGAATGTTCTATCATTTCCTGTCTATACTCTTCCCATAGTTCCTTTAAAGACTTAGTACCTGATTGAATCTGCGGAAAGGGTCTTAAGCACAAATGTTCATCAACATGTTTATACTTGCTTAACATAATTTCTTCCAAAGCACCATTGATTACTACGCTTCCTACACCAAGCCCAAACCCAGAAATTACGCGATAGTTTTCTCCCACTAACCGTTTTGAAAGATTGTGCATAAAACTTATGGCTGCTTTTTCACTCCAATTATCCCCATATACTGCAGCACTACCTGATATAAAAACATTACTTAACCTGCAATTATTCTCTATTTCCATCAAAATATCGGTTATTTGGCAGTAATCATCTAATAAAACTGCTTCGATCCCATACCTGCTCAAATCCTTTACTTTTAAATCTTGTCTTATCATTGCATATTTGAATTCATCATCATTCTCATAATCATCGATAACTATTTTCTTTAGAAAACAATAATGAGTCCGTGTGTTTTCTCCAAGAAGGACTTTAATCCTGCTCAAGATGTATTCCAGGTTAGGGTCTTCAAAACTAAATCCGATGAATAGAAAAGTTTTTGATATTAAATCCCCTTGAAGAGCAGTGGTAAATAATGCCCTTTTTTGATTATAGGTTTCATAATCATCCTTTGTTATAACCGCTTCTGAAGGATTTCTTACATCACCATGCATCTTATATACAACAGCATCCCGATCATAAAAGTTGTTTGCTAAACTATCTTGATTTGTTTTAATGTCAGGTTTTCGATTATTTAGCTTCAGGTTATCTTCAATCAATTCATCATAATTAGTTGTCCAATATACCGATATCGGTAAGCGTGTTAGAATTTCAATGTTTACGTTTTGCTGAGCATTTTTAGTGAACTCGTTAATTATTTTCTGATTTATTCCATCACGCCTTGAGCCTTTTTCATTTTTATAATATTGGGCTACTGCGACCAAATCTGTTTCCTTATCAATATCTAACCCGATGTCTTTAGCAATAGTCCTTAATAGCTCCTTCCAATTTGCATAACCTGAACTTCTGGACAACCCTGCACCGGCAAATATAGCCGCATATCCTTCAGACACAGCTTTTGTGTATTCTCTCTTGAACTCCGTTAAACTGACGGCCAAATAAATCAACTCCTTTTTTCATATTCCCTATAACATTCATTTTTCAAGTAAGAGTAAGTAATTTTAATTGCCTAATTTACTTTTTGAATTTTTCATATCTGCTTATTATTTCGTCAGGAGTGTTAAATCTCATACCACTTTTTGCATCAAAGAGCGCTTTTATATCTATGTACGCGCTCAAAGCATTAATAGCCAATTTTATGTTTCTTATCGATGCCTCTACATTGTTTTGCTCAAGATAAGATTCTGCGTCCAACAAAATCTCTTTTACATCGGCAGCCCATATTGCATAACGTGAATCTGTAGCCCTACAGTTATTATCTACCTGGTCTAACGCTGCCCTTTGTAATCTTGGGAATACCCACTCATTATATCCACCCTGTGAGTGAAGATGATCGTTTAACACTCTGTCAGTTCCAAGAACCTCATAAAATCCCAAAACTTCATTTATATAATCACTGAGTTGATCCTTCACCATACTCCCCCTATCTTTTAAGAGAAAAATCGATTGTTTTATTTCTATAAATAGTACACAGGCTAATTTCGCCTTTCCCTTGTATCTCAAGCTTAATAGAAAAACCCCTTGCCCCTGTTCCATTAAATTTTAGGTAGCTTGTTTTTTCAGCAAGAAGAAATAATCTTGAATAGAAAGCTAATAGTTTCCAATCCTCAATACTTTGTGTCATCTGTATTAAAAAATCCTTAGCACCCTGCAAGGTTAATTCTTCGGTTTTATATTGTTTTATTCTATTTATCGCACAGGACCCTGCAAGTATCTTAATTATATCCAAAACAGTGTCAAGTTGTTTTTCTTCTAATACAGATGTATCTATTCTCCAGATTTGTCTCTTGTTTTCACAAATCTCGTTCCCAAAGTACAAACTGTTTCTAATATCTATTTTAGCGTCAAAGAAGTAATCCTCAATTCCTCTTTCTCCTACATCAATTTTATTGCTTTCCAAGTCTGATTCGCATTGCTGCAAAATCCATTGCTTATTAAGGGAAACTATCAACTGCTGTTCCTCCGTCAGCATCTCATAGTGTTTATTCAAAAACGAGTGCATCTGATTCCACGAGATATGTGCAAATCGTTCTTTTATAAGTTTTTTACCTTTTTTGGCTTCATCTATAGTTTTCGGAGTTGCAATACCCTTGAAATCATTTTCAGCGGTAAACTGTGTCAAATAAATGAAATACACCTCATCATATACACTATCTTCTAAAACCGCATTAATGTATGTACCAATTTGCCCATCTGTTGCGCTCAGATAATCATGCACCTTTACTTCTATTAGTAAAGCATGCTTTTTTCCAGCATTAATAAACTCAACAAATATATCTATAGAACCTTTTTTTGGATATGCACGTTCTCTTTCAACAATTATTTTTTCGGGTAATATATTAAATGTTTCTTCTATCAGGCGTGCTATAATCTTTTCATGATTTTTGAATATATCATAAAGCATATAACTTGACGATATTTCAGAATAAAACAATGGTGTTAATCCGCTTCCATTATATCTCTTCATTTCTCTCCCTCCATTTTTTTATATCCCGGACTCAATTACGCAACTCGCATAAATGCTTTCGAAACTCCTTATTTACGGGCGACTTATTCTTTGCAATATTCATTGGTGGATCTAATTCATTAATGAGTTTTGTTTCTAAATCAAATATGTCTGTGTCAGTAATAAGCCAATAATAGATAAGCAAATTGTCATGCATCCATTTAGTAAGTTCTTGCTCACAAATTGGATTAAACTTATATTTACCGGTATTATCATATATTCTATCTTCTTGCCATTGAAACAAAGAACCTAAGCTCTTTCGAAATGTAGATTTCCTTGCTGTTCCTTTAAAATGATTTCGATAGTCTCTTTTTTTCAAACCCTGTTTTTCTGATATCCCAATATAAATAATAGGAAGGCCATCCATTTCAGGAAATACCGCACCTATCATCATTTTTTCAAGAGAATCCTTATTTTTCGCACATATCATATATATTCCAATTTGATCTGGTAGATCATTGGGATTATCCTTTAAAGGATCAAAGCAATATTTTTTATTTGATTTAAGAATACCTGAAGTAGTTGTCATTAAACCTAACTCCCTATTAGCAAGATGTAACAAATGTAAATTACTTTTTTAACAGACATCATTTTTCAATCACAAACCCACTCCAGCTATCGGCATACTGCAAAAGCAGCGTGAGTGGTTCCTCATGGGTAGCGCAGGAACGGTTATCCTCCACATATTGTCCATCGTGATATACAATTGCCTGCACTTCTTCCTCTGTAAGGTTGATGTGTTGAAGAGCCAAATATAAACTCCTAACCGGAACACTTAAATATGTAAGTTCAGAATTAAAACGGTATGGATAATCAGTTTTATATCCGTACTTTTTTTGTTTTTCGGACGGTTCATTTATAAGATACTGTGGATTCCCCGGCATACCCACTTTACCTAAATCATGCAACAAGGCTACTATGACGCAGCTCTCATCACTTATTTCCGGTGCAATTGCAGACTTGATCTTCAACATAGTTTCAGCAACATTTACCGAGTGCTCTAAAAGACCACCCTCTTTGCAGAGATGGTATTTCGTGCTTGCAGGTGCTGTTAGCCAAGCGGTTTCTTTCTCCATGAAGTTTATTACCCTATCAAATTGTTCTTTTCGCTCTATAACAATGAATTTTAAATCTTTATATCTTTCCGATACACTTTTTTTCATAACAAACAGTCCTCACAATGTAATTTCGAGTGTATTATTTTTTAACAATAACCTCTGTACGCCGGTCGATTTTATATTCAAATTCTACCTTTAATTCACTGTCAGCCGGTACATTAACAGAGAATTCAATAAGCCCCGATGATTTCTTTGAATACTCATGTGTTGTCGAAACCATTTCCCATATACCCCAGGCATAATGTTCAAAATGTACTTCCGCAGCTTCTTCTTTATGGTTCTTAATAATGCACTCATATTTGTAATGTTCAAATCCATTTATTTTCTTCCTATCAATTTCTGTAAAATCGAAGGTAATGTCAAACACATTGCCGATGGCGAGCTTAATATCTTCATCCTTTGGGGTGTGCCCTATACTATCCTCACCAATGAACTCAAGAGAATTGTCTGCTTCATCAGTTTTATACAGCTTGATCTTCCCCTTTGGCATGGCGCAACCCAAGCCACACTCTTTCTTATTTGTAAATTCAATAATTACATTTGCCTTTTTTTCACTCATGTTGAGCTTGTAATATTTTTTATAGGGTATATTTAGACCATTTAAAATATTGATTTGTTTGGTCTGATTATCATTCAGGTTTGTTTGATTTACTAATGTATACATGTGATAATCAAAGAAAGTTTTTTCCTCAGCTTGAGGCGCAGCAGAGGACTCACAAATATACATACGTTCTTCCACATCATAGCCATCATCATCTTGAATTCTATTGACATCTCCGGCAATAAGTTTTACTTTAGCATTTTCAAATGTTGCACCACTTTGATTTTCAATTTCTGCCCATCCAGCAATGTTTAAAGTTTTTCCCAAAATCTCTACAACATAGTTTGCATTCCAATTGAAACCCTTGCTAAGATAGGAAACTTTAACATATTCAGATGTCGACTTCCCAATCTTCCATAAAAGAGCAGGCTTTACTATTAGTCCTGATGGTAGAGAAGGAAGAACAATTTCTGCCTGTGCATCGATATATATTTCCTTTGTATCATTATCCTCTAATACACATCTTCCAGCACCCTCAACCGATAAAAGCCGACAGCTCTTCTTTTCACCGGTTTTCCTGTCCTTTAAATAAACTTCCTTATCAATATACTTTTTGAGGAGCTTATCCCTATTAACTAAATCATAATCATAATTGAATTCCAAGATATTCAAACCTTCCACCAGGAGAGAATCCATTTCAATCTGCTGTGCTACATCAGCAAAAATAAGCTCAGTCTCAGCCCCTGTAAGGCTTACATCACGTGTTTCCTTGACAGCACCAAAGCCTCCATTGTAAATGGTCAATGAAATGTCTTTTGTATCAGATGCAGTAGATATTTTTTTCATGATCCAACACCTCCCTCTATAACTAATTGTACCAAACAATATGTACAATAAAACGGACAGTCGTTTTAAATTTGTAAAACAACTTATCCGTTTATTCTGCATATACCATCTGCATCAATATTCCCTTATCATCCATCATTGGCTTTTCCGGAATAGTTTTAAGCCCTTTTTCAAAAATTATTTTCCCTATCACTGCCAAACATAAGGCATCTATAACATCGTCAGTTTTCTTTCTGAATGGAACATCGGCTAAAAACTTCTCTACAACTTGATCTGATTTAGAATAATAATTTCTCAGTATTTCAAGACGTTTTTGCTGACCTTCTGCAGATGTTTTATGCTCAAGAATTGGTTGATTGTTATTAAGCTTTGAAAAACAAAATTCCGGATGGCTTTCAAGAAGCCTGTTTTTCCACTGAGGTTTGCTTTGCAAGAATTCATCAACCTGCTTTATTGCTTTAGCCATACCCAAGGTTTGTTCAGAGAGGCTTTTTCCTAAAACAGCAATGTTTTGCTCCCTTGCTACTTTCTTATCTAATGCATATACAGCCTGCCTGCAAGGAACTTCAAATATACTTGAGCCTTTCTTGCCAAGCTCTTTTTTTACAAGAAGATCCGGCCGCATATCACTGTTACTCTCAGGAAGACCTATCGGAATATCTATAATCATACTATCTGCATTTGAATAGCGATTGCAAATATCGCTTATATTCTTAAACTTTTCTACTTCAAAACCTTTTTCGGTTATACAAACAGCAACCCACTTGCCTTTACAACCATCGATACCTACACTGCTATAATTAAACATTAAACGTCCCCCATTTCAATACTGGCTGACAATTTGCTTTAGAGTTTCTGCATATAGCTCAACAACACTTTCCGGCGATAATATCTTTACTTTATTCCCAAACTGAAACACCCAGCCAAAAAAGGCAGAGCTTATAGCTACTTTTATTCTAATAACAAAGTTGTTTTCATCAACTTTTTCGATGGGTATATCTTTACTAAAACGGTCTATAACCACGTTAACAAGTGAATTATCAAATTGTAATCTTACTGTTTCTTCCTCTCCCCCGAACATATTAAAGACTTTTTTGGAATAATCCGCAACATTAAAATGCTCATCGTCCGGCAGCTTTGCTCTTACTTCATCAGTTATCTCAATATCCGTCATTTTATCCACCCGATAATGAGTAAAGTCACCATATTTTTCAGAGAAAGTTATTAGATAATAGTTCTCATCATCCCACGACAAAGCATAGGGGCTTACCCTGTACTTTCCACCGTCTTTTCGGAACTTTTTTTCTTTATTAACTGTGTATTCAAAATATCTGAAATATACCTGTTTGTTTTCTGCTATGGCTGTGTGTAACTTATCCACATTGTAATAAATACTCTCGTTCACCGTCTTAACTCTGTTTGCAACATAAACCTGACGTTGTAAAAGCATTGCCTGATATTTACTAGCAAGGCTCTCAATTTTATTTATAAGCTCGTTACTTTTCCTGTGCGTAATAAATTTAGAACATTGGACAGCATCTACCAGCAGCTTTAATTCCGGCAACTCAAAAAGCCGATTACCTACAAAGTAATCGGTAGTTCTTGTTTTCCGGCTGGTTATATCAATTCCATAGTGACGCAAAGCTTCAAGATCATCATAAATGGATTTTCGTTCAGCTGCTATTCCGTACTTATCAAGCTCCGCAATCATCTCATTGACAGTCATGGTGTTTTCTTCATCAGTTTTTTCCAGCAGTATTTTCATAAGGTATAGGATTTTTAGCTTTTGATTAGATCCTTTTGCCATAAGAGCACCTCGAATTTAAGGATTTTATATCGTTTATTTAATATACAATTTAGTTGTCCTAATCCCATTTTGAAGTCAATCTCGGAATACCCATAGCCTGCTCCAAATCCATTACAATCTACTCCCGCGACTTATATGCTTCCAGTCTTTCCGGTAATTCTTTTAGAATTCTGTCGGCTTCATAGGGTGCCCCAGCGTTATTGGGTATTTGCCCATAATGCTTATCAAGCTTAAATCCCTTTTTGTTTACTTTCCAGGCCCTCTGTATTGGCTCGCTACTAAATAAAAAGCTCTTTCCCCTTCATTAGGTTCAATGTCAGGTATAAGTCATGGCCAATCCCCCTAGTTTGCATGGTAGTGTTTAAACAATATAATACTTCACGACAGTCATGACAATGACTCCTTACTTAGGGATAATACGGCAATTATTATATTATTTTGAAGCCAAATCCGAGGAATCTTCCATGTTTAATTTTGCTATTGTCTTAATCTTCAAATCTGAATCAAACTCTACTTCCAGATACATTGGATTTGACAGTTCTTTTATTTGTCCCTTACAACTATCACAGTTTATTCTGAAGTCATTCTCTATTTTTCTTTTTTGTGATTTTACATAGTTAAATTGTTGGCTCAGTTGCTGGCATCTATCTAATACAGTTTGTCTGAAGTTTAGTTTAGGATCTGCTTTGTCGAGTGAATCAATTTTATCCAAAATACATTTTTCAAAATTATTAGCTATCGCTTCGAAATTACTCATTCTAGTATTGATATCCTCCAAACGACGCGATGCTAAGTCACGGTCGGTTGGCAAAGCACATAGTAGTTTTGTAGCTACCATTCTTACATATAAACATAATAAGTATGAACGACTTATGTCTTCAAAATTTTTTATTTCTTTATTAAGTTCCTTGTCAAAGTTTCCTATTTTAATTTTTGGTACCATTAGACTGTTAACATTTTTCAATGGTTTATCCCAACCTTGTTCAATTGCATAAAGTATTTGAACACTCTCCCGCTCTATAGCCTCAAGATGTCCAAAAAAAGTCGTTATTTCATGGTTGTTTAAACCCCGGCTTAATAAGGTTTGTGTTATGGTTTCCATATAGTTAATGTTTCCTAAGATAACCCCATATCTTTCATCCTTAAGCCAGTCTTTAATATCTTTAACTTCTTTAGAAATTAAGACTAGATTCTGATTTATATCAACCAAAAACTGTTGGGCAGTAACTACAGCCATTATGTTAAAAGCTCCTAAAGCAACTTTCGCTGGGTTCACTTTTTTAATAATTTCAAACTTTCCGTGGCCACGAATTTTTTTGCTAATTGCATCTATAACCATTAGTCTATTGCCTCTGCCTTTTGCTTTCATAATTACCATCTCACCTGTTTTCATTCCATTAGTCAGCTCGGGCCTAAACATAATTATAATCTTATTCTGAATTACATCCCTACCATTACTTATAATGTTTGGAGCCTGTTGAAGCAACGGACCAAGACTAGTTTGAATGACGTCATTTATTGCAATTGGTTCTGTTTTGTAACCAGCTACCAACTTATTATCAGGGGGTAAAATTTCTAGAACAGGGGTAGCATCGTTATAGAGAATAATTTTTGTATCAGCATCTGATTTATCATCCATAACCTGTTGATTCTTATACAAGAGAATTCCTATTACACCAAAGATAAATATTACTACAGCAATAGCATAAAGCAATGTTAATCACTCTCTTCTTAATACTCTACTTGCAATTTACATACTTAAATAAGTTATAAACCTATTAAATAGTGGTTTTTCTTAGGATGCCATGAAATAAAATTGTACAACGGCAAAAGCTTAGCGAACTCACCTTTAAGGTAATTTAGAATGCTATGGTTATTATTAATATCGTTAGGTTTATGGGTCTTTTCAATACTTATTGAGCAGGACTTCTTTGAATTTTTGAACTCACGCATCGTCTTAACAAAATCTCTTCCATCAGTAAAAATCAAAGAATCTTCGTAAGGGTATGGATATATATAAAACTCATAACCTTCTTCAGCAATGCTATCAAGCAGCTGATAAAACTCACTTTCAAAGTATAAATCCTTAATCTTCTCTATTAAGTTGTATTGTTCAATCCAACCTTTTTTATCAATATACAGATTAATCCACCAATAATCACTATTCAGTCCTATCTGCAACTGCGTTACACAATAGAATGCCAGCGCATCTCTCTCGCCTAAGTTTGTTATTTCTTTAAATACGCCAGCCCTTCTTGCGAGATCTTGAAACCAATGACCTTTCTTTTCCGTAACCCATCCCTAAATAGTCTACCCACCCACCGTTTGCTGCAGGATAAGGCCAATAAACATTTGTTAAATGCTGTAACTGCCAGTGAGGGTATAGTTTATTTCCTTGAAAATAATCCTTTAAACCATTTCCACTTTGATGATCAAAATGTAATACCTTAAAACGATTATCAACTACGTATTGCCTAGCAGCAATTACACGATCATCTACAGATTGAGCTAGAGATTCATCAAAAGCTTTAAAATCTGAATCTACCAAAAACCTACTCTTATTTCTAAAAAAACCCACTTTATCCCCTCTTCCACTACTTGTTAGTAAGAAGCTTATGTTTAAATATTAATATAATTAAATTCTTTGCCTTGTAGTATTTCTGCTTCCCTCTTATGACAGGTAAACAATAATACTTGGTGTTGTTCAGCGTATTCTGATAGATATTCGAGCACCGACGCCAACCGTTCATCATCGTATTGGACAAATGTATCATCAAGTATTAAAGGAAGCTTTATGTCATTGTCATACGCCAAACCGATGATACCTAACCTAAGGGCAAAATAAACTTGGTCCAGGGTTCCATTACTAAAGAATTCAAGTTCTCTATCCCATTGAGTATCATCCTTAATAGTTATACTGTAATTCTCAGCTACTCCCACATCACTATATTTGCCCCGAGTAATTTTTTTGAGAATACTTCCTACGTTGTTATTCAAAATTGGACCAAAACTGTTTTGTAGTTCCTCAAATGATGAGGTCAGCATAGTTTTGGTTAAATCCAGGGCATCCAGTATTTCCTCATAACGCTTAATTTGTTGGGTAACTAATTCTAGCTCTTCTTCAATCGTTGCTATATCCCGTAAATCTTTAAACCTGCTACTAATCCCGCTTTCCAGACCAGTTATTTTTTTTGCAATATCAAGCCTCTCTTCATTTAGTTCCTTCAATTTGAATTCGAGACCCTCTTCATCTTCCATGTCTTGTTCGTTAACATCTAGGGCCTGGTATTCTTCCGCTGCTGCAGCAATATCCGCTAAAATTCTGCCAGCTAACCGTTCTTGATAATTCTTTTTATTGGTCTCAATTCGAATAGTCAGTTCTTTTTTCTTGTTTATCTTTACCTCAAACTCTTTTATTAACGTTTCCGCTTTACCAATAGCTTCCCCACCGACAAACTCCAAATAGAGCTTCTCACAAATAGCTTTTTCAATGTCTCTCATCATAGAGAAAAGCTTATCTGCTCTATTTTTTAAGTTTTCAATTTCTCGACGAATATTTTCCTTAGAGTTAATATGTTCGGAAAACTTCTTAAGCTTTTCATTAAAATCATTTAAGGAGTTACAGGCACTCAAAGTAAGGATATTTTTTAAATAATCATCACATTCCTGCAGCTGTCTGCGAAGCTCTTCTTCCTCTTCCTGAGAGTATTGGTCTGTACGATCACGGATTTTAGCTTCAATAATGGTTATCTCGTTATTTACTAACTCAAACCTTCTTTTCATGGCTGCAAACTGTTGACTATCGGACGCCCCATATCGCTGATAGATAGCAGATAGATCGGCACTCACTTTTTCCAGCTCTTTTTTGAGAGTATCACTTTGGCCAGCGGTGGAAAGTCGATTCTCAATTTCAGCCAATGCAGCTCTTAGTTTCTTGGCCTGGGAGAATCCATAGAAACCTGCAATTGCTCCAAATAAGGAGACAACGTAACTAACGGGATGGAAAACCAAGCCACTAATTATCCCGGCTACTATAGCCACAAGGCCGGAAACAATAAAGATTTGTGCACTCTTTAATTTATCACTGATAATATCACGTCTGAGGGTATCGACCTGAGCATCTTTATTCTGTTCGTCTTCAAGCTTTCGCTTTAATTCTTCTTTCTTCGCTATCTCCTCCTCTTCCGCTGGAGTTAATTCGTAGAAGGCAGTCAACAATCCGAGACCTGATTTTTTTACCACGAGCTGCCGTTCCAGCTCTTCTTTTTCTTTACGTTGTTTTTCGAACAGGGATAGCTTCTCTGTTAGTGTTTCTTTATTTTTCTCTTTAAGGAGCACTTGTCCTCCGGTATTATCCGCAGCAAGTCCTTCAAAACCTGGGAACCCCCCCAGGACGCCTTCAATCTTTTCCAGCTCCAGAGATTTCTCCTTAAGTTCCTTTTCCAGTTCCTTAGCCTGTTTATCTTTATTTTGCCAGTCAATTAAGTTAGTCTGTACTTCCTGCAAAAATTGCGAGTTGACCAAGCTATCTCCACACAACAAATACTCATCAATTTGTTCTAATTCTTTCTGCAGGGAATTTAATTCTTCCTGGTATTTCCTAAGTTCCTCATATTCTAAGTACTGTTTGTGCTTTTTAAGAATGATCCTTTTCTCTTCAAGTTCAGCTGTTTTTTTCTGCAGATCAGCTTTTCTTCCCTGGAGATTATTTAATTCCGACTGATCAGCAATATTCTCATCATGGAGTTTCTGGACCTTTTCCCTTTCATTGCGAAAATTAAACAGCAAGTTACGTAAACTGTCCAACTTACCATTGCCTGAGCGGATGGTAATTTTTTTCCGTTCTTTGTCTAAACTAGTTAAGGCCTTTTGCAAAGATACTTGTTCCTCGCCGGTTTGCTGCAAGTTCATAAGGCGGGCCATTATCTCATCATCTCTGTCGGGAGAAACAGTACAGCCAAGCTGAGGAACGTAAATAGTTCTGGTAAATGCCGCTTCTCCAAGACCCAGCATAACTTCGCCCGGGCTGGTCCTTTCATAACTAGGTATCCGTCGGGCAGTTAGAACATCTGAAACATTTATAGTTCGATCATTCCCTAGCTTACGCTTAATACAAAATTCACGTTCTTTTTCATCTCTGAAATACAACTCCCCTTCACCGAAGTCTCTATTCCAAGGTTGAAACCTAAGACGGTCATTTTCTCTGATATCTCTTTTGCGCGAAGTCATTCCATAGAGCATTGCCTTTATAAAAGCGAGTATTGTTGTTTTGCCGGCTTCGTTAGCACCATAGACAACATTCAGTTTTTCTCCGAACTCAACTTTAAGATCACTTACCTTTCCAAAATTCTTAATTCTTAGCTTGGTAATAATCATTCTATCCCGGCCTCCCCCCGTTCGAGTATACGCAGGCCATATTTTAATGCCAATTCAGCTTTTCTAAGATCAGATTGATCCTGGGTTTGTCGAATTTGTTCCAGCATTTTCTTTACGAAGACGCCTCTAAGTGTAAAATCATTTGCTAGCAATTCAGAATCAACCCTGGTTGTAGTCTCATCCTCAACTTTAAGAAAATAAAACTGATCATCTAATTTTTCTTTTATCACCGAGGTATTTAACATAAAATCTTCTGGAATCTCCCCCTGCAATATTACTTTAAATAGGTTTTTGCCCGGTTCTAGTCCGGATGCTTTTTCCAGGATGCTTACTCCTATTTCCTCATAAGTCTTACAACCACTTATATCTATTTTAAGTTCAAAATATTTTCTTTTGCTGATACTCTTAAATACTACATTACAGCTACTCTTGCGAAGCTCCCCAGAGAGTACCCCCTTGTCTCCCAGTTCGTCAAAAGCCCTGCCCTCGGGACAACCACTGTAAGCCCATGATGTGTCGCCCAGTCTAGCAATATTGGTATAGGAATGCCGGTGACCCAAAGCTAGGTAATCCAGTCTGCTTTGCTTGATTTCTTCAGGAGTTATGGGGTTGTAGTCGCTGCGTTGCCCAGGTTGGACAATGTCTCCATGAAGAGTCATAATATTAAGTTTCGTTGGATCATCCACAGAGAACCCTTTCAATAAAGAATCTTGCTGATATGCCCTACTAAATCCTCTGCCATATACACATGTATTAAGCTCCTGTAACTCTACCTTTTCCAGTGTATTCTTAAAAATATGGACATTTTCCGGCCACTGAACCAGCTGATAATAGGAATTTTCATTGTAAGGATCATGATTGCCTGGAGCAATAAATACCCATACTTCCGATATTTCGCGTAGTTTACTGATAAGGTAATCAATAGTCATGCGGCTAACCATCTGGTTATCAAAAAGATCCCCGCATAATAACATAATGTTTACTCTTTCCTGCTTTGCGAGATTTACCACCCTGCCGAAGGTTTCTCTTAGATCTTCCTTCCGCTTTTCGGCTATAGTGCCTGAAAGTTCACGGAATGGAGTATCGAAATGGAAGTCTGCACAATGCAGTATTTTTACCGGTTTCAATATTCTTACCTCCTTTCAGCCTAATTAATTAAACAGCCAATGTATGGCTTCATTCATAACCATTTGGTTATATACGAACGCTAGATATAATAGCATTCAACTGAATCGGAGAAATGAAATAGAAATATTCCCTCTTCCTCAATCACCAGAGATGTTGCATATCTTCTTGCTCCCTGAAACGCTTGGCTATGATGTATTTTCCCTTCTTCCGTAATACTGCAGATTATATAATTATGTTCATTCCCTGTCGCCCATAAGAATACGCCTTTTTCCTTAACCCATATAGCCTGATTTTCGTAGGAATTGGGGGGTGCAGAAAGCCGCCATTTAATAGCCCCCTGAAGATCGGCAAAGGCAACTTCCTCTTTGCTAACGAGCAATATACCGCCCTCTCCCGGAACTAGTGAAGAAATATTGTACTTTGTTTTTATCTCCCATTCTTTTTGAAAATCTGGTCTAAGACAGCAAATAGTTTTATTGCCGATTCGCAAAACTATTTTCTCCCTAGTTAATTCAAAGGCTTCATAAATTGCAGCCGGTAATTTCATTTTTTGAACTATAATTCCGTTGGAGATCTCATATTGTTTTTTATCGGTCCTTTTAAGAGTATAATTTGCCAATTCAATATCATAAAGCCCGGCTCCAAATTCTCCTTTTTCACCCATCCCCTCAACGGGTTTTCCTTGCTGCCAGACTCCTTTTTGATCTTTGGTATATTCGTATAGCAAAGTGCCATTTTCTTTCCGAAACATAAAAATAGCCCGGTCATCAGCAATAAAGTCTATGGAAAAACCTATTGCCGGAATTTTCGCTTTAGCGATCTCTTTTCCGTCAGGGTTTAGCATTAATAAATAACCCGGATCATAGGCCACATCACTGCCTTCCCCTTTGCCTAAACCTATAAACAATGTTTCACCGTTGGGAGCTAAATCCACACTAAAAGGGTATGTTTTAACCTTCTTACTCCATTTCAAGCGCAGGTTAAAATCAAAACAAAGAATCTCGACTATATCTTGGAATCTACCTGTTTTGGTGGTAGATTCAACTCTTTTTAAGACAATAAAATATTTATGCTGTTTATCTACAAGCCGGATTCCATAACCATTTGTATCTTCATATTTCCACCTTAGTTTAAAAGGTTTATCAGCTTTAACTTCGGGTGCCGCCAAACTAAAATCATCTGTACCTTGGGCAGAACTGGTAACATGTTGAACCCTTTTTATCTGCCACAGATGTCTTTCTGGTGACAACCACAGATAACCCAGGGCTAACCCTCAATTTGAAATAACTGCATTCCCGGATGACCTTCCATTCCCGCAACCAGTTCACCGCTTGTTTTGTCCAACTCATATAACCTGTTGTCCTGGCAAACGACCAGGTATTTTTCCTGGTCTGGTATGGGCAAAACAGCGCTGGCTTGTTTAGGCAATTTGGCGGCGTAAGCAAATTCTCCTTTGTGATTGAGCCAGAAAGTCTGCCCAGACTCCAAGCATATTACCAGCTTTTCATCCAGCCACTTCAGATAGCGCCCGCTCTCTTTAAAGGTAAGGCTCCAAATTAAGATCCCCTTCTTATCCCAACCCGTCAAGCGTCCTTCGTTTTCCAGAATAAAAACCATATCGGTTCCGGGGTCATGGGCAAAACCTGTAAAGGGGGAGTTAAAAGTCAGCCTGGTAAAGCCGCTGATAAAACTCTGGGCCATCTCATTCGCAACCTTTTCAATAGCTTCCTGGTCTGTTTTGGGCTTGGAAGAGTATTTGGCCCCTTGTTTTCTCTCTTTCTCCTGCAGTTCCGCTTCCTTTAGTTCGGAAATAGCCACCCGCATGGCAAGAGAACCATCAGGATTTATACGGTACAACCGATCCATGCTGGAAACAAGAATATCGGTTGAATCATTGGAGACTCGGAGATGGTAAGGCGTCACCTCTATCCTGCCGAACATGGTATCCATCTTTTCCGTAAAGCGAATACCCCACTGATATTCCCCGGTAAAAGAAAAACAGTACAATTCCCCAGGCCCGTTATAGGTTTCCCGAGTACCAATAAGCCAGTAGCCGTCAGCTAAAGCTTTGCTGAATGGCTGCCACTGGAACTTATATATAGCCCCCTCTAGGGAATTAAAATTAATAAAACCGATACGTTCTTTATCCTCCAAAATAGCTCCCCGGGCATTCGCCTCTTGCACACTCATTTCTGAAAAAGGGGTATCCTTTAAGAAAATCCGTTTTAAGTTTGCTTTACTAACGATTTCTATACAATTAGAACGTTCAGCCACAAACATGTCAGAGCCATAATAATGGAGCCGCACTTTTTGCCCGGTCCGTCGGTCGAAACCTTCTAACTTTTCATTTGTTTTTGTGCTGGAGAAAAAATTGTTCCAGGTATTTTCCCTTTCACTTGCCAGTTTGACTTTTATAGCTTGATTGAATAGCGGCTTTTTAACGCTTTGATAGTAAGAGTTTTCCCTAGATGATGCTGGTGAGTTAGTTTTCTCCGGTTTAACATCAGAAAACATTTTTTTTATTCCATCAAATAGACCCATTTAATATCCCTCCGCGTCAATATAACTACCAATTGTTAGCATATTTAGACATTTCTCTATTTTTTGCCAATTTCCTATCAAATAAAACTAAAGAACTGGGATGATCTCAACTAAAATGGACAGAACCTTTCCCCAATCATCTCATTGACGGTCATGGTGTTTTCTTCATCAGTTTTTTCCAGCAGTATTTTCATAAGGTACAACAGCTTAAGTTTTTGATTTGCAGTTTTGGCCATAATACATCACCTTGGTAAATGATTGTATCCATACGACAACCATTAAAATTTGGTTAAGAGACGACCCACTTATTACTTACCAAAAAACCACCATTTTTTCTTTTTGATAAATGGGTTTTTCACTCCTAACCACTTAAAAAATATTGAAGCGCGAAGTAAAGTATGTAAACCCATATCCTCTTTAACACAAGCTACATCAACGTAGTTGAGATAATTTTGCTTTTCGTCATCACTCATAGCCCCTGTCAGTGTTACGGTTAATTGGTCATCGTCAGGGCTATACCTGAAAATGTTGGAGTTTTCAGCTAAAAGCGTCTTCCACATGTTCTTTCCTCTGATTTTATAATCATCAAAGGGACGAACCGGAAAATACTCAGGCAGGTTTAAATCCGATAATTTGTAATACTCCTTGAATATTTCTCTCGCAATCCATAGACAATCATAGCTATCTTTATAAATTTTCTCACCGTTCCTGATTATTTCACACATTCTGAAACAAAAATCCATAAATAGCGTGTTATTTATTTGTCCTACTAGGTCTAAAAAATATGTATCCGCTTCTACTTTTCTGCTATCATCAAAGGTCTTATCTATCTGCACATAATAAACACGTCTTAACACCTGCTCTGGTACATTAAAACTACCAGTATTTGTTGTAGTAATAAGTGCTGGATGTTTCCCATCTAGGCTATTTGCAATATGTTTAATAAATATCTCGCCCTTGGATTTAGCCGTACTATTAAAGAATTTTTCGGCCATTTCATCAACCAAGATAGGAAATATATTGCTTTCGTTGAAAAGACCCTCCATTACTCCGGCTTTATCAACTTCCTTATACTGCAGATAATCGTTTGTCCCATCATTCCCCAAAAGACGTGAGACAAATGTTAGGAGACTGGACTTCCCAGATTTTGCTCTGCCTCCGATTATCAAGAATACAGGAATATCTTCACGTTTTTCAGGCTTGCCAACATCTAATCCATAATCTTCACGCACTTTAAATAAAAACACTGACATAAAAGAATATAATATGACCTCATAAACCTTTGAGAGATTATTTTCATCTGGATTTGTTGTGAAAATGCTGTATGCTTTTATAAATCTGTCAATTAGCAGCAGACTATTTCTAATCTCTTCATTGTCTGCTTGTCTACAATAAGAAATTGATTTTACTATGCCGTCTTCATAAGCTTTTTGATAATCTATCCTACGTTCATATTCGTTATAATGAAGGGAAAACCGTGTAATATCCTTTGCTGCTTTGGTCTGTTGAAAAATAATTTCCTTAATAAGTGGTTTAACCTTAAAAAGCTCAGCTTTTGATTTTAAAACAAGTTTTGCATCTTTTTTTCTTGTAATCTGATTTATAATTTTAGTAGTAAACTGATACTCCACATTATTTTTCTCGTTTGTGTTTGTAGTTAGCTGCAAACTTTTAGTTATTTCTTCCGGAATTACTATATTACCGCCTTTTTCGATAAGCTGCTCTACAATCATTTCAACTCGTTCTTCTTCGTCTATGTAAAAAGCTTTTTCAACTTTGAATTTCTCCTTGGCTTTTTCAGGTATAAAGTCAACAGTATCCGTATATATTGCCTGATAACGTGACAAATAAAGTTCATAATAGCTTTCATCATCAAATACAAGAACATCCTCATATTGTCTAATATCGTTATTAAAAGCACTCTCTGTAAGGTTTGCAGAACCAATAATCACACGTTTCGCACCGCTGTTAGTGTTTGATAATAAATATATCTTGGAATGAATAAGCGATCCAATACCCGCATACCTTACTGACACATTGTTGTTTACGACTCTATTTTTGATACTATCATCGAGTCCTTTAAAAAAGTCTGCCCCCTTGCCAGTAAGCAGATCGGAAGTACCCTGAGCAAAAGCTCGATTTACATCAGCATTATCAATTCCCAATACTATTTCTACCTTGTCATAGCCCTTAATTACTTTTGAAAAAAATGCTGGAGAAGAAACATATGTTACTGCAAACAATGTATCAAATTTTTTACAGTCAAATAACTCAGCATAACTGCTCTTATCAGAGATGCCGTCTTTAACAATATGCAGATAGTTTTCATACTCTTTTTTTGTGGACGAAAAAATGTCAATTTGGTTATCTGATAATCTCATGTTTTTTATCCTTCCTGTTTATACCATTCCATATATTTACACCCCTTATGATACCATCATATCATAAGGGGTGTCCAATAAAACGGATAGTTACTCCACTCCTAATGCCTTAAATACAGCATCTTCAGGTGATTGATAAAATATAAGATTAAATTTACCCATAAGCTCTGGGGGTACAGAAGCCATATCTACAGCAGACGTTATCGGTACAATTATCTTTTTAGCTCCGCTGTCCAAACACACTTGCAAGGTGTTCGCAAGTTCTTCTACCTTTATAATCGTACCTCCGATGCTAAGATCGCCCAATATAACAGCACTGCTAATGGGAGGTTTATTCAGGGCAACAGAACAAATCGCAACAACACCGGGAAGTGTCAGGCACTTGGTCATGCCGATGCCGTTCAAATCCTGTATATGCATCAGATAATCCTTTGTCGTTGTGCTGATAGAACCGCTGATATTCCGAGCATTGGCTTTCAAATAGCGATATGCCGTGTCAACTGCTTCCTTCGCTTCGCGGTCTGACCCAATGCCGGTTCGCTCGAACTTACCGGTTCCAGTGGTCATCTGCATTTCAATCTTATAAACGCCAATCATACCATTCTTACCATGCGAAACTGTATAAATATGTCCGGGTTTGCCTATACCCTCTGGGATAAGCTTCCCACCACCCTGCTCCGGCACAGAAACATATTCTTCATTGAAGGATTCGCTGTCTATGTATGAAAAGTTAACATCATAGAACTCCATTCCGCCAATCTTTTTTAGCTGCTCTTTGACCCGACGACGTAATTCCAGCGCAAAACGCAAGATTTTTTCAACGCTTTCCTTGGTGTAGTTACCATCAGGATGGATTAGTTTCACAAGACCGGAAACGGTCTTTTTTACTGCAATAACATCCCGTTGGTTTAGGTTATTGCCAAGCTTGAAGTATTTATCAATAGCGTCAGCATAAGAAACTTTCCGCAGCTCACGCATAATTTCAGAAAAATAGTCCGTGATAAAGCCATAATCATTGGTAAAGTATTCCGGACGATACTTTGGAATCTCCCATCCCGGAATATAGCAGTGCATACGATCCAAGAAGGCCGTATCATTTGCCATCGCATCCGGGAACGGGTCAAACAGGTGAGACGTTTTTAGAACCACATCTACACTCTGATTAATATTGCCCACAAACACCATAGAAGCATATGCATTCTTTTCTTCCTTGCCTCTGGCGAAGGAACCGGATGCCATATAATCCTTCATTATCTGTACGCCGTCTTTGTCTTTAAATGTGATTCCCGCTACTTCGTCAAAGGCAACACAATCCCAAAGGCCGACCAAACCGACTGTCTTGTTAGACATATTATAAAAAAGATTGGCAACCGTCGTTTGCCCGCCGGAAATCAGAATACTGTTGGGGCTGATCTCCTTGTAAATATGTGATTTACCGGTTCCCCTGGGCCCCAATTCGCACAGATTATAGTTATTCTCGACCAACGCAATCAACCTCGCCAAATGCAGCCATTTGACACGGTCATTAAACTGCGACGGCTCCATACCCGTACTGCGCAGAATAAGGTCAATCCACTCCTCATTTGTGAAGTTGGCTCTGGCTGCCTTAACCTCATCAATGTCAAGGCTCGGCATCTGAATTGGCGTCAGTTTTCGGATGATGAACGGGCAACAATTCTTATCCGCCTCATCATAGAAGTACTCCATCTGTACAATACACCAGATGCCACCGCACAGAAGACGCTCATAGTCAGAGACGTACTGCTCTGCAATAGGCACGTTTTTTAGGCCAAGATTGGAAAACTCAGATACATAGATATCACTTTTGTAATTCAGTTTTGCCGTTATCCTGTCTATCACGGTATAGCTGCCATACTCACGAAGCTTGGAGATAATCTTCTGTGCTTCGTCCGGTCGCACATAATTCTCGGCAAGAATTTGCTTTACATTCTGAACTCCTGCATGGATTTCTTCGTCATTCCTTGATGAGCAATACATGCCAAGAAGGTATTCCAGCACGTAGACGGGAACGTTGGCACCCTCCTTGATTTTCTTGGTCAGGTCTTTACGGACAATCTTTCCGGCGAAATAGGCATACAGCTTTTCCAGCAATTCATCTGATTCATTTGTCAACGATACTCCTACCGATTCAAGTTGAAACTCACTCACCCTATCACCGCCTATACATTAAATCCGAAATCATTGGCAAAAGCTATATCAATTGCTACGCAATGACGCAGGATTTCTAAATCGTTCTTTTCATCATAGGCTACCAGGTAGTATTGCTTAGACTTATCATACTTTTTATTCTTGAAGTTGAAACGCAGACGGAAGATTCTCTTTTGCGGCTCAGTATCTTTCTTATCTGCCACATAAATGCACTCATTGGAAATCTTCTCATTGTTTTCCGATATAAAAAATAGCTTGTAGCTGGTTGATTTCACTACATCACTAACCGGCTCCGACTGGATGAAATCTAAGGTTACAATTAGATTTGTTACTTTTTGAACCATGCTAACCAGCATAATCTGCGCCGGTCTTGTTTCCATATGCCCTTTTTCTGTTTTGATATCAATAACCGGAACTATCATTTCCTGTGGAGAAGAGCCACCGTGAACATAATTCTGTCCTCCACCCGGCACTTTAAACACATTGGAGCTTACCGGATAGGACACTACTTTTCCATCATCATTGCCAAGTATCAATCCCAAGGACGTATTGGCAACACCATCATCCTGAATTGACTTGTCAGATACAATAAAGCGCCGATTAATAAATGCACCTTTACCGGTTACGCCGCCTATTTTGTCACTTTCGTTCAGCTTGTCACGCTTATAAATAAAGCCATGATCTGCCGTCACGATGAAATGGTAGGTATTCGCAGTGCCAGAAAGACGTTTGATCAGGTTATATATCTCGTTAATGGCCTCTTCGCAGGCGTTAAACACTTCATTCTCAGTATTCTGTTTGTCACCACGGGCGTCAATTTGGTTGTGGTAAATATATACTACTTCCTTACCAGTAAAAATCTCACGGAGCTGTGCCTGCTTCATTGTCTTTATATCATCAAATTGCACACAGCGGCTGTTTGGTACGTAGCTCTGCAAGATAGTCTCCCGTTGTTTCAGATCGTCACATGACATACCATCAACCAGAACTTTGAAATCATCTGTCATCTCCAGCATCTTATGAGGCAACAGAGCCGCCATACCAAGTCGTGTATAGGAAGGCAGAACACTCATCATCGCATCCAGCTTTACGGTACACTTGACATCATCCTGCAACTTCTGATACAGAGAATATCCCGTCTCATATCGAAGTGCATCTGAGATAATTACAACAACCTTGTCCCTGCTTCTGCGGATAAAGCTGTTAAAAAAATTACGCTGTAAAAGCAAATCAGTCATTACTTTATCTGATGAAAAGGCTGCATTCCATTTCGGCACCACTTTTGCCAGATACTCATTGGTGTAGATATTCTCAACCAGGTCCCGCAACTTCTCGTATTGCGTGGTATCTGCAAGCTGATCATAGTCATAGTAAAAAGCGCGGTAATATCCATCGATTAGAAAATCCTTACTGCCATACTGTTTGATGATGCTTTCCATATCATCGGGGCATGTATAGTTGGCTGCACAAATTATGTAGAAAGCACTAGACAGCATATTATACTGCCCCTGCACCTGTAAGCCAAAATGCTTCTTGCAGCGTTCCTGGCATATAGATGGGATATTAAGACCGTTTAACTTCGCACCGGTATCTTCATTCAATAAGCGCTCTGTCAGCCAACTATGGATAATGTTGTCAATAACAGCGAAAGTATCACAATCAATCAGAAATTCCGGCGAATGCCCATCAAATTCAGCAGTAACTTTCAAGCTGGATGCAATCATGTTAGAAATCTCATCGTAGCGCTCCCGGTAGAGGATGTTATTCATCAGATTATCCATAAAAGAAATGATGTTACCAGATTTGTATGAAATAAAGCTGCGCCAGGCCTTCGGCAGCTCTCCAGGCACATAGCGGTCTGTATAAGTAACAAACATGGTCATCATAAACTTTTCAAGTGTAGGCTTCACATCAGTATAGCCATACTGTTCCTCACACATACGCCAGAAAGCACTTAATAAATCATACTTCCTAAATTCGGTTAAAAACTTGTTATCGTCAAAGCCGTCTTCGGTCATAACAACCCGTAGCACCTCTTCAAAGGACGCTGTACGTGTTTTGCAGAGCACACTCATAATCGCAATTTCGATGCTTTCACTTGTAAAGTTCTCGATCTCCAGATCGTAGAACTTCTGTGTTCTTTCTTTAGCTCCAAAGAACTTAATGTATTTTTGGATAACAGCTTTGTTTTTATCATCAAGGAGTAAATCGGAAGCAATTAATTCAGCACGGGTTGCAAAGAACTGCTTCGAGTATAATAAAGTATCAGCCAAATGGTTGTCCCGCACCGGTGGCTTTGGAAAAGGGGCATAGATTAGATAGCTGGTTTCCCGATCCAGCCGCTCCAAAAAGTATTTTGTGTAGAACTGGTTGTCCGGTTCCAAGCGATAAACCTTAGCACCGACCAGCTTCAGTGTATCAATATCATCAGCAAACTCCGCCTTGTCATCGTACCAGAATACCAGCTTACGGGTATCACCTGAAAACTCGGTGTTAAGCTTGTCTGTTATTTGTTTTAAGTTCAGTTCGGCCATGCTATTTCACCTCGTTTTTCACCAAAGGTTCTTTCGTACAATTCATCTGTGGTGGCTGAAAAAATATCTTGTAATTTATCTGAGCATGTATACGGATAACCATTATTCAAAAGATAATTAGCTAAAGGTATTGCTGTAAGATTCTTTTGACGTTCGCCATTAAACCAGTCAATTAATATCCCGCTAATATCCTGACCTTGTCCTATAAGGTTACAAATAGCTTCAAAATCCTCAATATTGAGATTGTGATAAGCTTTAATCAGACCAACCGTAATCCTTTTCTTGCTGGAATCACATTTCAAAAGGTTATCTGCCGCATAGAGAAGTGATCCAATTGGTTGGACTTTTTCCATACTTACACTTAACACAATTACGTTATCAACATTTTCAAAGAAGGCTTTTTCCTGACTCTCCCGGAATCTGTCACCTAAAGACAAAATCTCTTTCAATCTATTATTCACCTGATAAACAGGATCAACTATTAATTCCTCTACTTCAAGCATAATCTGCTCCAGATCATATCCTTTTAGAGTCTTTGAATGAGGGCTCTTGGCCTTTGCTTCAAAGATAATCAAACTTTGGCCTATTTTGATATAGGCATCCGATGACAGTGTTTCTCCTGCTTGGGAGTTATACAAAAATTCATTTTGATAAGTATATCTTCCATTTGATGCCACAACAGACTCTCGTGCTAACCATTGAATGTATTGCTCGAATGGGCGCCCAAACTCAGTTAGATACTTTATATCACGATTGTCATATAGAAAGCGAATATTCCAATACAATCCTTCCCAAAAATGATAAGAAAGCGTGATTTCACTTATGCTTTGAACTGTATCTTGAATGCGGATAAGGGGCTTTATAAAGAACACTTCAAAATCCCATTGTTTGTTAAGATTTTGTTTGGCTTTTTCCTGAAATGATGCCCAACCTTCAGATAAATAATCCACTACAAGCGGACTAACATCTTTAAGCTGCTTTGCATCAAATCCATTAACTGTGAACATTAGATTTTTTCCACAAAAGCTCGTAATATCATATGACGGGTAGTTCTGCGTGAGCAAATTAAGGAGAACCGCAAAATAATCCTCTATCGAGTAACCACGATTCTTCTGAAAATCTTCAATAAATTCTTTAGTTGAAGCTATTTCGCTCATCAATTTAGAAAAAATATAATATGACCTTCCTATCTGTGATTTCAACAAACGATGAGAATTATGATATAGCGTAACATAAAGATATTCTATTTCATGACCTTCAATATCAGTATCTAGTGGCAGAAGATCGTTCACAATCATAGACAAATCCATAATTTCCAATAGATCATCCATGCCGATGTTTCTTAACAACCTTGTATCTTTGCAATAAATTAATACCCATTTTGTCAATAAAAGTAATGTCTGAGGGGAGTATAGAATCTTTCGACTCTGATATAAAGTTGCATTTCCTCCTTTCGACTCCACAGACTTATAACAATGGCAGAACCTTAAACCAAAATTGATTTTAATTGCACCTTGATCCCCACCAGTTGTTGCATAATGTAGTGCTAACAGTCTTGAGATAGTCGCTATAGCCTGTCTGCCGTCGAGTTTTGAAAGACGTGTAATGAATTCTTCTTCTGAAACTTTACCTCCAAACACTTCACTATATTGCACGACCGGCTCGTAATCCATATATTCCGTTCTCACGGCATCACATCCCCCAAATGGAACATTAGATCTTAGCCATCACTTCAAGTTTCTTACCATCTGCGTCAGTCTGTACTTTTTCATAATTCACCGCAACCCCGTCATCCAAATCAATAGCAATTCTAGCAAGAGCAAGGTGGGCGATCTTTTCATCGTACTCTTTTGTTTCTTTTAACTGTTTTATCAGCTTTTCTTTACGTTTTTCCGCTGCAGCCACCTCACGAGCGTTAGTACTGTTTTCGATGGTTTCCTGCATACGTGCGATCTCGCTGTCGTAGACACGCTGCATCCGATGTAGGTAATCTATACGCAGGTTGCCGATAGTGTTTTCACTGTAACGGTGCATATAGACCAGTGCCTTAAATCCATCCGCCCTACCACTGTCAAAAAGCCAATAAATCGGGCGTTTCTGATAAATTTTGCAATGATCCTTGAAGAAGTCTTTTACAAAGTAGTTACGGATAATCTCACGAGAGGTATTACCCTTGTTGCCAAGTGCGTTAGCAATAAAATCAAGGTTTTGCTCCAGAGTTTCAGATCCATATACTTTTTTAACAAACGCTACGAACAGGCCAACGATATCATCCTTGAAGTATTCCTCGTCGGTAATGGGCAAGATGTTGTCCTTGTCAGGGATAAAGGTACTGTACTTGCTGGCATCCCACTGGCCTCCGGCATAGACAAGGCCATCCACGTCAAGGCAATAGCGGCCAAACATGCAGCCTACGGCATAGGAAACGAAACTGCGGATATCACGTCCTAGATCCGCCTTGCGGATGGTAACATCCTTATCCTCGACCTCGGGCGTCAGCTCGTCCTGTAAGCCGTAAATGTCTATGAAAATACGGTTAAGTTCTTCTTCGTTGGCTTTTAGTTTGCTGAAATGTTGTTTAGTAAACTCCTCCCATTGGTCAAAGGCACTTGATATTGTACTTTTATCTCGAACCAATGGGTGTTTGGGGAAATCCCATGAGGTTTCAAATGAATCCCAATCAGATTTAGAAATTGAGACGTTTTGTTTTACTAAATCGTTAATTACCACTTTCTCTACAGTGTCTTGGATTATTGGAATATTCTTTATGTCCCCAATTTGAAAGTTAATTGTTGGGTTAAATGCTTTCAGAAAACTATAAGTTACTCTTGAACATAATAATCCAAGAATATACCAAACATTTTCACCATCAGGAAATCCAGAAGATCCTCCAACGTCAAAAATAAATCCTCCTCCTGACAAACGTGCAGCAAATGTATTTGTGGAAATAAGTGACCAAGTTACACCTTTTTTAAAATAATATTGAATATTTTGTGGTCGTGAGCGTAGCTTCCCATGTGCATCAACAAAGTGTTTAATCTCAAAACCATCATTTTCCCAATTGACTATAGAAGAAATATTTCCATACCACTTCCTAAAATCTCCGCTTTTATTATATGGTGCATATTTTTTGCTACATTTTAGAAACTCTTCACCACTAAGCATTCCGATCCCAATAGCTGCAAAATCGACCTCGTGCCATTCCCGAAGGAATCTATTATTGTCACCTGTTGCAAGCCCTTGTCTAATTTCTATTATTTCTCCAAGGGATCTTGACTTAATAATAATATCTTTTTCATTTTCTGTTAGCCAAAATGCGAAATTATGGTTTGGAATATCAATAAAAGATTTTGCAGAATTCAAATAATATTGAGATTTAGCTATTCTACATTGGAAAACAACATCCTTATCATCAGTAGTTTTCTTGGTGTTTAGGTTAAAATACTTTCCTATAAAGCCATTTAATCCAGTTTTTCTAACTGTAAATGTAACTGCATGCGCAACTTGTGAATTAAGCTCTGGAAAACTATTAAAGCCAATTTGCACCAAGGACTCGATCTGTTGACAAGCAATTTTATAGCGTAACTTATCGTAACTTGCCAAAAACATCCACGCCTGCATTGTAATATAACTCATTAACCCGTTGATTTTTAAAAGGTTAATTCCTTTTTCTATAAAAACAGAAAACAAATCTGACTTGTTATCAGAATAGTTTTGTTTGACATATTCACTCATTTTAGTGTCAAATCCACTTGCTCCCATATAAGGTGGATTAGTAATTACAATATCATATTTCTGCGCCATCATTGCGCCTATTTCAACCAGTGTACGTAGTTGTTCTCTGGTATCCTCAATACCCATTGTATCTAACGTCAATTGACCGTTCATATTAACATTACTTACAAAGCGATAGAGTAGTTCCCAATTGTAATTCTCTACGTTCAGGATAGAACCATATTCCTTGGCGTCGATAAATGTATCCAACAATCCCTGTATCTGTAGAATAGCAATATTCCGCTCTATATCACTCATACCTGCACCAAAGAAAGTCAACTGTCTGCGGTTAATGCCATTGCTCTCTTGAATAGAGTAAACATGGCAGTCTATTTCGCCATTCAAAACACGGCGGTTATACTGTCTTGCTTTCATCATTACAGCAAAAAATGCCAGCTGATAAGCACGGTTATCAATATCTAGACCATACAGATTATTTTCAAGAATACTCTTGGCTGCATCCCGCTTACTCCACCCTTGGCTTTCGTAAATCTGCATAAGAACATCAAAAGCGTACACCAAAATATGACCACTGCCCATGCACGGGTCAATCACCTTAATGTCTTCCGGTTTTATCTTCTTGTATTCCTCACGAATTTTTTTAAGCTGAACCTCAACCTCCGATTCTTGCTCTGCTTCTTCCAGATAGTATTTCCACCCGAAATAGCTACCGTTTAGATATTCACCTGATACTCCCATACATGCCCGCTCACGTTCTATCCACAGCCGCCCGAGACTGTTTTCCACCATATAACGCACAATCCAATCCGGGGTGAACAGTTGGGTCACAGCCGGAATGCGCTCTTTCGTAATTTTTATATTCTTTTTCAGCAGGGCAAAGGCTTCGTCCTTTGGTTCTGTATTGTAATACTCGTATAACCAACCGATAATCTCAATCTGACCTTCCTTGGATACATTGAAATCATCCTCCGGTATCTCATGAACCAATCGATATACCACTCCATCCTTATCTGTGAAAGATACATTTAGCAATAGTTCGGTATAGTCGCTGGTCTTTTCAAACAGATTCGGTAGGTTTGCATTAAAGGCATTACACTGCTTGATAAATAACATACGAAACAACTCATCCAACTGGTTATCATGTGTCAGTTGTACGATGCGATCTTTCTCATAAGGGGTAAATTCCAAGTCTGTATCAAATGGCGTTGTCACCATATCCGGCTCTGCTTTTGTTGCACTTTCAGAAGAAAGCACACGAATGCGAGAGGGCAGATAATCATTAACCTCCATAAAACGCACAGCAATTAGACGGTTAAACCAGGTGTAAGCAACCTCTTCGATAACTGATTTATAAGCATTTGCATAATCTGATTGCTTAGCCTTGTTAATGATGATTTCTGCTAGCTTCTCACGCTGTTTAATCTCGTCACCAGTGATAGAGTATGGTTCCTTCGTTCCGATATCAAAGAACTTGACGTCCTTTGTAGACTGCGGTAGTGGGCTTTTGATTTCCTTTTCGATGATGCCCAGAAGACCTGCTTTATATGTGATGTCTGCGATAAGCTTGTTTCTTGCCCAAATCGCAAAGTTCTTAATTGCTGTTTTGTTCATTTGCGATAACTCCTCTAGAATTCAATATTAATAATCGTATCCTCGTCCAGTTCCTTGATGATTTGCGTTCTCAGCACTGCCATGTATTTATCCAAGTCCTGCACCGATTCGATCTGCCAGGAGTTCGCCATATTGACTGTCTTTATACTGATGTTTTTGTGTTTCTTGATCTTGGGTTGAGGAGGCGAAACTGTATCTGTACCAGCTTGGCCGTAATCGGTGGGGTGCTCTGCAACTTCTTTAGCCTTAGCAATAGCAATCTGCTCTTCCTTCTTGGCAATCTCGTTAAGCAAACGAACTTTCAGAGCATCAGCCTCAACCTTAATATTCTGCAAGATAGCCACATTATTGCATGACTTGGCCTTTTCATAGATTTCCTGAAAGAGCTTATGAAAACGAGCTTGAAGCTGTTCCTTATACTCCTTGGTATTGAGTACCTCGTAGACGCGGCTTTTAGCATCATCAATAGATGCCAACACAGGGCCTATTAGGGAATCAAGGACTTTTGAATAGTTATTCCTAAAGTTGTTTAGCAATTCAGGTAACTTCGGAATATCAGCATACGGAGAATCCTTCCTTAGTATTGTTTTGATTTCAGCAACCACACTCTCGACCTGTTCATCAACGATGAAGGTTTTACTATCATCATAGATACCCATTAGTTCCAAGGCTCTCTTAAAGATTGTTTTTTGTTCACCGGAAAAGAAAGTCTTTACTGGCTCATAATCCTCGGCAAACTCCAAATACTCATCCCTGTCTTCGTAAATCTTCTTAAAAAATTCCATAGGAGACTGAATCTGTGTAACGACACGGAGAAGGGTCTTGCCATCGGTTACAACCTTTTTGCCAGGTAGGGCTGCTGTTTTCTGCATAATCTCGAACTTCTCAAGCTCATTTAGAACATTCTCACAGTAATTCTGGAAAGAACGCATCATTGAGTCATCGTCATCATTCACACTAGAAACGCCGAACAATTCCTTCATTACTTCACGGACGGATTTTTTCTGGTTGTCGTTTGCCTTTTCACGGCGCTCTGTCAGTAACTTTTCCATGTATTCTTTCTTGGTAATATAGCGAACGATTTCGTCTTCACTCTTATTAAGCATAGTCACGCTGCTGCCATTGACAGTAAAGGCGATTTCACCATTTTTGAAAAGCTTAGCTACCAGCCATTCCACATCATCCTCAACAAAACCGTATGGAGGCTTCATAAATCGATCCATTAGGCTCTTCATGGAGGTTTTCAAGTGCGCATTGGAATTGGATGCAATATAATTCAGCATGTCATTTAAGGCATGGACGTTTGGCTCAGGACCACCATCCAGAGTCAGCGCCTGTTGATGAGAAGTCTTGAATAAGGCCCTGATATTGGCCTCACCCATAGCCGTATCTATGTAAGATAGCTTATGATAAACAGTTGAAACCAGACGGCCTAAAGCTTCATTGATTCTGGCATTTACGTCCTTGGATGCTATCTCAGCTTTGTCGCCATTTACATAAATACTGGCATTTTTCAATGATTCAATTAGAAATATTTCAGCACTACTGCCCCGTTCACTCATCTCACGCCTTTTTGCACTTTCAATTTCTTCAAACCTTGTTGTTCTTTTATCCGATTTAAAACGCAAATATTTTTCAATTTTTAAAGCACGTCGCGTCTCATCTAAAAAGGCTGAGTCGTTTGGTAGCACTACAATTACTTCTTTACTCTGCCCGGACATCATACGTAAGGTTATTTCATCATCACCATAATCGGAGTTCGGCGTAAGAATACGCACACCAATATCATGGTTCTGGTTGGCCTTATAAGGTCGATCATCCACAAATCGATTAAAAGAATAGTTATAGCGTCCGTTGAAAGCCGGATAGCGATATTTTTCTACTTTGAAAATACTATCAAAAATCCGTTCAGAAACTTTATTAATTACTTCTGCCATTTCTACATTCTGTTCTTCTATTTCACGGTTGATTTCCTGTTCCTCATCAGTCAGGAAAATATAAATATCGCCGTTTTTCTGTATCAATTTTTGGGCTTCTAACACTTTGAGAGCTTCTTCGACCTTCTTTTTCAGCTCGATACGGTCAGTGTTGATATCATCAATCATCAAACTGGTTATATTATCAATATTGGCAGTAATCTCCTTGACGTACTTGATCATAAACAGGGTTTTTAATACATTTACGTTAAAGCACTCTGTCTGATGGTCGGGATTGATGAACTTATTGTCCTGTGCACGAATGATCACTCCCTTGTGGCTATGATCTAAGAACTGATGCAGAGCATCATAGAACACGTTGAAAGGAATCAAAGCACCAGTATCTTTGGTCATCAATTTCATAGCCGATTCCTTGAATAGTGCAATCATGGATCGTTCACCTTCGGACAAATGCTTACCAGAGGCACCATGAGTTCGGATGGAGGTCAGCACACTTGCCAACAGATTAAACTGGTAGGGTACAAACGGATAAACGGCGGCAAAATCCTTGTCACCGGTATATAACTTTTTCTCTACACCATCATTGAAAACAATCAAGTTCTTTATGATAGTCGATTTTTGTTCATATAGCAGTTTTAAGGTCTGTTCTGCTGTCGTGGTCTTATCTAAAATTCTTTTCTTGATTACTTCATCAACGTTAGCAGAAGATAAAGAAAGTCGGGTGTCAAAACGCCCTTGAATCTTGGAGAAGTCATTACTGCGAAGTCCCATCTCCTTGGCGATTGCGTCAATATCCTGCTGGCTGGTGACTACTACCCAAACCTTGCCCCGACAGGCAGTGCCCAAATCCTCCGTTACGGTCTGGAGATTCAGCATCAGTTTTGAGTCATCACCTATGTACTGGCCGATTTCATCCACTAAGAACACGACGTGATGGTTGCCACCTTTACGATCAATGTACTCCTTCACCAGCTTGGCAAAATTCTCAATACTAATATGATAGGTTTCGGTTGCTTTCTCACACCAGTTTCGCGCTGCTGCTTGGCTCATAAAGCCCATGTTATCCAGCACTTCTACGATACAGTCTTGAATGAAATCAAACTTATGACGGGAGGATTCCCAGTATTTACCGTAGTTATCTTCGAAAGCTTTCTTGAATTCTTCGTAACGACCTACTTCTACAAGAGTACGCTCTAGATCAGCAATGAAAGGAATTGAGCCACAAAAACCCTGCATCTCGTTGAACACTTTTAGAAAAACAGAAACGATGGCATCCTTAGTTTGTTTGCCGGTCATTTCGCTCTTGGAGTCAATGTTGAACAGCACTACATCTGTATCTGCTGCAATGCTGGCAGCCAGCTTCATATCCGCAAGTACCATCGGGTCAACTATCTTTTTGTCATCCGTAAAATACTCAATAGCCTTTTTACCGTATACCTCTTTATTTTCAAGCAGGTAAGACAGGATTTTTAGGAAGTGAGATTTACCACTTCCAAAAAAACCAGAGATCCAAACGCCCATCTTATCTGTGTGGCCGTTAATGCCTTTTTTATAATTTGCAAAGAATTGTGCAAAATGCTTTTGCATCTCACGGGTTACTACGTATTCTTCCAGCTCCTGTCGTATGTTTTCATCATCGCCCTGACCAACCTTGATTACACCTTTAATATCTCTGTCAATTGGCTTGGCAAACATATCCTTAAGTATCATAGCATCTCTCTCCTTTATTCAACGAACCGGAAGGCTCTATAATAATTATCATCTTTGATCTCCGAGAATAGCACCAATTCCTGTCCGTCATACTTGCCAGGATAAAACATCACGACGGGAACACGGTCAATCGCCTGATGAAGATTATTGAGTACCTTGTGTGATCGTAATATCGGATAGCATTTTCCTACTCCGGTAATGAAAACAACCGCATCCAGCGGCGTGTGCTCCTGAATGTACTTTACGATTAAGCTTTCATCGTCATTAATCTGCAAAAGATTTCCCACCGCCTTAACGATGAGTTCCATCCCGTGTTTCTTTTCAAATCCAAAGCATTGCTCCAGGAAACCTTCTTGTTCCAGAAGGTCAATCACGATATCATACAGATCAAAAACAACCAATTCAAACCCATCGTTGCCTCTTCTGTTTTTTGCTTTCATATATTCAATGCGTTCACGCACAATCAATTCCTTTTCTGCCGGGTAATCAAACACATAATAGCCAACTTCATTTCCGAGGCCTTTATTTTGCCGAAAGCTAGACAATTTGATCATACGCTCCACGATATCCAATCGTTCCTCTAAACTCGCCATCATCTCACCCCTGTCAGTGCATGAACAAACAATTCCATACCGTGATTTTTTAAACAATTTTCTAAAGTGATATCTAAAATTGGCTTAAGCAGTTCATGGTCACCGGACGCTCGATCCATAATCCCAGACTCCATTAACATTGTCTTGTAGCAAGTGCCTAAACGCTTTAATGTATAGTCCGTCCAACCAGCAACTTTTTCGCTCTGTAGCTGCTTATCTTTGAAGAAGATTCGGACATCGCTATTTGCCAATCTGTTGCTTCCGATAATAAGCTTTTCCCTGTATACTTCATATACAAAATCGAAAAAAAGGCTGTCCACGTTCATGACTGCTATGAGAGCAATAACCTTCTGGTTCGCAACATCACTTTCCTCAAATAATTTATAAAAACTATTATCCAAACTTTTTATGCGGTTGGATACCGTATTGAATATCTGAATGGCTCTGGCCTTAGTCGGAGCCGCAAAGATATTTTCTTCTATATTCATAGCCTTAATTTCTTCCATTGATTTGCCTGAATTCAAAAGCTGAATCACTTTACGAAATTCGGGAAACCAGAAGGAAAGCTTAACCATACCTGCGCTGTATTCTTTTCTTTTCACTTCAATTCCTCCCGATATCTTTCCCTATATCATTATACAGATTTGTCTGTCCCATTATCAGGACTCGCAACAACTTCCATGATATCTCCGACATCACAATGAAGCGCCCGACAAATCTTGACAAGCACTTCCATGGAGACATAATCATGATTTGATAATTTTGTCAGAGTGTTGGGGCTAATACCGGTAGTTAACCGAAGATCAGTTTTCTTCATTCCCTTATCAATCAGCAACTTAAATAGTTTGTTATAACATACGTCCATTGATAGACACCTCTGCATTTTGGGGTTAAAGTCTTTAAAACATTCCTAACGACCATTATAGCACAAACACAATTCCATTAATAGGAAATATATATATATTCGTGCGAATTTATCTCCCAAAATAATACAAGAAATATAGTATCATGAATAGCCACTAGATAGCACTGAGAAAAAATATATATTCTTAATATTTTCCAGTAGGCCTACCTAATAAAAGTGGGTTCTACATGCTTGTTTAACACAACCGTGTATAATAAAAACTATGCTCTTTTCTTCAATAGGTATTGCACCTAGTGTCGCTTTTACTATTGTAGCCTATTCTCTTTTTAAAAGCCTCATCTCAAGAGCTTTAAGGTATATTTCATTGAAATACTTTTTCAATGGTCTTTTGAAGCTTTCATGCTCATTAATTACTTCATCTTTATCAGAATCGTTCAAATATGATTCATACATTAACCAGCCGAATAGTTGAGGTATTGTTTGAACCATATCTTGGTCCATGAATTGACTTGCAAGCATTCTTGCCCCTTGATCGTCAGTTAAAAATGCCTGAGAAATCCTCCTTGCAAAGGCGATAGATGATAACTCTCCCTTTGATAAATTTTTTCTTTTCTCTAAAATATCAACATCTTGTAAGTCTTCAATACTGAGGTGATACTCTTTAAACATACCTTTGTTTTTCTCTATTTTAAGTCTCTCTATTAGCTCATCCTCTTCAGGACTGCTTGATTTCCTAGGTTTATTAAGGCATTCATAAATAACAAATTTTGTACAACAAAAACTACATCTCGCAAGACCTGTTGCCCGATAGAGTACCTTTGAGGATAAAAGATTCCAGATTGAGCAAGTATCAATAATATTATTTAGACGAAACTGAGTAATATCAACCGCCATACCTAATCTCCTCACCATAAAGCTGAAGAATTAGTGCTAATTCAAATTCTTCAACCAATAACATCTCTGCCATTCGTGCTGCTGAAATTATTTCTCTACGATAAGCCTCTATACATAAATTAACATATTTACTTGATAAACCACGTTCAAGAAGAATTCTCTTTCTTTCTCTACCTTTTTCGGATAGACTCATAGGAAGTTCAGGATCTATCTTATCTTCTCGCGGAACCCTAACAGACTTAATTAGTTCCACCATTTCCGCTTGTATAAGTCTTGCATCTAACAATGCATAAGCTAATGCTTCTGTACTAACTTTAAGTTTATTTGCCCATTCAATCGCTTTTTTTTCGTTCCAGTTTGATGCTTCAGGAATTTTTTTCAAGAAGCTAGGCGGTAACAAGTAATTAGATGCGAATGTATTCGCACGGATCTCAACGAGATCAGATTTCCCCCATCTTTTATATGACACTACTACATCATTATCATCATCTAATAAACTATGGCCAACTTCATGAGCTGTAGTAAATCTTTGACGGTAAATATCTTCATCATAGTTTACTAAAACACACTTTCCTGCTACGGGGTGCTTTATGCAAATGCCTGATATACTCGTATTTATAAGCTTCCTTCTAAACAGATGTATCCCTATTTTACGAAAATCTTCATATATATCCATTGGCACTTGATAATCGTCATATCCAAGGAAACCTCTTAATCTGGCTGCAGCTTCAATAGCATGTTGCTTAAAAAAAGAACCTGTCTTTTCATAATAAAAATCTTGACTCCTATAATTATCAAAGTGGCTTAATAAAAAAGCTTCACACTCCGAAAAAAACATCACTTCTTGTATAGACCATCGGTCTTCTTTTGTTAAGTCATCCCCATACATACGGAATAAGTATTCGGTTTGTTCAAAAGAAGCCAACTTTTGATTAGAGATAAAGAAACGATAATCGCATTTATAAAAGTCAGCTAATATTAGTATTTCGTCTCCTGTTGGTTCAATTTCTGCTCTTTCCATTGATATTAGTCTCTCTATCTCAATACCGGTTGAAGATGACAATTCTGGTATATTCACTTGGAATTGCTTGCGATATCTCTTGAGTTTGTCAGCTAGGAGCTTTAAATCAATTGCCATGTTTTTCCTCCATAAACCACTTCAATAGTCACATTTTTGATAAAGAATATTCATTCACGATGCCCGCGGACCTTAAGGCGAAGTCCGAACCTTCCTGTACTTTATATAATTTTTACCCTTCGCTTCTTATTCTTCTTTACCAATTATATTTAATAAAAAATCTTCATATCGTCTTTGTATAATATAGTACTCAAACTCATGTAAAGACTTTGGTTGCTTGACCATTTTATTCTTATTTAAATAAGAAAATAAAGCTATTCTATAAATAGTTGGAGCAATAACAAATAATGGTTGCATCTTCTTGTTACCACCGGGAAAAAGAACATTCTTATCAATTTCATTTCCATGTAAGAAACCATTTCGAGTATCGTATAAATACTTATACATTTTTTGAATTAGATTTACATTTTTCTTATTTCTTCTATAAATAATCTTGTAACGTTTTGCTTTTAACTTTCGGTCTGTCCATGGATAAGTTTCTAATAAACCAAGAACTGTGTTTAAATCAACATTGGATTTATTTTGGTGAGCTAATATCTCGAAAGCACTAACCCATAAAGATATATTTACTCCATAATCATAATGTGTTGATTCATTTTTTGAAGGTACAGATAAGGCATGATATGCCATCTCAATTGACCGAAAAAGCCTTCTGCTATGTTTATCATTTTTTCCTGGTGTTAAAAATCTCTTCTTCCATATCCTTAATAATGCATCAAATAATACATCATCTACGTCATATGAAAGTCTTAAAAATCTCGGTACCTTCATAGACGGCATACCAATAAAGGGAGCATCTGTTGTTCTGTAACCGGTTATTGCTGGAGTAATAGTAATTAATCCATGATCCTTTCCAAGGGTAATTGGATAAAAATCAAAGGAATCAGAAAACAGCGGATTAAAAGGAGTACCCTCTGGACGTACTGCACTCCAACCCATCAATAAAACCGACATTGCAATTAAATTTCGAAAGGAAACAATTGCTTCAACTGTTTTAACTTTTTCAGGAGACCTTTTATTAAAAATAAGAACGGCTGGCTCAATTTTTCTCTTCATATCGTCAATGAAGCCGTCTAATAATATGTTTGCATCCTTGTTATTCTTTCTGATATTCTGGATTCTTTCATCTTCGTAAGGAACAACTGCCACATATTCAGTTTCAAATTTCTGTGTGCAGTTAAGATTTGGCATTATATAAGCTAATTCCCAATCAACACACATTATTTTTACCTCCTAAAAAGCAAATGTCATCTAACGTTCCAGCCTCCACGACGTCCCCGAGCCCTAAGGCGAAGTTCGGAGCTTAGTTTTGTTTACAAATCTTAGCCCCGAGCAAGCCGGGTCCTGCCGGTCTTCGGCTCGGGGGTGTGGTGTGCCTACCCGTGAAACAGGCTTGTCGCACCCTTGCGCTTAAGGTGTTGTTAGCCGACGTTTTTTAGAACTCTTTTTATTGACTTAGGAATTAAGCAAGTTATAGTTCCTTTAAATGATTCTATCTTGATGTTTCTATTTAAACACTCCAAATACTCGAAACCAACCTTCCTTTTATTACTCAAACTATACGACCCTACTGTTGATGCCAAGGCAGCATAATCACAGTATTTAGTTATTTCTGATTGGTCCGGGTTAAGTATTTTTACACTCGGTAAAACAATACCATTAATAACTCCCAATATAATCGGATTTTGCGCATAACGTAGAATACTACTCACTTCTTTAGAAAAGGGTAAAAAACTTATTGAAACTCTTTCACAAAACTCACAATATAAATCTAATGCTTCATCTTCAAACCCATCTTCTATAAGACTATTCATAGTCTTTTGGTAATCCTCAAGCTCACGATAGTATTTTGATGTTAACGGTAGTATGTCTTTCCTAATCTTCAAAATTTGATGATAGCTCAATTTATTGATTACTTCTGGATCAAGATAGATTTGCGGTATAACTAGTGAAACAGTTTGATATCTATTATTTTCAATGACACCTTGATTTTTTATTTGATTTACCCCAGCCTTCGAAGCTATATAAAATTCATCATCAGTTGTTAGCCTAAATCTTCTATTATTCTTCATTTCTTCTGCAATTATACTCATATATGATTTTCCAACATCTTGAAAACCAGCAATTTCACCAGGAGCCCAATTAACTACTAGTTTTTCATCTAGTAAAAGTTTTATTAATGATGAGTCTGTTTTTTCATTCAAAAACCAGTAATACTCGAATTCTTTACCAAACATATCTTCTATTGAATTTATCTTAAGAGAATTATAAAATGCAGTATCTTTATTCCAATAGCATACTAAGTCAAACATTTTTTCACTTGCGGCTCTTTTTTCAGCTTCATTTATCACTTCAAAATCCAGTATCTTTTCCCCGGCCAAATTTATTATAGTTGAATACTTTTCCAACGCAGTATTATATTCATTTCTAATCTTCCCCTCTATATATGCATTAGCATATTCTGACTGCGATTGAGGAACTATTGTTTTGACTTTATCCCAAAAAAGTAGCATTGACTTTAATACGTACTCGGAATAGACATACATATACGGATAGTAAACAATTTCCATAGTTATCCTCCCTAGAAGAAAATGTCGGCTAACGTTAACCGCATTCCGGACGTCACCCCCGCTGAAATGCTAGTCCACGCTCGAAGCGGAAATTGTTAGCCGACGTTCCGTAAATTATTTAACATCGAATCCCCTTTTCCTAAATTCTTTTGTTATGTATTCATTTGCTGCTTTCTGATACATAGATTGCCAAGAAGAGAATTCAGTGTTCTCTTGTACTAATTTGTCCAATACTCCTGTCTCGATATTTTCAAATTCTTGTTGTGAAGAAATTCTAAGACCTCCGTGATTAAACAACTCATCGATAGTACTAAATTTTGAATGTTTATCCATAAAACCCTGGTTAAACAATACTTCAAATGATACTTCCCCGCTGACCTCTTGGGCAGTACTTGCAATCTTATCTTGTATCTTCTTTAACTTCCTATTTAAATCTCCCAGCCCTTGAATCTGTAACAATTCATTTTCCTCCCTTTTACATTTGTTTCAGAATGAATTGGATAAATAAAATAAATGCAACTCCTAATATGAAACTCACTAAATGTGATATGATCTTTTCTTCTATCTGTTTTAATACTGCTTTTGATATTTTTCTTAGCCATTCAGAAATTCTATCCTTAGTTGTCTTTCTCGCTTCTTCAACGAATAACCTTCCTTTGAATGATATGTGTATCTTGTTTTGCATAATAAGGATAGCGTTGTTTTCATATTTCTGATGCTTATCTCCTCCCGTATAAATAAAATCATTCTGGGTATCAATATAGCCTAATCTATCGAGTTTTTTTATATAGTAAACTAATTCTTGCATTCTACTCCGTGAATCCTTTTCCGATAATTCATAATTCTGAGGATGGATCTTGATATCGAAGCAATTATTAATTTGGCTATCATATAAATCAAAAAGAATTTTCTTTTCAGTTTTTGATAAAACATAACTCATATCATTCCATCCTCCTAATTAGGAATATCGGCTAACGTTCCGAGTGTTACCGACGTATCCGTCCCGTAGGGCTGGCGTAAAGCTTGATCATTCAGTCCATCAAAAAATATTTCAAGATTTGTGACAGAGGGTATGTGGGGCAGCAAGCTCAAAAGTTTATCTTATCCGCCCTTTGCTTTAACACTCTGTTAGAAGATGTACCGCGAGACCCAAAAGCCAGAGCACGGATACTGAACTTTATAGTTTTAGTATGCTATCTTATCACATCTGAAGCTACTTTTAATCGGTAATAAGTGTTTATAACCGATAAATAGTAATGAAACATCCACTCAAACCAAATATCTTCTGAATAATTTTTAACTTCTTTGAAATGTCTAATATTGAATTCGTTAACAATGTCAAAAATGAGTTTATCATGTTTAGTTTTGTTTATTTCCCATTCTTCATTTAAAATCCGCTTTAAATCTTCTCTTAGTGGTTCAAGAATATCAACTAATATGTTTATAGCTTTTCTCTTTTCTTCCTTATTTGAAGAAAAGTGAAAATACATTTTAATGGCAGTTTGAATTTTTAGAACTATATCATCAGATATAAAAACCGAAAAATCTGACTGTATTAATTTTACAAGCGCATCATTTGGGAGTTCTAAAACATAACCTTTTTCGCTAATAAAATAACCCTTATCAAAAAACCTCAAAAACATATTTATATTTTCCCGAAACTCCAATTGTGCTTCAGATTTATTAAATTCATCGTACTCTAAATCATAATAACAAATATGCTCGTGTAAAACCTCAATTAAACCAAAAATCATTTCTCGGCTTAATCTCTTATAATGATCTTCTATTGGATAAAGTTTACTGTTGCGAAAATGATAAGCTAAATATACTTCAGGGCTCGGTGACATCGACGGACTAATTATCAATTTTCCATTTTTAGAAATTCCATTGAACGCTACGGCGAAAGCTCCCTTTCTTAAAAAATACTCGTATGTTTGATAAAAATAGTCTCGAAGCAAACTTGAATTAATTATAAAATCGTCTTTTAACAAGCCATTTCTTTCCAAGTAATACTGCATTCTATCCTCCTTATCTGCGGCACGGGTGGGTACACAACGCTCCTGCTACTTGCGCAAATGCCGTATATATTGTACAAAACCTGAGTTTATGAAAATGACATTTAGTTGATGTGAACACATTATATTAAGTCTAAGCAGACATAATTTGTTAGTAACATATATAAATTTCTACAATATTTCCCATCTTCCTGCCTTGTTTTGTCAATTTTAGGATGTTACGCCGCCAAAAATTACAAAGCCCTCCAGGCTATTTCATGATACTATTGTACGGCCAAGTCCAGCTTTAACGCACGATCGGGATGACGCAAACCAATAACTAATGAGTTACCGTAGACCTACTACCACCACATGGGCAACCCGGTCCCGTAAATCTTCAAAGGCTTTCTGTCAGATTTCATTACTTCGGTCTGCTTTTTTGGAATAAAGACCGGTAAGCTTCCTAGCATCCATTAAAGAACCTGTCGATAATGACTGAATTTTCCTGTGTCGCATGGGGCTTTTTCTTTTCTCTATGATATAGCCCGAATCAATCGACAATCTGTAGTCTTGGTTTTGAATGCGCCTCATCACCGCCCTGTTTTAAACCTTCAATATGGGAAATTTATTACCTCTAAAAAAAGAAAAGGCCAGCCACCACTCAGGCGACCGACCCGTTCATTTATCTGCTGTCACGTATTCGTACTTTTATCTGGTCATAAATATCACCCTGGATTACCAGTGTTAACGGGACAGTTACCATCTGGGGAGCCACTGATGTCCTTATAACCGTGGCCATTACGGCATACGCCCCGTCCGGCGTTTTGGCATCCGTCAGGTATGTGCCCCGCCAGGTATTAAGTTTGCTGCTTACCGGGCTTTCAGGCAGGAGAGTGATTTCATCTCCATTGAAGAACCCGCCGCCGGGAAATTTCACTCTTACTTCTTCGGCATAACCGCTGGTATCCACGGCAATATAAACCCGCATGCCGCTTAATGCCGGATTTGGCGTAATCTCACCGGAGCCGGTCAACGGCATTACGACCGTCAGCGTCTGCCAGGTCCAGTCAGACCATAACAACGGTGAGATACCGTTAGGCGAGTTATCCCGAACCCGCAGCCCGATGCGGTAGGTTCCGGCACCGCCATCTCCCCAGCCGGTACCAGCAAATACCCGCGGCGGGAGCTGGTTATGATATTCACCCAACACCGTACCATTAGTTGTGGTCACCTGCCAGACCCGTTCTGCAATCCCTACCCCATCGGGGTCGTAAGAAGTATCACTGTAAGTAACCGCTTCGTCCGTAAGTGCCGGATTGGGTGATATCGCAAACTGGTCCACCGGCTTTCGATTTCCGACAATAACCGACAAATTTTGCAGATACCAGTCAGACCATAAAGGTGTCATTTGCGCCAAGGCCGGTTGGTCCTTAACCCGTAAACGGATATTGTAACTGCCTATACCCAGTGCGTTGAAATCCAGAGGCTGGCCGTTTTGCCATGAACCGCTGTTCTTCTGCCACTGCCATTCTCGGGCCACAATGGGATCACCGTCAGGATCCCAGGAAGCTTCCGAATAACTCACCGATACGTCCTGGGGCAGGGGATTAGGGCTCACCGTAAATAGAGCAATCGGCTTGTTGTTGTCCGGGATCACCGTCACTGTCTGGTAGAAGGGTTCCGACCAGGCCCCCGGCTGATCCTTTACTTTCAGCTCGATCCGGTAGTCTCCTACTCCCAGGGATGTGAAGTTGTTGGGCGGTGTTCCGCCGTAATCCGTCCAGCTGCCGCCGGGGAGCTTGGCCATCCGCCAGCTCCGCTGGACAATCGGGTCACCGTTGGGGCCGTAGCTCAAATCATTGTATATTAGCGTTTTCCCCAGGGGCAGGGGATTGGGATTTACGGCAAACTGGGCCACCGGCGGCATATTCAGGGAACTGGTGCTGATTGTCCGGACATTGGGCAAAGACCATTCCCCTACCCCATCGGGGCCGTCAAGATCCTGCACCTTTAGGGAAAAGAGATAAGTTTTGCCTGCGGGCAGGGTCGATGGGTTATTGCTGTTCCAGGTTGCGGCAGCAGCCTCCTTCCACCGCCACTCCCGTGCTATGATACCGTTCCCGGCTTCGCCCTGATGGTCCGGGTCATAAGACTGATCCTGCACTACTACATTATATAGGCTGCCGTTAGGTGTGATTTGCACCGAATAAAGAGCCAGCG
>LADT01000074.1 GCA_000961765.1 Clostridiaceae bacterium BRH_c20a | reverse complement strand
CACCATTATCTCCGAGATTAGCACAGATATGTCTCAATTTACCAACTCCAAGCGTTTGTGCTGCTGGGCAGGACTAACGCCTGGCAACAATGAATCTGCTGGTAAGAAGAAATCTGTCCGAATTACACGTGCCGGTATTTACCTCAAACCTGCATTAGTACAAGTTGCTCATGCAGCCGTGAAATCGGATAAATCTCCTTACTACAAAATCAAGTATGAACACATTTGTAAAAGGAGAGGCAAAAAAAGAGCAATTATTGCTATAGCAAGGATGATACTTACAGCTATTTACAATATGTTTGTTACCGGCGAAGTGTGGAATCCAACCGACTTGTATAAAATTGATATGCCACAAGAAATGCAGGACAAGCAGAAAGAAAAAGCCATTAAACAAGCAGCGAAATTTCTGATATCCCTTGGGCTAATAAAAGCTACTGACATTTCCGTTGCCTAGATTAAAGCTTTTTTTAAGTTTTTAAAGGGCTTAGTTCAGTGCGCCCTTTTTTACCGAATTTAAGTTTATTTTTCACGCTAGCACCTCATGCTAATTTCATTTCATTTATTTTCTTGCAAATCAATTATTATCCGCCTAATTGAATATTCACATTAAGACCTTGTTTTTCGAGGAACGTTTTTGTTTCATTCAAATCTTCTTGATTAGGTGTCCCAATTTCATTTAGTGTGTAACTAATATCAAGACTTTCATATTTATACACACCATAATTATGATATGGTATTAATTCCAGTCTAATTATATTTTTTAAAGTCGTAACGAAATCAGAAAATTGTTTCAAATCATGTTTGTTAGTATTTAAAGAAGGTATAATCGGCATTCTTAAAACAAAAGGTTTATTTAAATTCGATAGTTTTAAAAGATTGTGTATTATTAAGCTATTATCAATACCAGTGAAAATTTTATGTTTTTGAGGATCTAAAACTTTCAAATCATAAAAAACTAAGTCAGTTTCCTCAATAATTCTGCTTAAAATATCCCATTTTTGATAACCACAGGTCTCAATACAGGTGTTATAGCCATGAAGGTGGCTCTCTTTTAGTAACTCGACAGCAAAACGTGGTTGGGCGGAAACCTCTCCTCCTGAAAGAGTGACTCCACCTCCGGACCTACGGTAATATGCTTGGTCCTTTTTAATTTCTTTAATAACTTCACTAACAGTATAATCTTTACCTATTTTTTTTAATGCGTTATTTGAACAAGCAACCACACACTCACCACAGTTATTGCAACGTTTTCTATCAATTTCCAACAAACCTTCGCGGATTTTAAGAGCACCTAGTTGACATGTTGGAATGCAACTTCCACAATTCTGACAATAGTTTTTTGAAAAAGTTAGCTCAGCATTAAACTTTTGCGATTCGGGATTACTACACCATAAGCATTTTAATGGACAACCTTTCATAAATATAACAGTTCTTATGCCCGGTCCATCGTGAATACTAAATCTCTGAATATTTATAATTTTTCCTTCAAAATCATTATTTATCATTAGCTCTACTCCTATATTGCTTGATGTTCTGTTCTCCCAATAATATCATCCTGAACTTCTTTACTAAGCTCTGTAAAAAACGCACTATAACCGGTAACCCTAATAACCAGGTCTCGATATTTTCCAGGTTCTTTCTGAGCTTGTCGTAGGGTATCTGCAGAAACGACATTTATTTGTATGTGAGAACCTTTAAGGTCAAGCAGATAGGTCCGAATTAATTCCACAAATTTAATTAAATCTCTGGAGCTTGCGAAGACTGTTGGATGAAATTTCTGATTTAAGATTGAACCACTTGTACGAATATGATCAAGCTTACTAGCAGATTTTAAAACTGCAGTTGGCCCATTAACATCATTTCCATGAGTTGGAGAAATTCCATCTGCTAAGGGCGTTTTAGCTTTTCTACCATCAGGAGTGGCTCCCGTAGCCCAACCAAATGGCAAACTTACAGAAAGTGAAAATAGGGACGCCGGGCCCATTATACCCCCTCTTGGAGTTTGATATTTCTCAATTTCATCTATAAATAAATTCGCTACTAATCTAGCCATTAAATCTACTTCATCATTATCATTGCCATATTTCGGTGCATCTTGGAGTGCCTTTTGAATATATTTTTTATCTTCAAAATTACAATCTAAAGCTTCTAGTAATTCTTCTATATTAAATAATTTTTCTTCAAAGATTTTTTTCTTAATTGCCGCTAAAGAATCTGCAACATTAGCTAAACCTACTCCTAATGGGTTAGTCCAATTATATAGTGCCCCACCCTCCGTTACATCTTTACCTTTTTCAATACAGCCTGGCACTACCAAAGAAATAAATACATGTGGCACAAGTTCCCCATGCAACATGTCTATTAAGTTGTTTTCAACAGCTAATAGCTTAATACAATAAGCCAGTTGTTTTTGGAAAGCGATTAATACAGCATTAAAGTCATTAAAATTAGTGCCTGTTTCTATACTTATTTTTTCTCCAGTTAGTCTGTCACGACCGTTATTTAAAGCTAGCTCTAATACTTTGGGGATATTAAAGTAACCACCATTACCGCGTCCCCAAAGTCCGATAACTCCCACTTCTACACAACCTATTGGAGAGTAGTTACGAGCCAGTTTTAATGGAATGCCTCTATGTATCAAAGAAGGTATTAATATTTCATCACTTAATAATTGAGGAATCCCTCCACCTAAGCCAATGATTTCTGCAGCTCTTAGTAATAATTCATTAGGAGTATTTTGATGGACTCGTAAACTAAACTGCGGCTGTGATAGGTGAATATGCTCCTGAGCATTTAAAAACATATAAGTCAATTCATTTGTTACATCCTCACCATTTTCATTTTGCCCACCAATTACAAGATTCTGGTTCATTGGGAAGCCTGCATGCACATAACTACCTTCATTACTACGAAGTTTAATAAGTTCATTTAATTTTAACCAAAAACAGTCAATAAGCTCCTGAGTTTTTTCGTTTGTTATCTCTCCCTTAAGAAAATCATTATAATAATATGGAAATAATATCTGATCCAAGCGTCCCGGAGAAATAGCCGTACCATTGGTCTCTATCTGTATAACCAGTTGTAAAAACCAGCAGCATTGTATTGCTTCATCAAAACTTTTCGCAGGATTAGCCGGAATTTTACTACAAACTTCAGATATCCTAATTAACTCTGTTTTTCTTTGAAAATTTACTTCTTGGTCAGCCAAATTCTTTGCTAATTTTGAAAACCGCCACGAAAATCCAATAACAGCATCTGAAACTATTTTTATTGCTTCCCAAAATAACACATTCTTAAATTCATTAGAATCTGCAATATTTGCACAATTTATCTTCTTTTGTGCCTGTTCTTTTATCCCATTCAAGCCTGTTTCTAAAATTGTTTTATAATCAGGCAAAACGTGCCCTAGTCCTCCCTCCTCGTGATTATCCAGTGTAAATATCTTAGCTTTCCTTACCCTAATAACAGATTCAGGTAGCATTTTAAATAATTTTTCTTTTATTGTTAGACCTTTCCAATAAGGTAGAATGTTTTGGATATTCTTCTTAGCCTTATCACAAACTAACATTTTATCTTGAACCCTTGTATTAAATGTATCCAATTCTTTTTCAAGCCAAGATGTACCGAACTCAGGAAATACTGGAGCACTACGAGGTTTAATTGCTTGGTTACCAATAATCAACTCTTCTTCATTTATATAAATTGTCATATTATCCAAAATATTTTTTAAAGCTTTTGCCCTTCTTATTACCATAGGTTCACCTTCTGTTTCTTGATATGACTGAGTGATAAGTACTGCTCTCTCGCTACATAAACTTGGCTTATATGATATTAATCTTTCACGTAAATTTTGGACTCTTTGGGTTACGTTAATCTTCATTATAATAGCTACCCTCCCTATAACTAATTTTCTATATCTTTTTCTAAACGAGAAACATGGTCTATTATACTTTTTTCAACCGATAAAGGATCACCACTTTCCAATGCTTCTAATATTTTCTTGTGCTCTAAATGACTTATTTCAGCTTGCCCAGGCAGAAAATAATTTTGTGTCCTAAATACCTCTATGTATACTTTCAAGTTATCTAAAATTCTAATGACACGATTACAACGAGAAGCTTTCCAAATTGTTTCATGAAATAAAAAATTCAACTTGTTTGCTTCCTCATAATTTTTTTCATGAAGATAAAATTCAACCTTTTGCATTATTTCTTTTAGACAACTTATTTCTTCTTCTGTAATCTTTTGAGCAGCTATACTACCTGCAAAAGATTCTAGTATACCTCTTAATAAATAGATTTCAATTTTATCTTCTTGAGAAGGTGATTTTGCTAAATTCCCCTTGTAAGGAATACTCTCTACCAATCCCTCATTGTCTAACATTCTTATCGCTTCCCTGACAGGGGTATTACTAACACCGAATTTCTTAGCTAATTTAGTTTCATTTAAGATTGTCCCATTTGGAATTTCATTACTTAAAATACCTTTTCGTAAAGTATCATATATCTGTTCTCTACGTAAACTAGAAGAAAGAATGTAGTTTATCATTTTACCCCCCTATTTATACCACTAAATTCTCCTACAAATTGTATTAATATAAGACATTTTTACTAACCAAGAAAATGTTTCTCTTGTTCTAGTCTAAGTTGCCATAATATTGAGTTGACAGGACGCTCAACCATATCAAATGTAATTAAAGTACCAGCAGGAATATCTCTAGTAAGTTTATTACCATTAAATAGATGAGCTGGTATTAGTGAATCTCCAGACATAGTAACTGCAGGTATAATCATAGATCTAAAATCTTCAGTATAGTCATCCCCTAGAATCTCACCTTTTTTCATATCATGCCGCGTCTTTCTTACTACATCAAAACGTGGCAAATAATCTTCATATCCGGTGGAAATTCCTAAAATTACTGCGCAAAGTAAGGATGTTGAAGTTTCAACTCCACACAGATGATGAGGTCGATAAATCAACGAAGCTTTTCCAGAAGAATTATGAATTAGACCTTTTGAATTCATAATTCTTCTGGAATACTCATTTTTGGAGGAAACTACTATAAATACACCTCCACCTAACCCTGCTTCGTGTTTCTCTCTAAAAGGGGTAACTGTATCAATTACCCCTTTTTGGCTCAATATACCTCCATCCTCTTTAGAACAAAGAACTTTTGGAATTTCACTTGTTCGTACCACGGGCAAATGTATCTCTGAAATATCAGGAACCAAATTCATTGCATTTGCGGCTATAACAAGTTCACTCAAATCGAAGTCTGAAGCTAGATTAAGTTGTCTAAGTATTTCTTTACGTTTACCTGTGTAATTTAATATTTCATCATCAGGAAGGTTATCAAGAAACACCAGATCTTCTTTAGATATTGCAATGGGACCACCTTCTATTACCTCATCTCTCACATCAGTAACAGTACAATTTTGTTTATCATAAATAAACTCAGTGTCACGAGCTTTTCCGGCACAAATAATCTCAAGTCCTAAGCTTTTAGCCCAGGAAACAAGTCCCATTAAAAGACCATGTTGATCACCATCAACAGGGGTGTATACAAGACCTGCTTTATCAGCCATATGTTTTAATATTGGTCCAACTACAGAGTCAGTTTCTTTGTTAATCATGGCAATATGTTTACCATTTTTTATTGCTGAATATCCATATAGGGCTCCTGCTTCAGGTATACCTGTTGACTCAGCAATAATATCAAGAGGAAGATTCATTAAAATCATAGGATCTTGAACAATCGCATATTTGCCTTTTTCAATAATTTTTATTGCCTCCTCATAACTATCACATTCAACAATATCCTCATCGCTAATTCCAGCATAATTATAGGCGGATCTTGCAGCTTTTATATTTGAATCCGCGATAATGGGTATATCTAAATATGAATTAAACATTGATTGGGTAATTACTGCTGTACCATAATGTCCAGCCCCTATAATTCCTACCTTTATATTCCTCTCCTTCTTCCTAAAATGTTCAAATAATTTCTGATAAATCATAAAAACTCTCCCCTTCTATTAATAATCTAGTTGAGCTTTATAGATTACCCATTACATTAATTCCCTTCAATTACATTATATGTAATATATCCTATATAATGTTAAGTTTTCCTGCTATAGCATTCCAATTATTTAAATTATACTTCAACTACAAAAAAGCCCTACCCAGATTTTGTGGTAGAGCCTTCTTTTTCCTATAAGTTATATAAGCTGTATTAAAAGTTCTTTTGTCTATTGAACATCTTCTATATCAAATAATAAAACTTGAGCCGTATCAATCTAATAAGTACTTATCATTAATTGTTTCAAGAATTATATCATGCCCTAGAACTATAAAATCTGTTTCAGCAATACTCAGACTTCTTAAACTGGTTTTCTGGATTAAAAGGAATTATTATCTTTCTTGACAGTCATAATATTCTTAAACGCATCTCCTACAAGTACATACTATTTTCCTTGTCTTAATATCTTTAAACCAATAGAACCCGTTGTGGGCCCTTGCGCCAAATACAGTAGTCCCTTGAAACAAAAAACCTCTTGAGATCTATTAGGTTAAGTTGTTTTTCTAAAGTCCCTGGTAATTTAACTAGAATGGGTAACCGTATAATTCACTTACTCATATTCAAAATCTAAGTTTCTAATATAACAGTTTCCTTTAAGTCCTTGAGATGTATTCTAGTACTTAATAAAGCTGCAGGAAATAAAAACAAGGTAGTAATTTTCATTGCCAGACCAAGATTAGTAGTATCAGCGAGCCATCCTGAATAAGTTGCAGCAAAACTACCCAATCCAAAAGATAACCCCATCATTATTCCTGCCGCAAACCCTGCATTTGTTGGTAGCATTTTCTGTACTAACAATATTGTTAAAGGGAAATTTAAGTGAAGTACTATTCCGAAAATAATAAGTAGAAACCAGGTAATTAATCCTTGCGAATTTAGTAATAGCTGCATGAAAAAACCTGCTAATAAAAGAGAATACAGAAGTATTTTTCTTTGATTGTTTATCTTATCTACCATAATGCCACCTAAAATAGAACCTACTGTTGTAGCTAATAAAAACACCGTCTGAACCAAACCACTATACTTTTCAATATCACTTCCTTGAAGCATGTATAGAGGCATGAAAATAATAGTAGCAAAAAAAGCCCAGCATCTTAAAGTAGTAATAAGTATTATTAATAATAAATTCTTATCTTTGAGTACTAATAAGCTTCCTTTTTTACTGGTCGTAATTGTATGATTATCACTTTTCGTTAATCTCAATAAAATAATCCAAATCAAAATCGGAATTAAAAATAACCAGATTTTTTCAATCCCAAATCTATTCATAAACCAAACTATTATAACTGGAGAAAGGGAAAATCCAAGATTACCTACAGTAGCGTATATTGAATAAATTAATCCTTTATTATCTGTTGCTACTTCACTAATCTTAATTATACCTAATGGATGATAGATTGCTGATCCTACTCCAGCCAAAAAAGCAACCAGCATTATTAAGTAATACTGTGAAGTATAACTCAATAAAATACATGGAATTGCTATCCATAACAAAGCCTTAATTAAAGAACTAGCTCTTGGGAATGTATCCAATAGGTACCCAAAAACTGGTTGACCAAAATTAACAGTTATACTTTGGATCGCTAGAATAAAGGCTATATCCTTTTTATTCCACCCATACAAATAAGCATATATGGGCAGGATGGCAGTAAAGATATTTACATAAAAATCTACCCAAAAATGCCCACCAGAAATCATTATGACTTTAAGCCACTTTTTTTGATTCAAGTAGTCCGCCACCTCAATTTATAAATTACATAGATTTAACCCTAGTCTTAGAAGTTAAAGCCAATTTTTCCAAGTTTAAATAGTTTACTATCCATGGCACTTAAATTAGAAGCTACTTTTATTGGAAAACTAATTTTTTCAATAATATCTTTTTTCAGATCGATACCTGGAGCAATCTCAATTATTTCTAATCCTTGATCAACTAATTTAAAAACAGCTCTTTCCGTAATATAAATAACATCCTTTTGTTTTAAATGCATCATTTCACCACTATAAGTTATATGTTCAATATTATCGGTAAATTTAGAGTACTTCCCCTCTTTAATAATTTTAATTTTACCATCTTTAATTTCTGTTTGTAGACCTCCTGCTGTAAAGTAACCACAGAATACTATTTTAGGTGCATTATTTACAATGTTTATAAAACCCCCGCAACCGGGAATAAGTAATCCCAATTTACTGACATTTACACTACCATGGCCATTTACCTCCCCAAATGATAGACAGGCAAGATCAAACCCACCACCTTCTATAAAATCCATTTGAGCCGGTGAATCAATAATACATTGGGGGTTTGCAGAAGCACCAAATTGTAATCCACCAACAGGTAATCCTCCCCAAGAACCTTGTTCAATAATAAAGTTAATCCCATCTACAAACTCTTCTTCAATTGCAATTTTAGGGATACTACCAGGAATACCAAAACCAAGAATCGCAGTCATACCTCTTTTAAATTCTTTGACTGCGCGCCGAGCAACTACTTTATCAGCCCCAAAAGCAATATTTTCAAAATAATTTAACGGCAATTTAACTTCACCTGAAAGCCAAGGATTATACAATGTCTCTGTTCCTTGCATTTGATTCGGATCCAACACAATTGCATCAACTAATCCACCAGGTACTTTTACACTATGAGGGTTCATTGTACTTTTTTGCGTTACTCTTTTTACTTGTGCAATTACTTTTCCACCATTATTTTTAGCGGCCATAGCTTGAGCCAATACGCCCAAAGTACCAGGCTCATGCTCAAAAGTTAAATTTCCATTTTCATCAGCTGTTGTAGCCCGAATTATGGCAACATTAATTGGTATTGGCTTGTACCTTAAAAACTCCTTTCCATCAATATCTACAACTTCAACTATATTTTCTTTAGTGATCTTATTTAATTTCCCCCCCTGTTGTCTTGGATCAACAAATGTCTTTAATCCAACTTCTGTGAAAGTTCCCGGTTTTTTTGCAGCAGTATCCCTTAACATATGCATCATGGTACCTAGAGGCAAATTGTATGCTTCTACTTCATTGTTTAGTATCATTTGAGCAATTTTATTGCCAGTTCCATCTGATCGCCCCAAAACATAAGAGCCACCAATTAATCTTCTTATTAAACCTTTATGGGCCAAATGATCTAATCCCGGAAGATTTATACGGTCACCTATCGCTATAGGAAAAAATATAGTTAGATTTTTAGGGTTTCCTGTTTCTAAAAAACATCCTTCAATACTTGCCAACATTTTTTCTGGAATCATCATTCCAGCCGATGCACAGCAAGTAATTGTATCCCCATCTTTAATCATATTAGCTGCTTCAAAAAAACTTACAATTTTACTCATAAATTTCCCCCTTCCTTTAGGATACTATCTTTTTTATGCTTTTAATGAGAATAAAAACATGTTATTAATTAATTTTTTACTTATTAAGTTCTTCTCTTCAAGATATTTCAAGTGAGCTACTGTTTCTCCAATTGCAAACCATTTTTGAGGGGTTGGAAAAAGATCAAATGAGTTATAACTCATATTCCATTTCATTTTGGAAGCAATTTCTATGCCGGTTTTCGGTCCGTCTTTTAAAATACTGTTAATTTCATTAAGTCGATACTGATGATGTAGTTTTAGTTCTTTGATACGATCTCGATGGTTGGTAATAAAATTACGATGTCCCGGAAAAACTATCTCAACATTTAGTTCATAAACTTTATCCAGGCTTCTTAAATATTCACCTAGAGGGTTACTGTCATCTCCCCAAAGTGATATATTCGGGGTTATATCATCGAGGATATGGTCACCCGAAAATAGAAATTTCTTTTCTGGTTCATAAAGACACATATGACCTTGAGTATGACCTGGTGTCTCAATACATAACATTTTATAATCATCAATTATTACCATATCCCTATTTCTTATAATTCTAAAATTATGAGGGCCTTGGGTACAATACTTATATCCCGGATGTTTTTCTATAACATCCTTAAGTTCTTCTTTCGGGAAACCACATTGCTGGGAATATATTCTCATAGGTTCCCAATATTCTTTAGATCTCCCAAAGTTAATTATCCTTGCATCTAATTCACTACAATATATTAATGATTTTAGGGAGGCAATACTTGAAATTAATCCGGAATGATCAGCGTGCATATGAGTAATAAATAGATCTGTCTTGCTTAAATTAATTTTAAGCTCTTTTAGACCTGAAAGTAATACATTTCTACATTCTTCACGGTTAAATCCAGTATCAACGATTAAATTTCTTTCTCTTCCTTTAATAATATAGGAATTAAGCACCTTTAAAGGATTATTCGGTAGAGGTACTTCAATTTTATATATTTTTGGCAGTATTTCATTAATCATTTTTTAGACCTCCAATTAAAATGGTACTAAATTAATTGTATACTTTTGTATAGTTCTTGAAAAAATATGATTAAGTCCTTGTAACTTTACAAGGACTTAATCCATATAAAAAGGGGGTGTGAGAGGATTTGATTGGTAATTTAATTAGCACCCTTTAAAAATGGGTTTGCGCTTTTCAACAAAGGCAAGCATACCTTCCTTTTGATCTTCTGTTGAAAAACAAAGACCTATCACTTCTGCCTCATAGTTATAAGCAGATTCATCATCCATATTCATTCCATTATTAATAGCGGACTTGGCTAAAGAAACACCACAAGGTCCATTTTTTAATATTTTCTGAGCCAATTCCATCGCCTTGGGTAGAAGTTCTTCAGGTTCATATACTTTGTTCACTAATCCAATCCTGTAAGCTTCTTCCACCGAAATTATTTCTCCTGTAAATATTATCTCCTTAGCTATCCCTTTACCTACTAATCTAGGTAGTCTTTGGGTACCTGCAAAACCAGGAATTATACCTAAAGACACTTCCGGTTGACCAAATTTTGCCTTAGTTGATGCCAATCTAATATCGCAAGCCATAGCCAGTTCACAGCCGCCACCTAGTGCAAATCCATTTACGGCAGCAATCACAATCTGGGGCATATTTTCAATATTTGAAAAAACTCTCTGACCTAGTCTTGCAAATGTTCTGCCTTGAAGAGAATTATAATCCTTCATCTCACTAACATCTGCTCCTGCTACAAAAGCTTTCTCCCCTGCTCCCGTAATAATTACAATTCTGATATCTTGGTTTTGTTCAATTTCTTTAGTTACCTGATCAAGCTCATTTAATGTTTGTGTATCTAAGGCGTTTAGTGATTTAAGTCTATTAATAGTAATTTCCGCAATAGGGCCTTCTATTTTATATAAAATATTTTCCATCTTTCCACCATCCCTGCCCTAATTTTTACCAATTTCAAAACTTTGTACCTAAGTCCTTTCCATTTTTGTTAAATAGCCGCTTCATCATTTTATTTTCAATTTAACAGTCTACACCTACGTCATCTAGGCAAGCAATATTTTTAGCTAAAGACTTTTTATGGTTAAAATTCGCTTGTCTAGATATCATTACCTTCATTGCTTGAGGCGGACCAGCACCATGCATGGATTCAGTACGATAGGCTACAGCTCCAGCTCCAATTGTTAGATTTTCCACTAACCTAAGCATACGTAAACGACATTCTGTAGATATACCGTCAATTCCACCGAACAACTTTTCCATATACTTTCCTGTCTGCGCGTGTTGAAAATCAAGTGCTGAAGGCATTGTCACCAACAAACCACCAGCAATATCTTCTGCAATTCGTGCAATCTCGTAGGGAAATCTGGTTACGTTCAATTTGCAAACATTGGCTAATAAAGAATCTACAAAATAGGTTCCGGAAACAGTAGCTTTTCCTTCTGTTGAGCAAGCAAGTCCACAAGCATGCATAGTTTCATTAAGATCCATACCTACACACCGCTGAAAGCAAGTAGCCGTTTTTTGACCTAAAGGCCGCTACATTTTAACTTTACTCACTAAGTTTTGAGTACTTTGATGGGTATGGGTAAACCTATTTACCCTTTTCCCTGTTATATTTGAAACTACCGTAGTTAATTCCTGATATTGGGGATCCCCTGCAAGCTCATAGGTCATGGCAACTGCGTTTAGGGAAGGTTTTACCATAGGATGGTCTGCAGGATTATCTTCTTTTTTGCCCAGGATATACGCATTAAATTTCATCTTCCTGATGCTTTCAATATATTCTTGTGCAGTCTTCATTACGGGACCTCCTTCAAAAAATATTTGGATAATTAATGTCGGCATGACGGCTAAAATGCAAATCTGCAAGTCAACATGACAGCTTATGAGATACTCTGAATGTCGGCATCAATTTAGCTACAATTATGCCGACCACACAGCTAACCACAAAGCCGTAATGCCGACCAAAAATCTAACTTGGAAGACGTCATGCTGACCTAAAAATAATCCTCGTAAGACGTCACGCCGTCCCAAAAAACTTAGCCCGTAAGCCGTCATTCTAACCTAGCGGTTTCACGCTGTAACAGCATTAGCCTCAGAATTTGTTACCATTTTGTAGCCTACTTCATAAGCCAGCAAGTTCTGTTCCAGAACTTTTTTGGGCAGGAGTTTAGCGATAACCCTTTCTAATTCCTGTTTTTCAAAGAAAGGCTCAATACCTGCTAAAGCACCTAGCATAATAACATTTGTCATCATCAAAGTACCCATTTCTTTGGCTTTCTCACTGGCACCAATGACATAACCTTGAGCACAGCGAGCTTTTAGAGCACCTAGGATTTCCTCTTCAGAAGGATATTCTTCCATACCCATGTTGCAGAAAATAGTAGGTACAGGATAATTATTAATAATAAACTTACCCTTAGGATTCAAAAAATGAATATTGCGTACAGCTTCAATAGGTTCAAAACCAATAAGTATATCAGCCCTACCGTTAGGAACAAGGGGAGAATGTATTTTTTTATCGGAAATGCGCATGTGGGATACAACAGAACCACCCCTCTGGGCTGAGCCGATTGTCTCTGTCCCTAATACTTCTAATCCTTTTTTCATAGCATAATTGGCAAGAGCCACTGAAGCCAAAAGGTTACCCTG
>LADT01000065.1 GCA_000961765.1 Clostridiaceae bacterium BRH_c20a | reverse complement strand
AACATCTGAACGAAGTATCACTTTGCCCGAGGGCTAACAACTCTAAAGCGGACTTCAAAGGAAAAATTAAGAGTTGTTAAGCCCCTGGATAAGTTTAACTAACGTTCAGATGAAATACAACAACATCTGAACGAAGTATCACTTTGCCCGAGGGCTAACAACTCTAAAGCGCACTTTAAAGGAATAATTAAGAGTTGTAAAGCCCCTGGATAAGTTCAACTAACGTTCAGATGAAATACAAGAACATCTGAACGAAGTATCACTTTATAGGGAACTTTTTTTAAAAAGTTTTCGTCTATGAAGTACTGGTTGAAAGGGGGACGCCAGTTCATGTTGTTAGAGGAAGAATTGATTACGCGTAGTCAAAATGGGGACATGGATGCCTTTGAGGAATTGGTTGCAAGATATGAGAGAAGGGTCTATTCTATTGCTTTCCGTTTTATGGGGAATCAGGAGGATGCTAGTGATTTGGCCCAGGAAGCCTTTTTGAAGGCTTACCAGGCGATTAAAAATTTCCGTCAGGAAGCATCTTTCTCAACATGGATTTGTAGAATAGTATCTAATGTATGCAGAGACCAATTAAGGAAAGCTAAAAGAACTATCCAGACTTCTTTAGATGAGGAAGTATGGTTAGAAGAAGGAACAGTTACTAAGCAGGTTAAAGATCATGCACCAACGACTGAGCAGGTTTATGAACGGAAGGAATTAAAAGAATATTTACAGGGTCTAATAAATAATCTCAATCCTGAGTACCGTATGGTAGTAGTCTTGCGAGATATCCAGGGTTACAGTTATGAAGAAATCGCTGAAATGCTGAATTGTTCTTTAGGCACTGTAAAATCCAGATTAAATCGCGCTCGCAAGGTTTTACGGGAACAAATAAACTCCGATGGAAGAGAAAGGGGGGAAGGGAATGAGAGACTGTAATGAAGTTCAGGATATGTTATCTTTGTATATAGATGATTATTTAGAGCCCACTGAAAAAGCCGATCTTTTAAAACACTTAGAGGGCTGTCTAGAGTGTCGACGGGAGTTACAGGCCCTGCAGGAAGTTGTTGTAATGTTTAACAGCTTAGATGAAGAAGAACTCGTTCCCCCTGCAAGCTTTAGGCGAGAGCTACGGAGCAAGTTAGAGAAAGAACAAAAGGCATCTAAAGTTACCTATATAGATAAAGCTACAAAATATTTTAATAAATCCTTTAAGTCATGGATGCCATTAGCGGCAGCAGCAGTTCTCTTATTAGTCATTGTGCCTGTGTTGACAAATGGTTTTGGTCTTATGGGTGCAAAAAGCGCCAGGGAAGAGGCTAAATCAGAAAATGCCGCACCTAGCGCTCCGCAAGGATATGGCTCTATAGCTGGGGATAGTTCTTCGGCGAAGGCGAAAATGAGAATGAATGAATCTGTATCTTTTGACACAACCGGTGGTAGCCCAGAGATACTAATACAAAAAGACGCTGCTCCTGATATGTTTTTTATGCAGGAGCAGGAACAGACCATGCCGGCAGATACAGCGGCAATTGAGCGGAAAATAATCAAAACAGGGCATCTTAATTTAGAAGTAGACAGCTATAAGGATGTTAATTCTCACATTAAAGATATGGTAAAAGACATGCAGGGCTATGTTGTAAGTGAAAACACCCATGTCTATGACGATGAGCGGAAGCTCCTTGCAGGTAGTATCGCTTTACGAATCCCTCAAGAGCGATTTGATGAAGCTTTAGACCGCCTAGAGAATATGGGTAATACTAATAATAGAACAGTAGATAGTCAAGATGTCACTGAAGAGTATGTGGATGTCGAAAGCCGTCTTAAGGCTATGCGCATGAAAGAAGAAAGACTTTTATCCATTTTGGAAAAGTCAGGTACCTTAGGTGATGTTTTGGCGGTAGAAAATGAACTAGCTAGAACCAGAGCTGATTTAGAATCTTTAGAGGGCCGTTTAAGGTACCTTAGCAACCGAACCGAATTATCAACCATTAACGTAACGGTTCGTGAAACCTTAACACCGGTAAAACAGATTAAGACCACTGGTTTAGCTGGTGTTGTGACCAGAACCCAAGAAGCATTTATTAAGAGCATTAATTCCATGATAATTGGGTTTGGAAATTTAGTAGTCTATTTTGGCACATATCTACCTTTTATAATCATGACTTTGTTATTTCTAATTATCTTATGGATAATTGGTAAAAAAGTTAAAAATAAATATATTAATAAATAAAACCATCGGTGTGCAGGAAACTTAACCTGTACACCGAATTTTTTTATTACAAACTTTTATTTATATGGTAAAATACCACAGAGTATTATTGTATATAATAACCTTAGCAAGAATTGATTTAGGAGTGGGATAATGAAAAAAGAGAAATTTGTAATTATTGATGGTAACAGTTTGGCTAATAGGGCATTTTATGCGATTCCGCTTTTGAGTAATGCTAAAGGGGTTATTACTAATGCAGCCTATGGATTTACCAATATGCTGATGCGGATATTTTCAGATGAGAATCCTGATTATATAGCAGTTGCCTTTGATAAAAGTAGGATTGTCTTTCGTCATGGGGATTATGCCGATTATAAAGCCCAAAGAAAAGGAATGCCAGATGAACTAAGACCACAAATGGGTCTAATTAAAAATATACTAGCTGCCATGAATATAGCGATTTTTGAACAGGAAGGCTATGAAGCCGATGATTTAATTGGCACTATGGTAAAATGGGCAGAAAAAGAGGGATTAGAAACCCTTATTGTTACCGGTGATAGGGATGCTTTTCAGCTTGTTTCCGAAAATACCAAAGTTCTTTTAACAAGAAAGGGTATTTCTGAGGTGGAAGTATTTAATTTAGATGGGCTTAAGGAAAAATATAACTTAACACCACAACAGATTACTGATTTAAAAGGATTAATGGGTGACTCCTCTGATAATATTCCAGGAGTACCCGGTATAGGAGAAAAAACGGCCTTAAAGCTGCTAGCAGAATACAATAGTATAGAAAACATCATGGATCATCTAGAGGATTTTCAAGGTAAAAAGCTTGGGGAAAAGCTCAGTGAGAATAAGGACCAGGCATTTTTGAGCAAAAAGCTGGCTACTATTTATTGCTGTGTGGAAATGGATATAAATAAGGAAAGCTTAAAAGTACGTCCCCCCAATTATGATCAGCTAATCCCCATTTATGAAGATTTAGAATTTAAAAACTTACTAAAAAATACTTTAGTGGAAGACAAGGTATCTGTGAAAAAGCTAGAAAGTAAAGGGGTAATAATTGAAACACCAAAAAAATTAAATGAGGTCTTGACTAACTCAGAATTAAAAGAACTACCTTTTCTAATACAATATGATTCCACAGATGCATATCGAGGTAATGTTATTAGTCTGAGCTTATGGCTTAATGATACCAGTTACCTGGTGCAGGTGGAAAAGAATTTCAGTCAATATGCAAAAATATTAAAACCCTATCTAGAAAATGAGGACCTTATAAAGGTTACTTATGATGCTAAGATGGCACATATTTTCTTCTTGCGGGAGAAAATTAAACTAAAAGGTCTAAAATGGGATGTATTATTGGGAAGCTACCTTTTAAATCCTTCTTTAAGTGACACAAGTTTACCACAACTAATTTACAGTAATTTGGAGCGAGTAGCAGTTGAAGAAGAACCAATGAGGTCCTTTAGTCTTATGGAAGGCCTTAATCAGTTGAAGGCTGTTATTGAGAAGGAAATTTCTCTAAATGGATTACTAGAATTATATGAGGAAATTGAATTACCTTTAGCTAGAGTCTTAGCCTTAATGGAACTGCAGGGTGTTAAACTAGATAGGGAGCAGTTATTGATTATGGGTAAAGAGTTAGAACTGAGAATTGATGATCTGACAAGAAAGATTTATGTTTTAGCTGAAGAAGAGTTTAATATTAATTCTCCTAAACAACTTGGGGTAATTCTTTTCGAAAAATTAGGTTTGCCCACTATTAAAAAGACTAAAACGGGCTATTCCACTAATGCCGAAGTATTAGATGCCTTAGCAGGAGAGCATGAAGTTGTCAAAGAAATACTCAATTATCGTCAGCTAGTTAAACTGAAAACAACTTATGTTGATGGCTTATTAAATATTACCAATTCAAAAACCAAGAAAGTTCATACTTCTTTTAATCAAACAATTACTGCAACTGGAAGATTAAGCAGTACAGAGCCAAACCTGCAAAACATTCCTATCCGTTTGGAGGAAGGCAGAAAAATTCGCAAGGTTTTTATTCCTTCAAAGGTAGGGTATATTCTCTTAACTGCTGATTACTCCCAAATTGAATTAAGGATACTAGCCCATATTGCTAAAGATCAGGTTTTAATTGAGGCCTTTAAAAAAGGGCAGGATATTCATACTAGAACTGCATCGGAAGTATTTAACGTACCTATGGACCAAGTAACAAAAGAGATGCGCCGTCATGCTAAGGCCGTAAATTTTGGTATTGTTTACGGGTTAAGTGATTATGGCCTTTCTAGAGATTTGGGTATAACCCGTAAAGAAGCAAAAACCTATATTGATAACTATTTTGAAAGATATGCAGGGGTTAGAGAATGGATTGACAAGATAATTGCTCAGGCTAGAGAGCAGGGCTTTGTGACTACTCTGCTAGGACGCAGGCGGTATCTTAATGACATTTTAAGTAAGAACTTCAACCTCAGAAGCTTTGCCGAGCGTACAGCCATGAATACACCTATTCAAGGTAGTGCCGCTGATATTATTAAAATAGCTATGGTTAATATTCAAGACAAAATGGAGAGAAATAAATTTGCTGCCCGGATGATTCTCCAGGTTCATGATGAACTTGTTTTTGAAGTGCCTCCTCAAGAAGTATCCAGACTGATAACTTTAGTAAAACAGGAGATGGAAGAGGCTTATCAAGTAGATGTTCCTTTAAAGGTTGATATGCAGGTAGGCTTTAACTGGTATGATTTAGAATCAATTTAAGAGGCGTATGTCTTGATAATTGAGAATGGAAAATGGAGAGTTGAGAATTATAGCTTTGATGAGCGAGTATAGCGAAAGGGATGATGGTAAAGATGCCGGAATTGCCGGAAGTGGAAACGGTTCGCCGGTCTTTAGAACCAATTCTTATAGGAAAAAAAATTACCCAAGTAGAAGTTAATTTACCAAAGCTTATCAAAATCCCTTCAGGTGATGCAAACGCTTTTATAACTACCCTTACTGGAAGTGCATTTAAAGATATTAGGCGGCGAGGTAAATACTTGCTTTTTAATATGGATAATGACTGGGCTTTAGTCATTCACCTGCGGATGACAGGACGCTTACTGTACGTAGAAAAAACTGCCCCTATTGCAAAACATACCCACTTTATTTTTTCTTTAGATGATGGAAATCAATTGCGTTTCCATGATATTCGTCAGTTTGGCTTAATTTATTTAGTCCCATCTGACCAGATAGATTTAATATCCGGCTTGAAAACAATGGGACCAGAACCACTTGGTACTGAATTCACCCTTGATTGTTTGAAAGAAGCTATTAAAGGGAAAAAGAAGAAAGCTAAAGTATTTATTTTAGATCAGACATGTGTAGCGGGCATTGGCAATATTTATGCTGATGAGATCCTATTTCAGGCAGGTATTCATCCCGAGGAAACTATAGACAAATTATCTGAGGAAAAACAAAATGCACTTTGGCAGGCAATTAAAGACAGGCTAAAGGCTGGTGTGGAACATAGGGGTTCTTCTATCAAAGATTATGTAGATGGTTTTGGGGAAGCGGGAACCTTTCAGCATCAGTTAAAGGTATATGGCAAATCCGGTCAAGCCTGCCTTAATTGTGGGAAACAAATAGAGAAGATTAAAGTAGGGGGAAGAAGTACAGCCTATTGTCCAGAATGCCAGAAAAAGTAACTAAGGTTAAGGTTTCGCTTCGCTAGGTTAAGGTTAAGGAAATATTCAATAGGGTAGATCTAAGATGTCACTCAACCTCAACCTCAACCTCAACCTTAGCCTTAGCCTTAGCAGTTAATATTAGCCACTAATTCTTGTGTCACACAATTCAAGCTTCCTCCATATAGTATGATTAGCTTCATACATAACAGGAGGAGGGTAAAGACTTGATTTGGGCCACAATAATCTTTGCAGCTGCTTTAAGTCTAGATGGTTTTGGTGTAGGTATATCTTATGGTATTCGTAAGATTAGAATTCCGTTAAAATCCCTTTTGGTAATATGTATTTCCTCAGCTGCAGCCTTAGCTGTTTCTATGCTGATGGGGAATTTAATTGCTAATTTTTTATCTGAAAAAGTAGCTGAAACTTTAGGTGGAATTGCGTTATTATTAGTAGGAGGATGGCTTTTAATTCAGGCCTGGCTACAAAGGCTAGAGCCTAAAAACGGTTGGGGGCTTACGGAAAATTCCCCTATTACGGTATTTAAACTATCTATTCCTAGCTTAGGCTTAGTAATAAAAATATTAAAAGAGCCTGCAAAAGCAGACTTTGACCAATCGGGTGAGATTAGTGTTAATGAGGCTGTGTTTTTAGGCTTTGCTCTGGCAATGGATGCATTAGGAGCAGGATTAGGGGCAGCCATGATGGGCTTTAGTCCGATTCTAACACCAATAGTTGCAGGTCTTACAAAATTTTGTTTAGTTTCATTAGGCTTGTATTTAGGCAGTCAAGTATCATTTGATAGGCTTCTTAGTAACTTAGGATTAATACCGGGAGTAATTATTATGTTTTTGGGCGCGGTAAAAATATTGTAATAACTTGTAGGGGCAGACCCATGTGTCTGCCCAAAGTAGTAGGTGAATAAATATGCTTGTCATAGGATTAACCGGTGGTATTGCCAGCGGTAAAAGCATAATATCGGATTCTCTAAGAAAAATGGGTGCAGTAATTATAGATGCCGATATTTTATCCCGTCAGGTTGTAGAACCAGGTGAAGAAGCCTGGCGAAAAATTTGGCGGTATTTTGGTAGCCAAGCCTTTAATGAAGATAGAACTATAAATAGAAAAAAACTGGCAGACATAATATTCAGTGATCCTGAAAAAAGACGAATTTTAAATGAAATTGTCCATCCAGAAGTTTTAAACAAAACACAATTATTAATTGCTCAATATAAAAAAGAAGGATTGGCACCGCTGATTGTAGTAGATGCCCCATTATTAATTGAAGCTGGGATGTACAAGATGGTAGATGAAGTTTGGGTTATTGCTGTTGCTGAGGAACTGCAGGTAAGAAGGGTGATGGCAAGAGATAATATTTCCCTAGAAGCTGCCTTAAAAAGACTTGAATCTCAAATGCCCATGGAGGAAAAATTAAAATATGCTCAACGGGTGATAGATAATAATCAGGATTTAGCCCACACTATAAACCAAATTAAAGAAATCTGGCGAGAAGTATTAAAAACAGAATGAAAGCTTGAAGTCTAAAATAATATGAAATTAACGATTTGTGTAATGGAGGTAAAGGACTATTTTTAGGTTAGGTTGCTTGTTCAAAATTGTAGTTATCTTTATAATTATTCTCCTGGCTTTTGTTGGCCTTATTAATAGTACCTGGTTTTTGAAATTGTTTTACCCTTTCCCTCACAAAGAGATAATTGAATCGGCAAGTTTAAAATACGAAGTTGATGCTCAGCTCATTCTTGCCGTCATAAAAGTTGAGAGCAAATTTAATGAAAAAGCCCTATCTGCTAAAGATGCGAGAGGTTTAATGCAGATTTTGCCGGAGACTGCCCAGTGGGTTGCCAAAGAGTTGGGTTATAAAGAATTTAATGCCGATTTACTCTACGAGCCTAAACATAATATCAATATAGGCACTTGGTACTTAAAGTATTTATTAAGGCAGTTTAATGGTAATATGATTGCAGCCCTTGCCGCTTATAATGGTGGGGAAACTAATGTAAAAAAATGGCTCAATCAAGGTACATGGTCCGGAAATTTAGATGACTTAGAAAATATTCCTTTTAAAGAAACTCGTAATTATGTCTATAAGGTGATTGTAGATTTTAAAACTTATCAGGGCTTATACAACGGGAAAAATTAAGTTTAGTGAAAAATTCTGATATTTTAAAGGTATTAATTGAAAAATATTGAATAAAATTATAGTTTAAAATTTAATTTATGTGAGCTTCAATCGGGAGGAAATAGAGATGTCGGGAAAAAAAATATTAACTTTAAAACAAGTTGAAGATTTAACAATACAAAAAGATAGAGTATTATTTTCTGCTAGCCATGAAGAGATTATTAACGGGGCGACAACAGATGTTTATTTTGTTAAAACCCATGAGATATTAAAGGAATTAAATAAAGAGAATACACAGGTGATAGCAGAAATTTTCTCCCGGGGGGCAGGAGTATTTTGCGGATTACCAGAGATTTTGAATCTTTTAAGAGATACCGGAGTGGATGTTTGGTCCTTATCTGAAGGGGCTGAATTCGAACGAAAAGAAGTTATAATGCGTATAAAAGGTAGTTATGGGGAATTTGGTATTTATGAAACAGCAATATTAGGCATTCTTGCCAGCTCTTGTGGCTGGGCTACAGCAGCTAGAGAGATCAAAAAGGTAGTTGGTGATAGACAAGCCTTAGTTTTTGGTGCCCGTCATGTTCATCCCTCTGTGGCACCCGTTATGGAACGTTCAGCATTAGTGGGAGGTATAGATGGAGCTAGCTGTATTTTAGGTGCTAAATTAGCAGGCAAGGAACCAAAAGGTACTGTCCCTCATTCTGTTTTTTTGATTGTTGGTGATACCGTTGATGTTGCCAAGACCTATGATCGGATAATGCCTCCTGATGCAATACGTCTTGTATTAGTTGATACCTTTAAGGACGAAGCAGAAGAAACCCTAAGGGTAGCCGAAGCTTTAGGAAAAAAACTGCAAGGAATTAGGTTAGATACGCCTAGTGAGCGTGGCGGTGTAACACCGGAGCTAGTAAAAGAAATAAGGGCTCGTTTGGATATGGCTGGATCTAACCATGTACAAATATTTGTTTCCGGAGGACTAGATCCCGAAAAAATTAAATTATTAAAAGAAGCCGGAGCAGATGCATTCGGAGTAGGAAGTTATATATCCGGGGCTAGAGCTATCGATATGACTATGGATTTAAAAGAAATTGACGGTAAACCAGTGGCTAAAAGAGGCCGAATTCCTGGTTTAAGCATAAATGATAGATTGGAGAAGGTTAGATGAGTAGGCGAATGAGGTGGGCTATTTTTCTAGGAATGATGGTTGGCGTTGTCTTAAGTAGTATCGGAGAAAACTTGATGGAAGGGGAAACTATTAATTGGACTTTCTTAATTCCTAACTATGCTTTAGTTGCTGCAGGATTATATTATTTATTAATTATCAGAAGAGTAAAACAACCCCAGGAGCAGTCAAATCTCATAGAAGAAAAGAAGGGGAAAAAGAAAAGAAAAAACCAGTAGAGCTTTATTCACAGTGGGATAGGAAAATTAATCCTGCTCCCTTCATCTTGACTAATTGTTAAGTCGGTGTTAAGATATTCTTTGCGAACAAAATTAAATAATTCTAATATGCGAGAGTGCTGGAACTGGCAGACAGGCACGTTTGAGGGGCGTGTGTCTTATGGCGTACGGGTTCAAGTCCCGTTTCTCGCACCAATAAATGATGGAGCTTCAAGGTTATATTAACTTTGATGCTCTTTTTTTTATTTTCTAAGGGCAATAATTATTTTGGTATTACTCAACATTCTCTATCTTTTGTGAGCCCGTACAACTATTCCTCTTAAAAAATAGTGTGGATACAGTTTTTTCCCAAGGAGGAATTTTATACCTTTTATATAATTTATATATTGAAAGTAATATACCAACAATATTTCAATCTCAATTGTAGAATTGGGATCTAGATCTGGTTGCTTAAAGTAGTTAGGATATGGGGGGCAAGAGTTGAATAAACAACTAGAGATTAGTAATTTTCAGGTTATTTACGATTACAAAACAGTGGTTTTGGAAGCAATGGAAAACACTAAACAAAAGATTAAGCAGTTATCAAATCAAAAAGAGGCATTCGATCTATTTCATGATCTTCGGTTTTCTGAAGTTGGTCAAGATCCCTTAGAAAAGCGGCCTTTAAATTTTGTTGAGCAATTAAATCAAACCTTTACATATCTTGCTTCCTTACAGGCAACGGAATATCTAATTAAGGTCCATCCAGAAAATATTCCGTATATTCTTAACCTGGGGACATCGCCAGGTTTTGATATTGTATCCAAAGACGGTTTAGTAACAGCGGAGGTATTTGCTGCCACGAGTCCTCATAGCAATGACAAATTGAAAAAGGACTGCATCAGGGTTGCAGATTCGAAGGGACCTAGACATAGATATGTGTTTTATTATTCACCTGATAACCGCAATGTAGATATAATAAGGGATAAGTTTCTTAATTTAAAAATAGTTCAACTAGATTTGGGAGACATTGAATAGATTGGAGAGATTCAAATGAGAAAGGCGGAAATCGGGAGGATTTATGTTCTCAAATGATGTGCTAAAGCAAATGTGTATCCCACCTGCTACTGGGAAGTCTTATTATCGTCCTTTTATCTGTAATGGTGATCTATCTAAGGTAGATATTTTCTTTGTTGGAATTAACCCTGCTACTCCTATATCCCCTATCGAGATTGATATAGACAGCTACGTAAGTTTACTTCTTAATTATGATGAGTTTATTCGATTTTATAAAGAATATCGGATAAGTCAGGATAAGGACCAAATATCACGCACAAGAATGGGGATGAATTCATTTTTATCATGGCTTGCTAACCATACAGATTTAGCAGTTATCGAAACAGATGCAATTCCTTACCCCACTGCAAATGTTAAGGAGTTAAAAAGGGAACCGAAACATGTGATAGATAAAGGAAAAGAAATATTTTATCAGCTTGTTACCGAGTTTCAACCTAAGCTCTTGATTCTTCATGGAAAGAAGACAGTAGAGCATGTGGCTTATATATTAACCCACGGTAAAGTAATCCCGCCCGGCCAAGTAGATCTTGAACAGTCAATTGAACAAATGGAATTAAAATCTCCAATAATTGAATTTAATTATCCCAACGGAAAGAAGGGATATATAATGGCTTGTCGGCACTTCATGTACTATGGTTCGACTGGTGACTCATTCGAAGAGTTTAGAAAAAGGATTTTGTCCATAGTCAAAGGATTTACTATGGAAGGGGAGTAGTAGTTATTCTACCAATGACATCAATAATTGTAGATCTTTTCTTCAGAAAAACGGGGGAAAGCTGATATAAGCTATATGTAGCCATTACCCGATAAGTTCGAGGGATTTTTGAACTAAATTAAGCTGGAGGATGGTGTTAAGGGCTTGTTCCATCATGAATGCTCCCTATGTCGCTAACCCCGTGTTAAACCATGTATGTGAGTCTATTCATCTTACTCAAAGCCTGAATATAGTATTTCTCGAAGAGTCTCTTCTCCGACCAAAATTTCGATTTCATCTGAATCAATCAACGAAAAACCACAATTTTCACAGTAAAGAAAATTTGGATAAGGCCAGGCTCCTAAAACTATTCCCTCTCGATCGTCAACGTCTACATCTATTTCAATTTCAATAATCGCTGCGGATTTGCAAATGGGACAATCATAATAATGATATCCTTCTGCGTATTTACTTAACTTTACCGAAGTACATGGTAGTTTTTTGCCCTCCGAGTAAATTCTTTTTAAGAATGAAATCCTTTTTTCTAATTCAAGTATTTCTGCTTCTTCATATGCTTCTTTATAATCTAGCATTTCTTGCCAAACATCTTTGCCAAATAACTCACAGAGATCAGTTTTTAAACATTTTTCACATATAATTTGGGTCGTTACTGTAACATTTACCCTTACATTATTTTCAATAGTTTTTAAATTAAAATTTCCTGCTGAGTGGGCTAAAAAATTACGATTTCTAATAAGGTTCTTAACAACATGCTTTTGAAACTCCATTTCAGGAAACAACTTTGTTAATCTCTCAAATGCTATCTCTAAACTTACCGACCTTTTATCAAGGGTACTCTTGTCCTTGTGAACGGCAAGTACATCATCAAAACCTACTTTTTCTAAAATCATTAAAGGATTATGATTAATTAGTACTTGTTTTATAAACTTTTCTAAACCTATAACCAATAATAAACAACCAGACATAATAGAAAAATCATCTTTCTCTGGATTTATTAACTCTAATCCTTTTCTATAAAAACCAACACCAAATTCAATAAAGCTTAAATTATTAACTTCATGACCCATAAACTCACTCCTATCACATATATCGTATAACGTTCCGTTTTCACGATGCCGGCGAACCGGACCAGCAGGGCCCTACCCTTTAGTGGCGCTTGTCGCCCGGTGAGGCTGTGTGGCCGCTATGACACGCCCGAAGCGTGAAAATTTTGTTAAGTGAAGTTGGCCGCCCAATAAAGTCAATCATTAATGAATTCTTCAATTTGTCTGCTTAAGAAGTAGCTATAGCTACCACCTTGATATACTTTTTCCCATCTGTTTCTCATCTGAAGCAGATAAGAATAGTCTGATTCTTTAGCTAGACTTACTTTCGACTTACGATATTCTCTTATACTTGTTACAACACCAATAGCAACACCTAACGCAGATAATATCTGTAATTCTTGGGATCTGATATGTGCAGTTTGATTAATTACTTCAGTTGCAACTGGTATAGCTATTGAATATAATCCTGTCAAGGAATTGTACTTGAAGTCTCCCAAACATTTTCTATAATCCTTTAATGCCTGTTCAACATCTAACATTAAATCATGAACAAGATCATTAATAATTTTAGGATCTGAACAATTTGAAATTTGATTTGCCGCATTATTAATAGCTCGCATAAAATTCTGTCTTTCATCTTTTTTACTTTTTCTAAACTTTAGTAATTCCTCAATACTAATATCAGTCAGGTTTACAGGAATTATTTCTTTAAATAATAATGAAGCTAACTGAGTACTATCATCTATTTGGGGGAAGTCATTAACTTGACCATTATAACTGTAATACGTAGAGCAAGCCCAAGCAGCAGGCTTATCTGAAATAATACTAAGATTATTTTTCTCGGCCATCGAATTAGCTAAATATGTCATATACTGAGCTTCAAAATTAGTAGGTACAAAATACCAATTCTCGCCTGAATCTATGCCACCAGTACTTATTATCATATCTCTTAATGTAACATCCACTTTTTCTTTATGTATTCGAGCATAATCCTCATCAATTCGTGTTAATGCAGCAGCATCCCAATCTTCATTCTCCAATTTTGATAGAAATTCATCTGCAACTTCCTTTGCATAATTACTTGGATCTAGAAAGATACCTATCTCTCCATCTTCAAACAGATCTTTAACATTTTTTGGATCATGCGGCGTATAGCTTGAAGGAACGATTCTATAAATCTTGTCCCATATTAATGCTGCTGAATATAACCATTGAAAATTCTGAAACTCAATGTTTGGATAGTATAATGCATAATTAGGCTTGAATGCCATAACAATACCCCTCCACTTTAGAATGCAATTCACTCAATAGTCTTCATAGCTTATCTTAACAATTCTCAGAATAATGTAGATTACAAAACGACCAATTTCACTTAACTTTTAGGATTGCATATGAAGTTGAGCGTATATCAACCATGCAAAGCCTCCTCAGTGTCAAGTTTCCTCAATATTAGGAGAAATGCAACGGCTCAATTTCATATGCAATTTCATTGAACGAACCCCCGGATGTATCTCACTATGGAGATTCAATATTCAACTTCTTATTACCCTTTTCTATATTTTTTTCCTATTATTGCTATCTTATTACATATTATTCCTTCTAGCAACAATATTACTGTCAATTTCTACACCCACTTATTTATAATCCATTATACATAAGTCTTTTTATTCTCTCACCTTTAAAAAAGGGCGCAAGTATCCCGTTGCTGGTGTTTTGTATTTTTTAAAATTTGGTTGTTAATGCAATTTGAAAATGAAAATGCTAGTAGATGATAAAGTCGGGAGGACCCATCTTTATAGCAGATGAAGTAGAAACACAAAGAGTTAGAGGAAAATAAGTGTTTAAGTAAGGCTTATAATAACGAACATAAAGTTAGAATTAGAATCTCTTAGGCGTTGTACGGGTACGGGATACAAGTGTTTCGGTAGTTAATCGTAAGGGGATAGTCATAGTATTCTAGATCAAATTTTAGTGAAATAATTAAGATATCAACTGTAATATTTTAAGATTTAAAAAAAATAATGTAAATAGTAACAGGATATGGTAATGATTTGTCGTATTGTATACTATAAATAATCCTTTCGAAAAGGAGGTTTTTATGAACTATTATGCTCATTCATCTGATAATCCTCAAAAATCGTGGCAACCTTTGGTCGAACATTTAACGAATACGGCTGAACTAGCAGGATTTTTTGCCTCTAAGTTTAATGCTAAGGAATTTGGTTTTTTTTGCGGTATGCTCCATGATTTGGGTAAGTACTCCCAAGAATTTCAGAACAAGCTACATGGTCAAAATTTAAAGGTTGATCATTCCACTGCAGGAGCACAAGAAGCAGAAAGAAATTGTGGAAAACTTGGCAAACTAATGGCTTATTGCATTGCAGGGCATCATAGTGGAATTCCAGACTATGGGACAATAGCAGATAACGGGGGTACACTATCGGCAAGATTAGCTAAAAAAATAGAAGAAGAGTATAGTGCATATAAAGATGAGATTGAATTATCCTTTATTAAAGACCTTAATGCTCTGCCCGTCAAGGCAATAGGAGATTTTCATGGGTTTACTTTATCTTTTTTTATTAGAATGGTCTATTCATGTTTAGTTGATGCCGATTTTATTGATACGGAACAATATATGTCTGAAAAAGTAAAACTACGGGGTCATAATGCTTCTATCTCTGAATTGAACGATATGTTTAACAATTTTTTATCAAAGATGGGGTCTAGTCAGACCAAAATAAATAGTAAACGCAAAGAGATACTGGAACGCTGCCTAAGTATGGCTAAGAAACCTACTGGTTTATATAGCCTGACAGTACCCACTGGAGGGGGTAAGACCTTTTCTTCCCTTGCATTTGCTTTAAATCATGCTGTCCAACATAATCTTGAACGAATTGTTTATGTAATTCCCTATACAAGCATTATTGAACAAAATGCTAGAGTTTTTAAAGATGCTTTAGGAGATGATCATGTTTTGGAGCATCACAGTAATTATCAATTTGATTTAAATCATTCAGAGCATATAAAAACGGCCACTGAAAAATTAAAGCTTGCCGCAGAGAATTGGGATATTCCCATAGTAGTTACAACCAATGTGCAATTTTTCGAATCCCTATTTGCCAATAGAAGTTCTCAGTGTAGAAAAATTCATAATTTATCTAAAAGTGTTGTTATTTTTGATGAAGCACAAATGTTACCTATTAATTTTTTAAAGCCTTGTCTATTGGCAGTTTGTGAGTTGGTGAAAAATTATGGGTCTACAGCAATACTATGTACTGCAACTCAGCCATCTATCCAAGATTTACTGCCTTCAGATATTAGACCAATAGAAATGATGGAAAACTCGAAGCAGTTATATAATGACTTTAAAAAAGTAAAGGTGATTAACAAAGGTAACTTAGAAGATGAAGTGTTGATTGATGAGTTAAATAGCTTAGAACAGGTGCTTTGTATTGTAAACACTCGAAAGCATGCTAAGGAAATTTTTAGTCGCTTAAAGGGGAATGCATTTCATCTCAGCACTTTGATGTGTCCAGTACATAGAAAAGAGACTTTAGCTAAAATAAGGAAAAGCCTCAAAAACAACGAATCCTGTAAGGCTGTATCTACTCAACTTATAGAAGCTGGTGTTGATGTTGATTTCCCTGTAGTTTATCGTTCTATGGCCGGTATTGATTCAATTATTCAGTCGGCAGGTAGATGCAATAGAGAAGGACGATTACCAGTTGGAAACCTATTTGTTTTCCAACCTGTATCTGAGCTTGCTAAGATAAGAGGCTATCTAGAACGAACGGCAAAAATTGCAGAAATGGTTCTTCGTAGGTATGATGATCCAATATCTTTAGAGGCAATAGACTACTATTTTCAAAGGTTGTATGATATTGAAGGCGAAGAAGCTGTAGATAGAAAGAATATCCTGGATTGTTTTGAAGAAAAACGAATGCATCTAGGCTTCGATTTTCAGACTGCAGCGGAAAAGTTCAGATTAATTGAAAGTAATACATACTCAATTGTTATCCCTTATGATGATACAGCTATAGAGTTGCTCAATACAGCCCTATATAGTCCCTACCCCCGTAGTTTAGCTCGAAAGCTTCAACCATACACAATTTCAGTTTATGAATATGAATATAAGACTTTAATGAAAAATGCTGCGCTAAGGGTTGTTAATAATAGTTTTATAGTCCTTGATGATTATAAAAGTAATTATAGTAACAACACAGGACTTATTCTACCCAAAGATACCTATGGAGAAGGGATATTCGTTTAGGAGAAGGAGGATTAAAATGGGTTATGGTATTAGGTTAAAGGTCTATGGTGATTACGCTTGTTTTACCAGACCAGAAATGAAGGTGGAGCGGGTTAGTTATGATGTCATTACCCCTTCTGCAGCAAGAGGCATAATTGAAGCAATTTACTGGAAGCCCGCAATTCGTTGGGTAATCGACAGAATTTATGTATTGAATGAGATTAAGTTTACAAATGTAAGGAGGAACGAGGTTAGCCAAAAAATATCTAGTAGTAATATTCAAGCAGCAATGAATGATAGTTCAAAGGAATTGTATCAGATTGCTCCAGAAATACGACAACAGAGGGCATCGATGCTACTAAAGGATGTATGTTATATTATTGAAGCCCACTTTGAGTCGACCAACCAAGCAGGACCGGAAGATACACCGGAAAAACACTATAATATTGCCTTGAGAAGGATGCGCCAAGGACAATGCTATCATCAGCCATGCCTAGGAACTAGGGAATTTGCTGCCAATTTTGAATTGGTTGATAATGAAGAAATCAAAGGTTTCTATGATGGTGAAAAAATGGATCTGGGCTGGATGCTCTGGGATATAGATTTTCAAAATGATATGACACCTGTTTTTTATAGGGCTTTCATGGAAGATGGAATTATTGAGGTTAAGGATTTATTGAAGGCGAGGTGATAATTCAATGATTATAAACGCATTAAATCGTTATTATGAAATACTTTCCGAGGATGAGAAAAGTGGAATTCCACTGTATGGCTATAGTGTAGCTAAAGTGGGATTTGCCTTAAATATCTCAATAGATGGAGAACTGCTGGACGTTATTCCATTAAAAGTAGAAGGAAATAACAAAAAATTAGTATCTAGGCAAATGATAGTAATTGAACAAACAGACCATACAGTAAAAATAGTTCCTAATTTTATGTGTGATAACAGTACATACATATTAGGCATTGATAATAAAGGCAAACCTGATCGTTCCAAGGAAGCCTTCTTTGCTTTTAAGAAACTACACGAAGAAGTTCTTAATAATGCTGAGGGGCAAGCAGCCAAAGCAGTGTTAGCATTTCTATCAAAATGGGATGCAAATGGTGCTAGAGAACATTCCAGAATAGCTAGTAACTTGGATGAAATTTTAGAAGCTAGCAATTTGGTCTTTAAATTAGATGAAACAAAGGACTTTCTTCATGAAGATAAAGAGATTAAGAAGCTATGGAGTATTTATAAATCAAAAAGTAATGTTGAAATAAAGAGACAGTGTCTTATTACTGGTGAGAACGCTCAAATTGCAAGACTACATGGAAAAATTAGGAATGTAAAAAATGCACAATCCAGCGGAGCTTTACTGGTTTCTTTTAATGATCCAGCTTATGGATCGTATGGTAAAAGCCAAAGTTATAACTCTCCAGTAGGTGAGAATGCAGTATTTGCCTATACAACTGTTTTAAACCATATGCTTTCAAATCAAAAACAACGGGTTCAGGTAGGAGATGCAACCACTGTCTTTTGGGCTGAAAGTCCTGAGGAGATTTATAGGGATTTAGCTGCCCAGCTATTTAATCCTACAACTAATCAGGACAGTAAAGAAGGTAAAAATCAGAATAGACGGGATGCTCAAATAGAAGAACTTGTTAATAAAATACTCATAAATGCTAAATCTGGCATAAAAATTAAAGATATTGATGGCAGGATTAATCCTCAGACTAAGTTTTATATTTTAGGATTATCTCCAAATGCTAGTCGTATTTCTATTAGATTTTTCCATGCAGATAGTTTTGGTAGCTTTATTGAAAAAACTGCAATGCATTATAAAGATATGGAAATCATCAAAGATTTTGATAATCGCCCTGATAATATACCCATTTGGATGATGCTTGGTGAAACTATTTCGCCCAAAAGTAGAGATAAGGATGCGCATCCCCTTTTAGCAGGTGCTATGATGCGTTCAATTATTAGTGGAGCGCCATATCCTGCAGTCCTTTTTAACACAGTTATGATTAGAGTCCGAACTGATATGGATGATAAAGATAAAGGAATTCAAAGGGTAAATTATATTAGGGCATCAATTATTAAAGCATATTTATTAAGATATGCCAGGATACATAACAATAGAAAGTTGGAGGAGGTATTAACTGTGGCTCTCAATGAACAGTCCACCAATACTGAGTATTTATTAGGTCGGCTTTTTGCAGTATTAGAAAAGGCTCAGCAGGATGCAAATCCAGGGATAAATGCAACTATAAAGGACCGATATTTTGCCGCTGCCAGTGCGACACCTGCAGCAGTATTTCCTATTTTATTAAGGCTAGCTCAGCATCACATATCAAAATCAGACTATGGTTATTCCATTGATAGAAGGATTGAGACTATCATGAATGAAATCAAAAAGTTTCCTTCTCATCTATCCCTTGTCCAGCAGGGAACATTTGTACTAGGCTATTACCATCAAAGGGTTGCGTTTTTTCAAAAAACTGAAAAGGTAGAAAAATAAAAAAACAAATATTAGGGAGGATTATGTAATGAATGAAATTATTAAAAATCGTCATGAGTTTGTGGTATTATTTGATGTTGAAAACGGAAACCCCAATGGTGACCCCGATGCTGGGAATATGCCTAGAATAGACGCTGAAACAGGATATGGTATCGTGACAGATGTTTGTCTGAAAAGGAAAATTAGAAATTATGTGGAGATTGTTAAAGAGGATAGTGAAGGCTTTAAGATCTATGTAAAAGAGGGGGCAATCTTAAATAATCAACATGAAACAGCCTACAAATTTTTAGGACTAGATCCCACAAATGAAAAAGTAGCAAAGGAAAACCGAGAGCCTTTAAGGGATTTTATGTGTCAGAATTTTTTTGATATTCGGGCATTTGGGGCAGTAATGACAACAAAGGTTAATTGTGGACAAGTAAGGGGACCGGTACAGATTAACTTTGCCAGAAGTATTGATCCTATTGTTGCCCAGGAAGTAACTATTACCCGGATGGCTGTAACAACTGTAAAGGATGCTGAAAACAAAACCAACGAAATGGGTAGAAAACATATAGTACCCTATGCATTATATAAAACCGAAGGATATATCTCTGCAAATATTGCAAGGAAAACCACTGGATTCACTCAGGAGGATTTAGAACTTTTATTTGAAGCCATAGTTAATATGTTTGAACACGATCATTCCGCTGCTAGGGGTAAGATGGCAGTTCGCAAATTAATTGTTTTCAAACATGACAGTGAACTGGGCAATGCATCGTCCCATAAGTTATTTGAAATTATTAGTATCACCAAAAAGGATGGTGAAAAACCTGCCCGCAACTATAGTGATTATCAGGTTCAAGTTGATTTATCCAGGGTTCCTGAGGGCGTATCTGTAATTGAAAAGTTATGATTGACCGTTTCAATGATGAAGATTTATTAGCTTTATCGGGTATTCAACACTTTGCATTTTGTCCTAGGCAGTGGGCTCTGATTCATATTGAAAAACAGTGGACTGAGAATCTACTCACGGTTGAAGGCAAGCAGTTACATGAACGGGTAGACAACCCAGACTTTTTTGAGGCTAGAGGAGGCATTTTGACTACCCGTTCTGTCTCATTGGCTTCATATACCCTAGGTTTTTATGGTGTTGCAGATATAGTTGAATTTCATGCAGTCAAAGAAAAGGGTATAAGATTACATGGGCGAGAAGGTATTTGGAAACCTATCCCTGTTGAATATAAAAGGGGAAAGCCAAAAAAAGATATTATCGATGAGGTACAGCTTTGTACCCAGGCTATGTGTCTAGAAGAAATGTTGTTAACTAAAATTGAACATGGGTATCTTTTTTATGGGGAAACCAGGCACAGAGAGAAAGTGACCTTCGATGTTGGACTTAGGGGAAAAGTAGCTGATTTTGCAGAGCAAATGCACATCTTGTATGAAAAACAATTCACTCCTCTGGCAACAAAAAAGGAGAAAAGTTGCAAGGCTTGCTCCCTAGTTGATGTATGTCTCCCCAAATTGGGTATAAAGCAGACAAAAGTAGTTAATTACATAAGAAAATATGTAGAGCAGGAGTAACTATGAGAAAACTTCTGAATGTTTTATATGTAACTACACCAAATTCATATTTATCCTTAGATGGTGAAAATATTGCCATTTTAGTAGAGGGCAGTGAAAAATTCCGTATACCAATCCATAATATCGAGGGTATTATTTGTTTTGGATTTATGGGAGCAAGCCCTGCCCTAATGGGATATTGTGCGAAAAAAGGTGTAGGGTTATGCTTCCTAAGCCCATATGGCAAGTTTCTAGCAAGGGTGTCCGGTGGTATCCAAGGAAATGTTTTACTACGAAAAAAACAGTATTCTATTTCAGTTAATGGCGATGAATGCATATCCATCGCTATTAACTGCATTACCGCAAAGCTTGTAAACTCCAGGGTCGTAATAGGGAGGGGTATCCGGGATCATGGTGAACAGATTAATGCCATGGCTCTGAAAGAAGCTTCAACCCTATATTAAAAGTAGCATTACAAGATTACAAAATTGCCAAAGGTTAGATGAAATCAGAGGTATTGAAGGGGATTGTGCTAAAGCGTATTTTGGAGTTTTCGATGAATTAATACTACAGCAAAAAGAGGACTTCTTTATGTGTGGTAGAAATAAGAGACCTCCCACCAACAATCTTAATGCCATGCTTTCATTCCTATATACTCTTTTGGCTCATGATGTCCAGTCAGCTTTAGAGACTGTAGGATTGGATCCTTATGTGGGGTTTTTGCATAGAGATAGACCTGGAAGGGCTTCCTTAGCCATGGATATAATGGAAGAATTCCGAGCGTTTATAGTAGATCGATTAGTTCTTTCATTAATTAACCGAAGGCAAATTGTTGCAAAAGGATTTACAATTAGGGAAAGTGGCGGAGTAATGATGGATGATAATACAAGAAAAGATGTATTAACTGCCTGGCAAAAAAAGAAACAAGAAGAAATTACCCACCCATTTTTGAATGAGAAGGTTTGCATAGGTCTGCTGCCATATATTCAAGCTTTACTGTTGGCTAGGCATTTAAGAGGTGACTTGGAGGCATACCCACCATTTTTGTGGAAGTAGGGATAATTATGATGGTTTTAATAACTTATGACGTTAATACAGAAACTAGTGCTGGCAGAAAAAGATTAAGGCAAATCGCAAAAGAATGTGTAAATAAAGGGCAACGAGTACAGAATTCTGTATTTGAATGCTTGGTAGATCCGGCACAATTCTCGGAATTAAAAAACAGATTAGAAAAGATAGCAGAGCCTTCAACGGATAGTTTAAGGTATTATTTTCTAGGTAACAATTGGAAAAAGCGCGTTGAACATTATGGTGCAAAATCAACATACGACCCTGAGGGTATACTTATAACTTAAAGATTGTTATCTGCGAAACTGATGCTCACATATTTTCTCTAGACCGTTCGCATGCCATTGTGTGAAGGTCTTAAGTTCAAATATTAAGGATCTTAATAATTATTTTAATAGTATCAGCTAGTACGTTCGCAAAACTCATGTTTCTAGTAGTTGATATGATAGGCTTTTTTGAATATACAGTCGCACCCCATGCGGGTGCGGGGATTGAAACAAGAGATGGTCGATAAGCTATCCAAGGAGCAATATAGTCGCACCCCATGCGGGTGCGGGGATTGAAACCCTTAAGTCGATTGTGACCATGGTACTTAACAGCATGTCGCACCCCATGCGGGTGCGGGGATTGAAACTTTATTAGAGAGAGTTAATGGCTTATCGAGAGAGTCGCACCCCATGCGGGTGCGGGGATTGAAACTGAATTGCATAGTTGGTCTGCAATACATGAGGTGTCGCACCCCATGCGGGTGCGGGGATTGAAACATATGATTGGGTGAGAGAGAAGAATGCGAGAATAGTCGCACCCCATGCGGGTGCGGGGATTGAAACACAGATAAAACAGAGCTTGAAATAAAATCAATACCGTCGCACCCCATGCGGGTGCGGGGATTGAAACCCGCAGAAGCAGCAGGAGAGGGAAGTACCGTAGGTCGCACCCCATGCGGGTGCGGGGATTGAAACCGGTTTTATCCCCGAAGAACAAAGCGAAAGGTATGTCGCACCCCATGCGGGTGCGGGGATTGAAACCGGTGTAGGCTCAGGGTTTGGCGTTGGCTCTGGGTCGCACCCCATGCGGGTGCGGGGATTGAAACCAGTTTGTATTGTTCGATTTTATTTTGCCTTGCCAGTCGCACCCCATGCGGGTGCGGGGATTGAAACTACTGGCGGTACATCCACAGGTGAAACATCTTCACGTCGCACCCCATGCGGGTGCGGGGATTGAAACTAGCAAGCCCGATGATAAGCCGGAAGATAAGAAAGTCGCACCCCATGCGGGTGCGGGGATTGAAACTCCAAGATTCATTGGTTCCGCTTCAATCATCTTGTCGCACCCCATGCGGGTGCGGGGATTGAAACCTTATAAGCCTTTGCTTTATTCTGATAATCTACATGTCGCACCCCATGCGGGTGCGGGGATTGAAACCTGAGTTATGTGCCGGATATGAAAGCGTTAAAGAGTCGCACCCCATGCGGGTGCGGGGATTGAAACTTGAAGAAGGTAAATCTAATGTTGAAATTGCCAGAGTCGCACCCCATGCGGGTGCGGGGATTGAAACTTGGCTAGCTAAGAAATATGGATTGCTTTCGGAAGTCGCACCCCATGCGGGTGCGGGGATTGAAACATGGGTTCTGTGTAGCTTTAGGCTTTATGATAATCGTCGCACCCCATGCGGGTGCGGGGATTGAAACCCGCCCCGCATTCACTGCACTTGAAATATTCAGCTGTCGCACCCCATGCGGGTGCGGGGATTGAAACTTCTTACTTGGTTTATGGGTGCTGATGGGATTAACAGTCGCACCCCATGCGGGTGCGGGGATTGAAACCCTTGCTTGATGTTTGTACCTTATCTTTTGAGTAGTCGCACCCCATGCGGGTGCGGGGATTGAAACTGCTTCACCGCATACGGTACAGATTTTTGCTTCTTGTCGCACCCCATGCGGGTGCGGGGATTGAAACGACCCCATTTCATGGCATCATCAAAGGTCCATGTCGCACCCCATGCGGGTGCGGGGATTGAAACCAGAAAGGGAGACGAAAAGCACAAAGTGAAGCGATGTCGCACCCCATGCGGGTGCGGGGATTGAAACATATACCGCCCAGGGAAATTGAATTTCTCTATACGCCGCACCCCATGCGGGTGCGGGGATTGAAACCCTTGAAATTTTTGGCTATTGCCATTCCCTAGAGGGTCGCACCCCATGCGGGTGCGGGGATTGAAACCGCAATGCTCACACAATCCAAACACTTTAGCAATGTCGCACCCCATGCGGGTGCGGGGATTGAAACTCCAAGTCTCGCCAATCTCCACCTGCAGGAATTAAGTCGCACCCCATGCGGGTGCGGGGATTGAAACTTTAAAAGATATACCTGGTTAGAGAATCCCTTGGGTCGCACCCCATGCGGGTGCGGGGATTGAAACCCGAATGTTAAACTCTTTGCATACTAAATTTTTAAGTCGCACCCCATGCGGGTGCGGGGATTGAAACACTATCGAAGAAGCTCTCTCCCGTGGGTGGGGTAATTCTGGGGTCAGGCTAACTATTAAACTTTATGATAGAAGAATAAAATAGGGGGGGTGAACAAATGGCAAGAAAACCCAGAATACACTATGAAGGTGCACTATACCATGTGATAGTGCGGAGAAATAATCGAGAATTTATATTTAATGAATCAGATGCAAAACAATTATATTTAGAAAAAGTTAATAAGTATGTAGGAAAATATAACGCAAAGTTATATGCATATGTGATTATGGATAATCATGCCCATTTATTAATGGAAGTATCTAACGAATCATTATCGAAAATTATGCAGTTGATCCAACAAACATTTACACAGCATACGGAATATACAGCATATAGATCAAAACAATGTGATATTCAATTTCCGTTATCCATTTTTTCAGTGGATAAAAAGAAAGCCGTCCAAATGTATACTGAATTTGTAGAAGACGAAGATACAATAGAAGGAGAAACCAGTTATGAATTAATGCCATAAGAGATAGTTCCGGAAGAAATAATTATTAGCAATAGAGAAGTTATTAACAAAGGAATAAAGGCTGAAGATATCATTGCAGAGGCTGAAAAGCTACATAATATTAAATTTGAAATGCTTAAAGGCAGGTCGGGAAATAGAGAAGTATCTAAAATTAAGAAGGAGTTTATAAAAAGGTTAG
>LADT01000051.1 GCA_000961765.1 Clostridiaceae bacterium BRH_c20a | reverse complement strand
ATGAGAACAGCATAAATCAGTTAAAACTAGCCCATATTCTTGAGGAAAATAAAATTTATCGGCAGTCCAGGCATGATTTAAAAAACCATTTAAATGTCATCTATGAACTGGCAAGAGACGGCGATTTAAATAAATTGGATAATTATCTAACACTATATATTAATAGCCTCGACAGTACTGCCTTAAATATGGAGAATTGAGAATTAATAGTTAAGAATTAAAATCTTTCATGATTATTTGTGGCTTAGGTATAGCGAAAGGGATGATAGTTAAAATGTTTAATTTAGAGAAAATGTCCCATAGAATAATAACTTTTTTATTTAAAAATTCAGGTGTAGATGAATTAACCAAAGCCAAGGCCGAATACGGTCTTCCTTTATTATTGGGTATTTTTATTGAATTGTCTTTTTGTTTATTAATCGCCGGGTTTTTAGGCTTATTCCGCGAGACCTTTTTATTAATGTTTTTTTCACTGATTGTCAGAGTCTTTGCCGGTGGTGCCCACTGTTCCAGTTATGGCAGGTGCCTCTCCTTTACTATATTCTTTTATATACTTTTTTCATATTTAGCTAAATATCTCTCTATATTTTTACCTTTTAATTTATTACATACAAAAAGTACCGTCCCCAATGTACCCTAACCAGTTATAGCTAAGCTTAGATATATTTCACTCAATGCAAGCGTATAGGGAAATGTGTTTTTGGTGAACTTAAATAATGAATAATATGGAGGGGTAATTTTTATCAATCGGGAGGACAGGGCTATGCGCGATACAATTACAATAGGGGCTGTCGGTGGTATAGTAGGAACAGTGGGAATGCATCTCACTAATTTAATATTAAAGTATCTCGGGATAGTTAAAATTACCAGCATGCAGATCACGGCTACGTTATTTTTAAACTGGGACCAAGCAAATACCACCTACGGCACTATAATTGGCCTAATCAACCACTTGTTCATTGGGTCCATAATAGGAGTTATTATCGCTTTCGTATTTAAATATTTTGGTAAAGACTATTACTTAATCAAAGGATTGGGTATTACAGGGCTAGGTTATTTAGTTGGTATGGGATTTGTTATTCCCCTTATCGGTGCTGTACCTCAAATTAGATCTGATACTCTGACTTTGCTTGGACACATCATTTCCTATACAGTCTTTGGAATCATCAGCTCCTATGTAATAGCCCATTATTCTAGATTCGGAGTTAAAAGATTGGTTAGAAATCCAAAGCTTTGAGGACATACGTAGTATGCGAAATGTATAGTTTTGTGAACACATAAAAAAAGTTATTTTCTTTTCCCCGGACATATCTTCACCCCTTTACTACTTTCCCTTATTCTCTCCATTATGTAAATCACCTATTTTAATATTCTCGCGACAAACCCATACTTCTAAAAGAAAAAACCTGTAACTCAATCAAAAGTTACAGGCTGCAGCTATTTTCAACTATAGGTCGCATGGTGTCCTGGATAGCATTGGTTTCTTTTCTTAAACTTAAGGTGTCATTGGCATGGGTTGCATTGGCATCATGGGTTCCATCCATCATAGCAAAAGCTCGACACTCCCTAGCACAGTACAGATCGTGTCAAAGGACCGTCCCCAGACACTCTTTCAGCTGCGATATAGCCTGTGCTCTATTTTCACTGCCAAATACATAGGAGCCTGCCACAAGAACATTGGCACCTGCCTTAAGAATTTGGGGAGCTGTTTGAGCATTTACCCCTCCATCAACCTGAATATCAGTACTTAGCCCACGGTCTAAAACCATTTGTTTTAGCATTTTGATTTTTGGTAAAACCTGGGGAATAAATTTTTGCCCTCCAAATCCGGGATTGACACTCATTAGTAAAACCAAATCCAGCTCATCTAATACATATTCTAGGCTCGAAAGGGGTGTAGCAGGATTTAAAGAAATCCCCGCCTTAACACCATAACTTTTTATAATTTGAATTGAACGATGCAAATGATTTACAGTTTCCGCATGAATAGTAATCAAATCAGAACCAGCTTTAACAAAATCTTCTATATATGCATCAGGATTTTCAATCATTAAATGGCAATCAAAAAAAAGACGGCTATGGTCCCTTAGGGATTGAATAACGATAGGGCCAAAGGTAATATTAGGTACAAAATGTCCATCCATAATATCAAGATGGAGCCAATCTGCACCCCCATTTTCTATACTTTGTACTTCACTTTGTAAAATGCTAAAATCTGCTGATAATAATGAAGGCGCAATGATCGTCACTTAAAAGCTCCTTTCCTGTTTAATTACTTCATCTAAAAAAGCTAAGTAATTATTATACCTATTTACAGATAATTGACCCTCTGAAACTGCTTCCCGCACACTACATTTCGGCTCCACCCTATGCTGGCAGGTTGAAAATTTACAATTTTCCCGAAACTCCTGAAAATCAGGAAACAAAGAAGACAATTCCTCTCTTATTATTTCCGAAGGTAAATTTAGAGAACTAAAACCTGGGGTATCGGCAACCAATCCCCCTGAGGATAAGGGCAATAATTCTACATGGCGTGTAGTATGTCTTCCTCTTTTTAGTTTTTGACTTACTTCTCCTGTCTGAAGCTTTAGACCAGGTTGGACAGCATTCAAAAGACTGGATTTACCCACACCGGAGGCTCCGGCAACTACAGAAATACGGTTTTTTAGGACAGCTTTCAACTTGTCTATTCCTCTGCCATCTTTTGTACTGGTAATAATTACAGGGAATTGAGCACTAATATATATAGCCTGATAAAGGGAAATGCTTTCTTCACTAACCTGATCAGCCTTATTAAAACAAATTACAGGCTGTACATCATTCCATAAAGCTAAAATTGTTAAGCGATCTATTAACCAAAGGTCAGGTTCAGGGTTTAGGGAACTTACAATTATCACCTGTTCTACATTAGCTATCGGAGGTCTTATCAATTCATTTCTACGAGGCAAAATATTAGCAATTACCCCGGAACCATCAGTTAATACTTCAAAAGCAACATTATCACCGGGTAGAAACTTTGCCTTTTTCAGTCTGTTTTTACCCCTTAATGAGCATTCATAGGTCTTTTCCTCGTATTTCACATAGTAAAACCCACTGTATCCTTTTAAAATAGTTCCTTCTAACATGCAAAACCTCCATTATTGTTCCGATGGGACTACTTGTTCTTTAATCTTTTTATCATCAATATATACTGTTATGAGTCCTTGTCCAAAATAATTAACATTTACAACAAAGGCATCCCCTTGTTCATGGAATTTTTCATAGGCGATTCTATCACCCTTTACATCACGCACCTGGATTTTAACTAGCCCCGATTCATTTAATTTAAGAACTACTCGAGCGGACTGGGTTGAAGGACCGGGACCATCACTTAGCACCACGTTTACCTTTGAGCCTTGAAATACTTCTTTACCCGCTATAGGGTTCTGTTCAATCACAAAATCATAGGAATATAATTCACTTTTTTGCCTAGTCACTTCACCTAAAACCAATCCTGTTTCCTGAAGCCTCGCTTCTACGTTATTTAAATCCAACCCAATTAAAGGGGGCATTGAGATATAGCGAGGTTCCGGACCCTTACTAACCACAAGGTCAATAGTACTTTTTTCCGGAACTAGCTCACCTGCTTCAGGAAACTGACCCATTACTATTCCATTTGCATATTTAGAACTGTATTGCTGCTCTACCTTGCCGACAGCCAATCCATCGTTAGTAATATTGACATCAGCGATAATTTGAGAGCTACCTACAACATTTGGTGCTGGAACTAAGGCAGGTCCTGAGCTTACTAGCACCTGAATAGTACGTCCTGCTTTTGTTCTTGTTTCAGGAAGGGGATCTTGACTAATAATATGATCCTTCTTTATATCAGGATGGGGAATCTCTCTCTCTATGGCCATTTTTAGGTTTTCAGCAGCAAGAATCCGTTGAGCCTCAGGTGCAGACAACTCAATAATATCAGGAACCAGAACTTCTTCTTTTACCCAAAGCTGTCCCAAGCCCCATATAGCTCCCCCTATAATTAGCAGGCCAAAAAAAGTTATTAACAAGTATCCTATAGGTCTTATTCTCCTGGTCTTTATATATTCTTTCTCTAGTGGTTTCTCAAGTATTGGCTTATCATCAAGAACCAAGGTATCATCTGATACACTTGGTGTGGATTTTTTATTCCTAAAGACCTTTTGCTCAACAGCATCGCCAACAGGAGCTGATGTTTTTCCTAACAGTGATGCCCGTAAGTCTAAACGAAGTTTAGCCACAGTTTCATATCTCTCATCAGGATTCTTCTTGATAGCTTTTAAAATAATCTTTTCAATAGTATCAGGAAGATTTGGATTATGTTGAGATGGTGGCACTGGTTCATTTTGAATATGCATTAAAGCAACACTAATAGGTGAATCTCCTTCAAAAGGCAGTTTGCCGGTAACCATTTCGTAAAGGACAATCCCCAATGAATAGATATCGGATTTTTCGCCTGTAATCTCACCTTTTGCCTGCTCCGGTGAAAAGTAGTGAACAGACCCTATTATGCCTCGAGTATGGGTGACAGTAGCCGTGCTTACAGCTCTGGCAATGCCAAAATCCGTTACCTTAACCCGCCCACCCCGAGTTATGATGATATTATGGGGTTTTATATCTCTATGGACTATAGAGTTTTCATGGGCATGTTCCAATGCATCACATATCTGTTTTACAATATCAATTGTTTCATTTAGAGGTATAGGAGCTTGTTCATTAATTATCTCTTTCAATGTTTTACCTTTGATATACTCCATCACTAAATAATGGGTATCTCCATCTTGACCCACATCATAAATATTTACAATATTTGGATGGGACAAGCTAGCAACTGCCTGGGCCTCTCGCCTAAAGCGCCTTACGAACTCATTGTCACTTGTGAAATATTCCCTTAAAATTTTTACAGCAACGATACGATTTAAATATATGTCTTTAGCTTGATAAACTAAAGACATACCCCCTCCACCGATAAGGGCTAATATTTCATATCTATTACCAATTTTTTTGCCTATCATGCTACCACCTCTTTATCGAAGGGCTCCTTCTATTAACCTTTTCGCTATTGGAAGAGCTGTATCCCCGCCTCTTCCTCCGTTTTCAACAATTGTAACTACTACAATTTTAGGATCCTCCAGAGGACCTATACCCACAAACCAGGCATGGGGATCACCGTGAATATTTTCAGCCGTTCCTGTTTTACCACCTAACGTTATCTCAGGAATTTTAGCATTTTTGCCTGTTCCAAATTGGACAGAGTATTTTAGACCTTCCAGAACAAGTTGAGCATTTTCCTCTGAACAAGCTCTGCCTAAAACAGTGGGTTTTTTCTTTTCTATGACTATTCCCTGCTGATCAACAATTCTATCTATAATATTAGGCTGTAATATTAATCCATCATTGGCTATAGCACACGTCCAGATGGCTATGTGCACAGGAGTAACAACTACTTCCCCTTGTCCGATGACAGTAAAGGCCACATCAACTTGATCAATAACTTGACCTAGTTGAGCCTTAGCAAGAGGGATTTCTTTACTAGAAAAATCATTGGAAATCATAAAACTATTTTGCAATTCCTGGGCCACATCTTCCCAGCTTAAGTCAAGAAAATGTTTAACAAAAAACAGATTACTTGAATAACCTAATGCCTCTTGAAAAGTTAAATTAGATCTGTATAACATATCTTTAATTACATAACCACCCGCATCTATCTGTGGTTCTATAAAGGTTAACTCTCTTGCCACCTCTGGCTTTAATTGTAATAAGGCTGTCCCAGAGATAATTTTAAATACTGAACCAGGTGGATACAAGCCTTGAGTTGCTCTATTTAAAAAAACCCCACTGCTATTTTCCGTATATTTTCCCCAGTCTTTTAATAGGCTGTTAGGGTCATAGGAGGGACTAGAAACCAGTGCTAAGATATTACCTGTTTTAACCTCTATTACAACAGATGCTCCTGCCTTTTCTCTATGTAATAACCATGCTATTTTTTGTAATTCTGGATTAATAGTAGTGTATACATTCCATCCAGCACGTTTTTTATCAATAAACCCAGGTTTAAGCAGGGTTTTTGCAAATAAAAATGAATTTAAGGAGTTTTCCAATCCCGTTTTTCCATACTTTGGTGAATCGTAGCCTATGATATGAGCAGCAGCTTCTTTTAAAGGATAATAACGAGTGTTATCTTTATCATTATTTCCAGCTAGCAAAGAACCATTAGCGGCATAAATAACTCCTTTGGTTGTAAAATTTTCCACAAGACGAGATCTAGCATTAAAAGGATGCTTAATTAAATTTTGTGCTTTGATAACCTGCCAGTATCCTAAGTTCAATATTAGGAGGAGAAAGATAAACCAAATCAACTTACTAATATTGATTAGCCGATTTCTGGACATCGATGATACAAAACCTTTTTCCCTACCTAACCAGATAATAATTCCTAACATAACAAAGCTGCTAATAGTGGAACTGCCTCCATAACCCATAAAAGGGAGGGGTAAACCGGTTAAAGGAATGAGCTTTGTAACTCCACCCATTATTACAAATGCTTGGACTATGAGCACACAAGTTAAGCCTGTAGCCAAAAGCCTGCTCCCAAAAGTTGAAATAAACTGTGCCCTTTTCAAAGAAAAAAAAGCAAAAAACAGATATAGTAAAACTACACCCGTAGTTCCTAGTAGTCCTAACTGTTCACCGATTACAGCAAAAACGAAATCAGTGTGGGCTTCAGGAATATTATTAGGGAAACCACCACCTAATCCCATTCCAGCAATCCCACCGCTGGCCAAAGCAAAAAGGGATTGAATAATTTGATATCCGCTTCCTTCAGGTTCTAACCATGGATTAAGCCAGCTTATGGCTCGAATTTGAACATGGGTAAAAGAAAAATATGCGATTATTGAGCCAAATATTAAGAGCACTATACCTTGAAGAGAATACTCTAATTTACCAGATGTAAGGTATAAAATAAATAAAAATGCCAAATAGAAAATCAATGCTGTTCCTAAATCCCTTTGTATAACAAGTAAGGCTATGCAGCCCATTGTCCCCAACCAAGCAGGCCATGAATTTTGCCATGCACCACTTGCCTTATCTTTAAACCAGCTGGCTAAAAAAACTAAATATGAAAGTTTAGCAGCTTCCGAAGGCTGAAAACGAAAACCATAAATATCCAACCAACTCTTGGCTCCACCAACTCGTATCCCGAATACTAAAGGTATAAAAAGCAAAAACAAGGTTAATACAAGCCAATAAAATTTATGTTTCAAAATAAAATCATTAGGGAATATATGTAAAGTTTTTAAAAATATAATCAGTAGTAAACAGCCCAAAGCTATCCAAAGTAAGTGCCTTGATGCCAACTGGGGCTGTAATCTGACAAGTATCAGCCAGCCAATAACAACCTTAAAGGTAACTAGGGAAAACAAAATATCTACTTCCCCCATAATGTATTTCACAGCAAAAAAGGTTATATAAAGGACAAGTAGTAAAATTAGGGTTGGAAGAAATAAATTTTTCATCCAATCTAAATGAATTGATAAAGACATATACCCGGCTAGCCCCATTAAAACTGCTAAATGCAGGCAGGTATAGCTCTTTATTTTATTGCCCATCACAACTTACCAAAATAAGCGTAATATTATCGACTCCTCCTCGTTCAAGGGCTATTTGTACTAATTGATTTACTGTTTTTTTCATATCAGTACCATTTTGAATGATTTCCCTTAGTATTTCATTATCATGCACTAAGTTATAAAGACCATCTGTACATAAAAGGAGTAAATCACCGGAGTTTATTTTAATTTCTACTTGGTCAATTTCTACTTCCCTCTCTGTCCCTAAGGCTCGGGTTAGAATATTACGATGGGGATGTCTATATGCTTCACTTTCTGTCAACTCTCCCTGTCTAAATAATTCTCCTACAAGAGAATGATCCCTTGTCAATAAATTAATCGATTTATCCCTAATAAGATAAGCCCTGCTATCGCCAATATGAGCGACATATAGTATATAATCAATAAATAAAGCAGCTGTAAGAGTAGTACCCATACCTGCGCAATTAGAATTTAATCTGGATTCTTTATAGACAAGTTCATTAGCTTTCTGAATAGCCTGACATAAGCCCTTGCTTTTTTGATTAGTAATTACTTGGCTAGTTAAAAAATCGTCTAGTGTTTTGATGGCTATGCTACTTGCCAGCTCACCTGCTTCATGGCCTCCCATACCATCAGCAACCACAAAGAGTCCTCTATTTTTGTCAGCGAGAAAACTATCCTCATTGGCTTTTCGTACCAGTCCGATATTTGTTAATGAGTTGACGTGCATTATTCCACCTCACCAGTTCCAGAGTACCACCTGCAAAATCAAAAGTTTCTCCGGCAGATATTTTTTTTATTTCACCTTTACGCTCTAAAACGATATATTCATTATGGACATATATCTTTTCATCCTCTATTTCTAAAGGTTCTTGAGGGTATATTAAAAGTGCTTGCCCTGCCGAAAATATGTTTACCTCAGTACCCAAGAGCTTTTGAGTTACCATAAGTACGGCAGCAGGCTCTTTAAAATGTTCTCTGTTCATTTCTTTATAAACTAAGAATAGGAAACTATATAAAAGCATCAATATTAAAGCTTGCCACCAGTATGCTAATAACCACACTTATTCCACCACTTTCCCTCTTAATTGTCCGCAGGCGGCAGCAATATCTGTACCCCGTTCCTCACGGATACTAGCCTCAATGCCAGAACTTGTAAGTACCTCTAAAAAATCTTGAATTTTAACTCTTTGAGGTCTCTGAAACTTTTCAGTTACAGTAGGGTTGACAGGAATTAGATTAATATGGCTAAAGATATCCTTTAAATAATCAGCTAATACATAAGCATGCTCTTTAGTATCATTAAAGTTATTTACTAAGGCATACTCGAAAGTAAGCCGCCTTCGAGTTTTCTTAACATAATATATACAGGCTTCTTTTAATACTTTTAAAGGATACTGTTGATTAACAGGCATTATCTGCGACCGTAGTTGATCTGTTGGCGCATGAAGAGAAACAGCAAGTACTATATCTAAATTTAAATCTGCTAAGTCAACTATCTTGGGTACTATTCCACATGTTGATATAGTTATCCTTCTTATACTTATATTCTGACCTAGTAGCTCATTTAATAATCTTATAGATTTAAGCACATTCTCAAAATTTAAGAGTGGCTCACCCATTCCCATATAAACTATATTCCCTACCATAAGATCATCATTTTCTATTTTTAAATAATTATTGACCGTATAAATCTGACTTAGAATTTCCCCAGCAGTTAGATTCCGCTTAAATCCACCTAGCCCTGTTGCACAAAAACCACAGCCCATGGCACAACCTACTTGGCTGGAAACACATAAGGTATTGCGCTTTTTACTTTTGGTACCACGGTATCTCATCAGCACACATTCAATATAATTGTTATCTTCTAAAGCAAAGAGATATTTTATAGTACCATCTTCTGATACTTGTTTTGTTTTCAAATTAAGGCAGGTAATTTTAGCATTCTGTGCTATTTTTTCTTTTAGTTCCTTACTAAAATTAGAGATATCTTCTATGCTTTCTATACCTTTTTTATGAACCCACTCAAATAGCTGTTTTGCCCGAAAGGCTGGTTCGTTTAACTCAATCATTAATTCTTTGATTTCTTCTAAACTCATAGAACGCAAATCTTTTTTCACATCTATCAATTCCTTTGCATACGGGCTATAAAAAATCCATCCATATTATGGCTAAAAGGCAGAAATTGTATCCAGCCTTCTTGACCTTCATTAGTACTATAGGGCAGATGTTTAGGTAAATTTGTGTCAAGGGAGAAATCAGGGTTGTCCTTTAAAAAGTCATTTATCACATTAAAATTTTCTTCCTGGGTAATTGTGCAAGTACTGTAAACCAAGGTACCACCTGGTTTTACTAATCGAGAAGCTTCTTTTAAGATTTCCTTTTGAATATGCACTAGCTCCCCTATATCCTTGGGCTTTTTACGCCACCTAGCGTCAGGGCGCCTTCCTAAAACCCCTAATCCTGAACAAGGAGCATCCACCAAAACAGCATCAACTTGTTCAAGTACTACTTGGGTTGCAGCTCTGGCATCCTGCAGCACTGTTTTTACAATTGTGATCCCCAATCTCTCACAAGTTTCCCTAATTAATTCTAAACGATGTTCATGGACATCAAAGGCTAGGATTTCCCCTTCATTATTCATTAGTTGAGCTAGATGGCTTGTTTTACCACCTGGTCCGCTGCAAACATCTAAAATTCGCAGACCCGCTCGGGGTGAAAGGATATGGCTTACAAGCATTGAGCTTTCGTCTTGGACAGTAAACAAACCAGCCTTAAATTCCTCAATTCTGCCAATATCTACATTACCTATTATTCTTAATCCTTCCGGGTTTTTCATGCTTTCCTGGCAGTTAATTTTTTGTATTTCTAAAGATTTTTTTAAGACCTCCCTGCTTGTCCTTAGGGTATTTGTTCTTATCCATAAAGGAGATGGATTATTGAAGAAAACACAAAGCTTAACTGTATTTTCTACTCCAAATTCCCCAATCCACCTTTCTACCAGCCAGATAGGAAAGGAATAAACAATGCTAATATGTTGAACCGGCTCTTCTTCTAAAGTTGGATAATTTATTTTCTGTCGATTTCTTTCTATATTTCTTAAGACCCCGTTCACAAATTTAACTGTACCCTGATGACCAAACTTTTTGGCCAGTTTGACTGACTCATTGATAGCAGCAGAAACAGGGACCTTATCTAAAAACATAATCTGATAAAGTCCCAGTCTTATAATATTTCTTATCCAGGGGGCCATTTTATTCACCTGTGGCTTTGCAAATTTATTAATAACCCAATCTAAATGTCCCTTATATTTTATACAACCATAAACAAGCTCGGTAGCCAACCCCTTATCCCGAGGGTCGGCTAATTGAAACTGGGAGAAAGCCTTATCTAAAGCAATATTTGCATAGGCTTCCTCTTCATTGACCTGATACAGAACCTTTAGTGCAAACTGGCGGGCTTCCATTAATCCCTTCTACCACCTAACATACCGGAAATTATTAAAAGTCTTAACAGGTTTAAGGCTGCCATTAAAGCTGCCGCTACATATGTTAAGGCTGCAGCATCCAACACCTTTTTTGTGCCCTTTAATTCTTCGCCGCTTAAAAAGCCTTCCTGGTCTAAAATAGCTAAGGCCCGAGAACTTGCATTAAATTCTACAGGTAAAGTAATAATCTGAAATAACACTACCCCAGTAAACAACAAAACACCTAATTGAGCTAAAGAAGGGATTCCCATAAAAAGACCTATCAGCAATAACGGAAAGGATAGGGTGGAGCCAATCCGGGTTACAGGAATAATGCTGTTTCGGATATGAAGAGGAGCATATCCGGTATCATGTTGGATAGCATGCCCTACTTCATGGGCAGCTACTCCTAATGAAGCTAGAGAACTGCCCCGGTAAACATCATTGGATAATCTTACCTTGCGGGAACGGGGGTCATAATGGTCAGATAATTGCCCCCCTGTCATTTCAATCTGTACATCATGTAACCCATAACCATCTAATATTCTTCTAGCAGTCTCGGCACCAGTAATACCTCTTTTAGATATGACCTTAGAATACTTATGAAATGTCGTCTGAACCTTTCCTTGAGCATACATAGCTAAAATAATACCCGGAATTAATAAAATCATCGTCCAATCTAATGGAAAAAACATTTACACTTCTCCTCCTTCTGCAAAATAGTTTACTGCCCTTTCAACTTGACACAAATTTACTCTGGTGTTATGACACGGTCCCTCAGGTCTTTCATTAACAATTCCAATTACAGGAATAACTTCTACATCCTGAATTCCACTTGTCAAATCCCTTTCACAAGCAATTGCTACTATTGCTTGAGGCCTTTTCTCTTTGATAAATTTCCTAGCGAAGGTTCCTCCAGTAGCCACTACCATCTGGGTCCCCTTTTCTACACTTAATGTTAACAAGTCACCTACAGGGCATTGACCACATTGTCTGCAATTGTTAACATCAACGGTAATTTTATAAGGACACTGAACCCTTTGTAAACAATGGGGTGCTAATATTAAGATTTTTCCCGGTGAAATTACCTTTTGTTCAAGCTTAACAAGCTGATTACTGACTTGAATATAAGAACTCTTTATTTTATCATCCTCAATTCCCAACCACTTTCCTAATTTTAAAGCTATAGGGAAAAGAAAATCTATGGCATTCCTGATAAATATGTTTGTTCCTTTATAAACCCTAAAGCTCCACAGGCTGTATATTAATAATAAGACTCCTATTGATATAATAAGAAAAAGCAGGATAAAAAATACCAAGGTGAGGGTTAAAATAATCTGATTCATTAGTAAATATTGCTTCGATACTAACCACCAAGCAAATAAAAAAATCAAAGCGATACCTAATAGACTAAAGGCTAATAAAAATATAAAAAGACGTTTTCTTGCGTCATTCATTGTTATCACCTAAAAAATGACCCCGTGAAATACCATAACCATTTACAAAAGAATTGGCAGTCATAATATTTTTCCCCGCAGGCTGTAGTTTAGTAATCAAAATAGGCTTATCACCTGTCTGTACCCAAAACCCCTGATCATCATGATAGACAATTTCACCAACTAGACTCGATTTCGGAAATCCGGGGTAATCCTGTAAAGATGTCTCCCATATTTTTAACCTAGTCCCCATTAAGAAGGAATATGCCCCGGGCCAAGGATTCATGCCCCTAATTAAGTTTTGAATATCTTGGGCTTTCTTTTGCCAATTAATAAGTTCATGTTCTTTATTTAATAATGGTGCATAGGTAGCCTGTCCATCATCTTGAGCTTGAGGGGTAATTTCTCCTTTAGCCATCATAGATAAAGTTTCAATAAGAAGTTGACCCCCTAATACCGCTAATTTGTCATGTAGTTCTCCGGTTGTTTCACTAGATCCAATTTCTACGGAAGTTTTAAGCAGCATATTGCCTGTATCTAATCCTTGGTCCATCAGCATAGTTGTTACTCCGGTTTCCTTTTCCCCGTTAATTATTGACCAGTGGATGGGTGCAGCTCCTCGGTATTTTGGTAAAAGGGAAGCATGTACATTAATACAGCCTAATGGAGGCAATTCCAATATTTCCTTCGGTAATATCTGCCCATAGGCCACAACAACAATTACTTCAGGCTTAAGATCAGCTAGTTTTTGAATAAATATGGGGTCTCTAATCTTTTCAGGCTGATAGACAGGCAACCCATATTCATCAGCTTTTACTTTTACAGGAGTAGGATTTAGCTTACTACCCCGTCCTTTAGGTCGATCAGGTTGGGTAACTACTCCCAAAATCTGATGACCGGCCTGTATAAGCTGTTCTAAGGTTTCAACAGCAAATTGGGGTGTCCCCATAAATACTATACCCATAGCTACCCTCCTAATCCTGCTTTCGTATATTCTTAGCCTTATCTAAAAAGACAATTCCATCTAAATGGTCTATTTCATGCTGTAAAGCTCTAGCAAGCAATCCCTCGCCTTCAATAACAACTTCTTTACCTTCAATATCGATTGCCTTGACCTTTACCTTGGCATTTCTAGAAACCTCACCAAGTAATCCAGGGCAGCTTAAACAACCTTCTGTATCGGTTTCTTCACCACTAGCCTCAATTATCTCAGGATTAATTAAAGCAATATTTCCTTCACCTACATCAATAACAATGACTCTTTTTAGAACCCCAACCTGTGGGGCGGCTAATCCAACACCACTTGCATCATACATGGTTTCTAGCATATTTTTTACTAATTTAGTAATATTGGATGTTATAGCCTTGACCGGTTTTGATTTTTCCCTTAGATGAGGATCTTCTTTCTTAATAATATTATAAATTGCCAACTAATATCTCTCCTAACGATTAATGACTGGGGACACACCTCTTTTGGGGATTCATCTTAGGCTGAGGTATGCCCCAACGAATGTAGGATAACATTCTTGGTCTGACATACTAAAAAGTCAATCTTTTGCGTCTGACAATAGCTCAACCCATAAGTATGTCCAACACATAATGCTTTCCCATAATATTATAGAATACTTTGCGGTTCAACATCAAGAATAACTCTAAGAGTTTTATTAGTTTCTCCTTTTAGAGTCTGATGCAACCCATATAGGGCCGCATTTTTTAAAAGCTCCAAATTTTTACCCTTCAAAATAATCTGCCAGCGGCAGCGATTTTTTATTTTGCCTATTGGGGCTTGGGCAGGACCTAATATCTCCACATTATCCACAAAATCCTTTTTAATAATCTCAGAAAAAGCTTCTAGATAAACAATCACTGTTTTTTCGTGATAATCAGTAACTAATATTCTTATTAGGTAGCTAAAGGGTGGATAATCCATAACCCTTCTAGCAGCTAGTTCCTGTTGATAAAATTGTAAAAAGTCCTGTTTTTTACCTGCTTCAATGGAGTAATGGTCAGGGCTATATGTTTGAATAATAACCTGGCCTTTTTTTGCCCCCCGTCCTGCTCTGCCGGCAACCTGGGTTAAGAGCTGAAAGGTACGCTCACCGGAGGTGTAGTCAGGAAGATTTAAAGAAATATCGGCAGCTATAACACCTACCAAGGTTACGTTAGGAAAATCTAAACCCTTGGTGATCATTTGAGTACCTACTAGGATATCTGATTCTCCTTTTTTAAATACAGCCAATAAATTCTGATGGGCGTTTTTATTCCCTGTTGTATCAACATCCATCCGTGTCACCTTAGCTTGAGGCCAAATTAACTTTAATTCCTGTTCTACCTGCTGTGTACCAGTACCAAAATAACGGATAAAGGAACTGCCACAACTTGGACATCGTGGAGGTACCCTAGTCTTATAACTACAATAATGGCACTTCATTTCCAGAGTAGCCGCATGATATGTTAAAGAAATGGAACAATTACGACACTTTAGAGGACTGCCGCATTCCCTGCATAATACAAAAGTTGAAAAACCCCGTCGATTTAAGAAAAGAATTATTTGTTCGTCTTTATTTAATGCTTCTGTTATAGCCTCGGAAAGAGCCCTACTGAAAATACTTTTATTTCCTAATTTAAATTCTTCTCTGAGGTCAACAACCTTAACATCTGGCAAAGAATTTTTGGTAACTCTTTCCGGCATTTCTATTAAGCCATATTCACCCTTTTGAGCAAAATAATAGCTTTCTATTGAAGGGGTAGCACTCCCTAAAACTAAAACAGCATTTGACAATTGTGCCCTTTTTAGAGCAACTTCCCTGGCATGATAGCGTGGCTCAGGCTCACTTTGCTTATATGTTGTTTCATGCTCTTCATCAATTATGATTAACCCTAAATTTTGTACAGGAGCAAAAATTGCACTTCGTACTCCAATAATAACCTTAGCCTGTCCTATGCGCAGACTTTCCCATGCATCCAGTCTTTCCCCTTGGGATAGGTTGCTATGGAGCACAACGACTTTGTCTCCTAATATACTCTTGAAGCGGCCTATTATTTGAGGTGTCAAAGCTATTTCAGGAACCAAAAGTATGGCACCCCGCCCCCTCTTAAGTGCAGCATTAATACTAGTAAGATATACTTCGGTTTTACCACTACCTGTTATACCATGTATTAAAAAAGTTGTATGAATTTCAGCATCTAAAGCTTCATTTATTCTCTTTATTGCCTCTTTTTGATAATTATTTAACTCTAAGACCACGTTATTAGCAAATTCTTCATGGACTTCTGGTAGTCGCTGCTCCCGAAACTCATATTTCTCAATTATTCCTTTATTGATCAAAGCAGCCAGAATATTATTATTTATCCCCAAAATATTAGTTAGCTGAGCTTTAGATTGGGGACCATTTGTTACAAGGTATTGTACAACTTCCATTTGCTTAGGGGCTCTTTTTAACTGTTCAGCTATTTTTTCTTCTATGTTAACTTTTGCTCTAAAACAGGTTATTATTTTTTCTTTCCCCAAAGGTGTAAACTGCCAGTAAAAATTCAGTACACCTCTTGACTGCAAATCTTCTAAAGCACCATTACAGTTTGCGCCAAACCTTTTTATTAGTTTGTCAATTTTTTGCGGACCCTTACTTAAGGCTTCAATAATGTTTTTTAGCAGAGAATCCAAGAGAGCTAAAGTTTGTGTTAATTCTCCTAAAGAGCAAGCATCTTCTAGCTTTACCCATTTTTCCTTTTGGACTCTGGCATAGGGCGGCAAAATATATTCTAATATTTTATGTAACGGAGAAAGATAATAAGCACTAACCCAAAGAGCCAATTCTACCATTTCCTGGGAAATTACCGGTTCTTTATCAATAATATCTTTAATTTCTTTCAAATTCATTGCTTCACTAGAATTGGGAAAATCCACAACAAACCCATCACATAGCTGGGATCCCAACGGCACCTGGACACGACAACCAACCCTCAATACTTCTTCCATAGAAGGAGGAACATGATAATCAAATACTTTTGTGTCTATTTTGGTGGAAACGTTAACGCAAACTGCTGCAATTTTCAACAGAAATTTTCCTCCTTCATTATTAAGTGGGCGAATCCGTAGAGAAATTTTACGGAGTTCGTAACCAGTGCCCGGAAAAAGCATTTTATCAAACCACGGGCCCCTACGGGGCACACTGTTAACGCAAATTAGTTATTTATGGATTTATATTCTGGATGACGTTTTATGTAATGTTAGTTTTGCGAATGGTCCAAATTGATATTTTTTATTAATTGTATTTTAGCATATTACGGGCTAAGAAGTTTACTAATTACATCTTAAACTAGGTGATAATAGTGAATTCGGAACAATTTAAATATTATTTTTACCGTGTATATCCGTGTGCCCCCTTGGGGCCCGTGGTTTAATATAGTTAATAAAAAAGTTGGGCAGGGCCCAACTTTTTTTACATACCTACTTCTTTTTTCAATTGTTCAACTCTATCTAAGCGCTCCCAAGGTAAGTCAAGATCAGCTCGACCAAAATGACCATATGCTGCAACTTGTCTATAGATAGGCTTTCTGAGATCTAAATCCTTAATAATTGCTGCTGGGCGTAAATCGAATACTTTATTGATAGCTCGGGAGACTATTTCTTCAGCTACCTTATTTGTTCCAAATGTCTCCACTAAAACTGACACAGGATGAGCAACACCAATAGCATAAGCAAGTTGAATTTCACAGCGATCAGCTAAGCCGGCAGCAACAACATTCTTAGCCACATATCTAGCAGCATAAGCAGCAGATCGGTCAACCTTAGTGGGATCTTTCCCAGAAAATGCTCCGCCACCATGACGAGCCATACCACCATATGTATCTACGATAATTTTCCTTCCGGTCAAGCCAGAGTCGCCTTGGGGCCCTCCAATGACAAAACGACCGGTAGGATTTATAAGATACCGGGTTTTATCATCAATCAATTCAGCAGATATGACAGGTTTTATTACTTTTTCAATAATATCTTTTCTAATTGTCTCAAGTTCTACCCCTGAACTATGCTGTGTAGAAATAACAACAGTATCAACCCTTAATGGCTTATCTCCCTCATATTCAACAGTAACCTGGGATTTGCCATCAGGCAATAAATAATCTAATTCATTATTTTTTCTTACATCACTAAGCTTTTTAGTAAGCTTATGTGCTAAGGAAATTGGTAAGGGCATATACTCAGGTGTTTCGTTAGAAGCATAACCGAACATCATTCCTTGGTCCCCTGCCCCAATAGCCTCAATTAAATCATCAGGCATTTCTCCATTCTTAGCCTCAAGTGCCTTATCAACACCTAGAGCAATATCAGTAGATTGCTCATCAATGGAAGTTAATACTGCACAAGTGTCAGAATCAAAACCATACTTAGCTCGAGTATAGCCAATATCTCTTAATGTTTCTCTAACAATTTTAGGAATATCTACATAACAGGATGTAGTAATTTCACCCATAACTAAGACTAAACCAGTGGTTACTGCAGTTTCACAAGCAACCCTAGCCTTAGGGTCACATTGGAAAATAGCATCTAAAACAGCATCGGAAATTTGGTCACATATTTTATCAGGATGACCTTCGGTTACCGATTCGGAAGTAAAATATTTGCGCAAAAAAATCACTCCTTATTTAATAGCTTGTTCACTTCATTAAGAATACAATTGGCTACTTCATCTTTACTTAATAGAGGCAAGTCCTGTTGAGTATCATCTCTATAGTACAATGTCACTTTATTGGTATCATAATTGAAACCAGCATCCTCTAAGGTAACATCATTGGCTACGATGAAGTCCAAATTCTTTTTTATCAGCTTTTTTCTAGCATTTTCTTTTAAATCATTAGTTTCGGCTGCAAATCCAACCAAAACCTTATTTCCTTTATTTTCTCCCAAAAAACTCAGAATATCTGGGGTTCTTTCTAACTGTAATTGCAAATCATCATTTAATTTTTTTATTTTTTGACTATTGTAGCTTTGGGGACGATAATCAGCCACAGCAGCAGCTTTTATAATTATATCCTGTTCTAAATAAAACTTTTTTACTTCTACAAGCATTTCCTCAGCAGACTCAACAGGAATAAAAGCTACACCCCGAGGCCTGTCCAAGTTAGTAGGTCCTGATATTAAAGTAACTTGGGCTCCCCTTTGTTGTGCACATCTAGCCAAAGCATAACCCATTTTACCGCTGCTTTTATTTGTCAAATAACGAACTGGGTCAATTGGTTCTCTAGTAGGACCTGCGGTAATCAAAATTCTTTTTCCTTCCAAGTCTTTCTTTAAGAAATCCAATAAATGATTTATTATAATTTCCGGCTCAGCCATTTTCCCTTTCCCACTGTAGCCACAGGCTAAGTTGCCTTCTTGAGGTTCAATAAAATAATACCCCAGATTTTTTAGTTTAGTAATATTTTCCTGGAGAATAGGGCTATTATACATATTCACATTCATAGCCGGAGCAAAAATAACTTTAGCATGAGTTGCCATTATGGTTGTTGTTAAAAAATCATCTGCAATTCCTGAGGAAACCTTACCAATAACATTTGCAGTAGCTGGTGCTATCAAGAAGAAATCCGCCTTATCAGCAAGAGCTATGTGCTCTACATTCCATTTTTCAGGTTTCTGAAACATATCGGTTATTACAGGATTGCCTGACAAAGTACTTAAAGTAAGGGGGGTAAGAAAAGCCTGGGCCCCTTTGGTCATTATACAATTAACATCGGCACCTAACTTTTTTAGCCTGCTTACTATTTCAGCAGTTTTATAGGCTGCAATTCCTCCCGTAACGCCAACAACAACGGTTTTATTATTTAACATAAGAAAAACCCCAATCATAGTGACTAGTTTAGGATGATGTCCTAATTGTACGTGTGGTCATGAATGTCCAGCTTTCCTGACGTGCGACGATGATTGGCAATTTACCAGGATGTGCTACCGTGCCATAGATTTTTATTTCTTTCGGCGGCACGGTGGCACGGACATGCAGAGTATCCATTTAGCCACCACACAGTCATGCAGGTTAACCTCTTATCCAAAAAAAAGCGTAAATATCACTTAATTCCCGTTTTAGTTCTTTCGTATGTTATTTTACCTTCTGCAATTTCAGATAGGGCATTAGTGACGGGTTTAGTAGATTCGGTAGTTACCATTATATGCGCACCCTCTACAATACTTCTAGCCCTTTTGGCTGTTGCCACAACCAGTGAATATTTGCTATCAACCTTGGTAACCAAAACATCTATTGAAGGCTTAATCATAGTAATTCCTCCTATAAATAACAAGCTTTGTTCCTTTGCACCCTGCACTTTTCTGCAACAAGTATAGCCTTAATTTTTTCTGTTGCTACCTCTACTTGATCATTTATTACAACATAGTCATAATTATGCATACATAACATTTCTTCTTTTGCACAGCTTAACCTTTTTTCAATTTCTAAAAGATTTTCTGTTCCCCTATTCGTAATGCGATTTTCCAATTCATGCATAGAAGGAGGTGCAATAAAAACTAGTACTCCATCTGGCTTGTTTGTTCTAACTTTATGTGCCCCTTGAGGATCGATTTCTAAAATGCAATCTTTACCATCCAAAAGCATATCTTCAACAAATTTCTTCGGTGTTCCATAATAGTTATCATAAACCTTAGCCCATTCTAATAAAGCATCCTCTTTTATTTTATTTTCAAAATCTTCTTTAGTGAGAAAAAAATACTCCCGTCCATCTTTTTCGCCAGTTCTGGGGCTTCGTGTAGTAGCTGAAATTGAATATTGAATTTCTGCTTCTCTTAATAAGCTTTTACAAATAGTGCCTTTTCCCGCACCGGAAGGACCAGATAATACTAAAAGAATGCCTTCCTTATTTGCCATATCCAACAACTCCTTTAATCTTCCTGTTCTTCATTATGTACCGGAGCATCCTTAGCTGCCAACCGATGGGCAACAGTTTCTGGTTGGACTGCGGAGAGTATAACATGATCACTGTCAGTAATAACTACAGCCCTGGTTCTTCGGCCATATGTTGCATCTACTAACATACCCCTATCTCGGGCTTCTTGAATTATTCTTTTTATAGGTGCAGACTCAGGACTGACAATTGCTACAATTCTGTTGGCGGAAACGATATTTCCAAACCCAATATTTATCAATTTAATACCCATTTTTGCCCTCCTTTTAAAATAGTAGCTAGTGGCTGGTTATTAGTGGCTAGTAGTAAGTCGATAGTCGATAGAAAAAAATTAAGACATAATGCTATGATTGTTTTCTTAATCTAGCAAAGCGGAATCTTAATCTAACGGAACGAATGTGGAGTGAAATCTATTTTTCATTCAATATTCTGTACTTGTTCTCTAATTTTCTCTATCTCACTCTTCATGTCCACTACAAGCTGAGCGATTTCTAAATCATTGGACTTAGAACCTATTGTATTAGTTTCCCTATTCAATTCTTGAACAAGAAAATCCAGCTTACGTCCGACACTTTCACTTGAACTTAAGGAATTTATAAATTGTTTATAATGGCTTTCTAGCCGAACTAATTCTTCAGTGATGCTGCATTTTTCAGCAAAATAGACAATTTCTTGTGTTAACCTGTTTTCGTCATACTGGGTCTCATCCAATAATTCTTTAATCCTTGCCATTAATTTTTCTCGATACTCCTCTACTACCATCGGACCTCGGGCACTTACTTGTTCACTAAATTTCCTCAAAAGAAAAATCCGATGTTTCAGGTCATTCTTTAAGGCTTCCCCTTCTGTTTGACGCATTTCAATGAGTTGATTGAGAGCTTTGGTGAGCGCTTCTTCCATTATGGTCCAAATATCAGCCAAATCCTCTTCCAGCTCTTCTAATTTTATAACTTCTGGTAAAGCTACTAATTGGTGAATATTGATATTAGGGGGAATTTCAAGATAACTAGCCAAATCCTTCAAAGATTTATAATAAGCTATGGCATTGTCTTTGTCAACTTTAATCTCTGGTTTTTTTGCTCCTGTTTCTTCTACTTTAAAATAAATCTCCACCCTACCCCGCTGAATATATTTTTGTACCAACCGTCTGATATTATCCTCTAATAACATATACTGTCTGGGCTGTTTTGTGATAATTTCTGAATATCTATGATTAATTGATTTTATTTCTACTATAAACTTTTTAGCGAAGTTTTCAGCTTCCCCACGCCCATAACCTGTCATACTGCGCATATTTATTCCTCCTTGTAAGATAAATATATATACTATAATTAACCAAAACCTAGTAAAACAAGCATATTGGAAACAATTCTCTTTTAAAATAATATTTCCTGCATAAAAAAACGCCCAAGGGGCGTTTTTTAGCTGATTTTCTATATAATTAACGATTATGCACCACGGGCCATAGACTATCGTCTATCGACTATCGACTATAGTCTATCTGTATTAATTACCCCGCGGTAGACCTCTATCGCCGGACCGGTCATATAGATATGATTATTTTCAGCCCATTCAACAGTTAATTCACCACCAAGTAATTTTATAGAAGCTTTCCTATTAAGATAATTATTTAGAACACCTGCGGTTAAAGTAGCACACGCTCCTGTGCCACAGGCCAAAGTTATTCCTGCACCCCGTTCCCAAACTCGCATCACAACCTCAGAGGGACTAACAACCTGGACAAATTCAACATTAGTTTTTCGGGGGAAAACTGGATGCTTTTCAATTAAAGGACCCCACTTTTCAATTTCTATCGCTGTTATATTGGGTACAAAGATAATACAATGGGGATTACCCATACTAACTGCAGTGATTTCAAATTCTTTATCAAAAACCTTTAATTTTTCCTTAATTACCTGTCCTTCTTCGCCAAACATTGGAATTTGGGCTCTTTCTAGTTTAGGCTCACCCATATCAACTCGGACGGCAGCTACCCTATTATTATCTAAAATAATTTCTGGAATAATTTTACCTGCTAAGGTTTCTACTTCTATTATTTTTTTGTTAATTATCCCCTCTTCATAAATAAACTTAGCAAAACACCTAATACCATTACCACACATTTCAGCTTCACTACCATCGGAATTTATAATCCCCATTTTAATATCTGCGGTTTCTGAAGGCATAATAAGCAAAATTCCATCAGCGCCAATCCCAAAATTCCGATCGCAAAGTTTAGGAGCCAATAAGGAATAATCTAATGGGGAATCTTCCTCTAATAAGTTAACTAAAATAAAGTCATTCCCTAATCCATGCATTTTTACAAAATTCACACTTACACATCCTTTCTCATCTGCTTTCAGGTTGAGCTTTAGGGTCGGATATACTTAAGGGTTTAGCTATTGCGTCTGACATCTACTTATAGGTTGAGCTTTAGGGTCGGACAATACTTAAGGGTCTGGCTTGGGCGTCTGACACAAGCTTTGAGATTTTTTCTGGGCCCTGGGCCCTGAACACCGAGCACTTGAACCCTGATCCCTGGGCCCTGGACACTGAACACTGAACCCTGGGCCCTGAACCCTGGGCTCTGGGCACGATTTTATCAGACGCGTAATCTTCACCCAGAAGTACTGTCAGACGCAATATCTTCGCCCAGGAGTAATGTCCGACCCAATATCTTGACCCGCAAGCATATGTCACCGTCAGGCCCTTAATGTTCTCCCCAAATTTAAACGATATCTTTTCAAGCTGCGATACATATTCTGCAAAATTGTTATCCCGCCGGAAACAGCAATTATAATCAACCAACTATTTAAAGACAGAGGAGTAGTTTTAAATATTTTTTGGAAAAAAGGCAAATAAATTACCATTAAATGCATTATTACCGAACAGCTTACAGCACCTACTAAAAATGGGTTTGAGAAAAAGCCTAATTCAAAAATGGAATATTTCTCCGAACGACAATCAAAAACATGAAACAGCTGGGAAAAAACGAGAGTTGTAAAAGCCATAGTTCTCGCTGCATCTAAATTCTTAGTTAAATAGAAACCAATAATAAATACTAAAAGTGTCCCGACACCTATTAATGTTCCCCTAACTGCTATGCGCCTGGCCAAGCCATAGGCAAAAATACTTTCTTTAGGATGTCTAGGTTTTCTGTACATAATATCAGGATCAGCTGTATCAACACCTAAAGCCATTGCTGGCAATCCATCAGTTACCAAGTTAACCCACAATATCTGTATCGGTAATAAAGGTAGGGGCAATCCCATTAATGAAGCAAAAAACATGGTTAAAACTTCACCTACATTACAGGATAAAAGATATCTAATGAATTTCCTGATATTATCATAAATAGCCCGGCCTTCCTCAACGGCAGCTACAATAGTTGCAAAATTATCATCCCCTAAAATCATAGAGGAAGATTCCTTTGTTACATCTGTACCATTAATTCCCATAGAAATTCCAATATCAGCCTCTTTAATTGCTGGAGCATCATTTACTCCATCCCCGGTCATAGCTACCACATGTCCCCGTTTTTTAAGGGCTTTAACAATCCGGAGCTTGTGTTTTGGAGAAACTCTAGCATAAACAGTTACATTATTAATTATTTTTTTTAATTCTTGGTCTGAAATTTCATCTAATTGGCTGCCCGTTAAAATAAGGTCCTCATCATTATATATTTTTAATTCTTTACCGATTGCCTGAGCAGTGACTTTATGGTCACCCGTTATCATAACTGTTTTAATGCCGGCATTTTTACATACAGCAACAGCCTTAATTGCTGCAGGACGGGGCGGGTCAATCATTCCTGCTAATCCTACAAAAATCAGGTCATCTTCAATCTCAGCTTCATTTCTTTCATAATCAAAATTAACTGGAATTTGTTTATAAGCCAGACCTAAGACTCGAAGGGCTTCTCTAGCCATCTTATCATTATTTTCTAATATCTTTTGTTTTAACCCTTGGGTTAAAAGAACAATTTTCCCTTCCCACCAAGTATATTTGCAATTTTCTAAAACAATATCCGGGGCCCCTTTGGTATAAATGTTCAGCTTATTATTATTTAGATAAACAACAGACATTCTCTTACGCTCAGAATCAAAAGGCAGTTCATATACTCTTTGCTCATCTTTTTCTATACGTTCTCTCCAAATACCTGCTTTTGCAGCTAAAACTAAGAGGGCTCCTTCAGTAGGATCACCTAATATCTGCCAAGGATTAGTGTTTTTCTTTCTAAACATTCCGGCTATAACAGTTTCAGTTTTCCTTAGCTTTGAATTATTGCACAAGGCGGAAACTTTAAAAGCTAAATCCAATGATTCCTTATTTCTCATCATGCGGGATTTATCCCCAGAAATAACCACCTCTCCCTTAGGATCATAGCCTTCTCCTGTTATTTGAATTGTTTCATTACTAATAAATATCCTGCGCACTGTCATTTCATTTTGGGTAAGTGTGCCTGTTTTATCAGAACATATTACTGTGGCACATCCCAAGGTTTCTACAGCAGGCAGCTTCCTGATAATTGCTCTTCTTTTAAGCATTTTTTGAACTCCCACTGCTAGGGCAATAGTTACAATAGCAGGAAGTCCCTCAGGTATAGCAGCCACAGCCAAACTGACTCCCACCAAAAACATTTGGTAAATGGGCTCACCTCTGAGAATACCGGTAATAACGACTACCAAAACAATTAAAAGACAAAAGACTACCAACCATCTTCCTAGTTGCTCAAGTCTTCTTTGGAGTGGAGTTTGATCATCAGTAACTTTTTGAATTAGTCCCGCTATCTGCCCCATTTCCGTTTGCATCCCAGTATCAACAACAATACCCATTCCTTTTCCCCGGGTAACAGTAGTACCCATATAGGCCATATTCTTCCTATCGCCTAAACTGGTATTCTTATCAAATATTGAACCGGCTATTTTTTTAGCAGGAACAGATTCCCCAGTCAAAGAGGATTCTTCTATTTCCATTTGAACTGTTTCTAGTAAGCGCAAATCGGCAGGAATTATATCACCGGTTTCTAATAAAACCAGTTCACCCGGCACCAACTCCCGAGCTGGTATCTTTTTTTCCATACCATCTCTGATAACCATAGCTTCTGGAGCTATTAATTTTTTCAAAGCGTCCATGGACTTCTCTGCCCGGTATTCCTGTACAAAACCTAAAATTGCATTAAGAATGACGATAATCATTATGGTAATAGCATCAGCATATTCTCCTAAAAAACCCGAGATAATTGTAGCTGCCAAAAGTACGATAACCATGAAGTCCTTAAACTGATTTAATAGAATTTTAATTGGAGATGCTTTTTCTTTTTCCTGCAGTTGATTAAACCCCACCAACTCCAGCCTGCGTTTAGCCTCTTTTGAATCTAATCCCATTTTTACATCAACCTGAAATTCCTCTAAAATTTCCAGGTCATGCATATTATACCAAAGTCTATTTGCCATAGGTTTCTCCTCACTTTGCAGAGTATTAAGTAATTTTTATTCAAATATTAAAGGAAAAATTACTTTTACTTTGGGGTTGAGATATTGCGTCTGACAGTACTTCTGGGTGAAGATTTTGCGTCTGATAAAATCGTGCCCAGAGCCCAGGGTTCAGGGCCCAGAAAAAAAATCTCAAAGCTAGTGTCAGACGCAATAAATTGTCCCCATAGTATTGTCAGACGCTCAAGCTAGACCCTTAAGTATTGTCCGACCCCAAAAGTCAACATATAAGCAGATGTCAGACGCAATAAATTGCCCCCACAGTA
>LADT01000046.1 GCA_000961765.1 Clostridiaceae bacterium BRH_c20a | reverse complement strand
CTATTACATACCTACTGGAAGTTTAAAGGGTATCAGCTTAGCTGTAAAAGTGGTTAGTAGATTAAAATTTCCAGTTAAAATCAGGATACCAAGGGCAATAATTATTGCTCCTGTAACAATATTAAGTGTTTTAGAAACTTTATGGGTTTTATGAATCAATTTAATGATTTTATCCATATACAATCCAGCAACTATATAAGGTATTGCTAAACCTATAGAGAATAAAAACATTACTAACATTCCATTTGTTACAGAACCGAGGGAACCAGCCATAATCAAAATTGAATAAAGTACTGGACCAATACAATGGGAGCAAGCAACAGCAAATATAATACCAACTACAAATGATGAAAGATACCCCGAACCGAATTTAGCCTTATCTCCCGGCATATTGCAGCTATTTATGAAGCTTAATTTTATAATTCCAACCAAATTAAGTCCAAGAATTATTACCAGAGTACCACCTACAAATTCGAAATATCTCCCATACTTAGTTAAAAATCCTGCCATTAGCCCTGCTGCCCCACCTGCTAAGGTAAAGACGATTGTAAATGCTAAAATGAACATTAAAGTGTTTCCAAGGACATACTTCTTTAGATTTTTATCCGATGGTAAATTGCGAAGTTCTTTTAAAGATAGCCCTGTTATCATGGAAAAATATACTGAAAGCATTGGTATGATACATGGTGAAATAAAAGAAATTATTCCAGCTAAAAATGCTATTATATATACTGACATCTTCTTCTACTCCTTTTTTATACCTAAAAATTCTTTTTCCCAGATAAACTCTCTTTCCGGAACATCAATAAAATCTTTAATTATTAATTTTATATATTCGGTATCGGGAGTTATAAAACCATCGTTAGGGAAAAGCAAAGTATTTATCACATGATGACCACCACCGCCGGTAACCTCCCAAGTAGGATTTCCTTTTGGGCCATTTCCTTTATCATCAATAAGAGCTGCATATTTACTGAACTCATACTCATCAAGGTTATATGAATGATTATCCATTTGTACCACAAAGGTTAAGTACCCATCTTTCCCCTGGCCTAATGGATTGGCAAATATTATATTCATCTCTAACCCGCCTTCATCATTTTTGCGCTCTAAAGCTTTGGGTTTGAGTTGGCCGCTGTCATCTGCCGTACTACAACCAGCAACTACAAAAGCTATAACTAAAATTGCGACTAATATAGCTATCTTTTTTTTCATCCTTTCTCCTCCTCCGGCTTTTCTAATATTAAACATCTTACCTTCCATAACTAATATTTGCCTTTTACCTACTCGTAAATATCACCTCCGAGGAATAATAGAAGAATTGCTATTTTTCTAAATTATAGTAGGTATGTTTGTCAAAGATATGACCTAATTTTGAACAATTCTTGAACTTTAATGATATTTATTTGACTTATGTAACTTCATATAAAAACAAGCGAACAAATATAAATAGTCAAAAAATAAAAGCCATGAATATTACATAGCTTCCAACTCCAAGGGTATTCTACTATCTTTTATTATATTTTAAGACATAGTTTTTCATTATTTGCTACTTCTTTGAAAAAATTACATTTTAAACAATCTTTAAATTTTTGGGCAAACGTTCCCTGAACTTCTCCACCACAAAATGTTCCGGCAACCTTCCAGCAATATCTCCCGGCATTTTCACCTTCATTCATTCCGTTAAATGTTTTATCTATTGCCGCAGGACAAACACCATACTGTGCTACGTTTTCACCTCCATATTCTCTACCACATTTTTGATATTCCCAACAATTTTTTTTCATAATATATTCTCCTCCACTCTTTTTGAGTTATATCTTGTAACAATCTAATCTTATATATTAAATTTGTATAATTCTTAAATAATATTTGATAAATCTATGAGAAGATTTTAATAAATTATCATTTCATTTAATTCCAGTTTATTTATTGAAATATATTGTTCTACCAACGGAAGTATTGACGTAGTTACTGACAGAGTTTCCTTTAATGGAAAAAGAGGGTGTCACAAACTACAGTGCATAGTTGTTATCACCCTCTTGTCTATTAGTAATTTATTTTTTAATAAATGCCTAAATTACTTTATTAATCTCATCATTTTTTGAACTTATTTGAGTGTTACCTAAAGCTAAAACTTCATTTTGTTTATTCTGAAAAGGAGTTGTCCCCACTCTTTTAATACATTGATAAAAGGACTCGGAGTTATTCCTTAAGCTAAAATATAAATTAATAAACTTTTCTATTAAAAGTGGAGTAAACTCCCCCGGGATCCTACCTTCTAATCTTTGAGCTAGACTTGCTTCTTGACCCAAATTTCCACCTATAAATATTTCAAAAGCTTCCCGTGGACCATTTTCTGTTTTAATTACAGTGCCTTGTAAGCCAATATCAGCTATTTGGGTCTGACCACATGAGCTGGGACAACCACTCATATGCAGCCTAATGGGTAATTTGTCCAGAAATTGGCCATCTAGATGTCTAGTAATGGCTTGCATCCAAGGCTTAGTTCTTACAATTGCCTTACTACAAAATTCCTTTCCGGTGCAATTAACAGCATAATTATTAAAACTTGCCCGCTCAAGGTATCTTTCTATAACGTCATGCTCAAATAAATCATTTAGCATATTTTTTCTTACATGAGTTATTAGAACATCTTTTGATATTGTTAATCTAATTGTACTATTTCCAAATCTATCAGCTATAGAAGCTAGTTTTTTTAATTCCGAGGATGCCATTCGGCCGTTTGGAATTGTCAGCCCTAGATAGTATAGACCCGATTGTTTCTGTGGATAAATGCCAGTAAAAGTTTTTAGATCATACCCTAATATCTTATCCTCGCCTAGTTTTGGAGTCTCCCCTATTAAATTAATTAGAACTTTTTCAAACCTCTCTATTCCCCAATCTTCTACCAAATATTTCAGTCGGGCCTTGCTACGGTAAGTTCTATAGCCATAATCACGGAAAATGGTACATACACCCTTAGCTACTTTTAAAACATTTTTAGGAGTAACAAAGAGGTTTAAACGTTTTGCTAATTTAGGACTATGGGATAGTCCACCGCCCACCCAGACGTGAAATCCGATTACTTTTTTATCAGCTAAATGTTTAATGGCAGGAGTAAAAGCCAAGTCATTTAATTCTGCATAACCACTATTGTACATATTTGCAGAAATCGAAATCTTAAATTTCCTAGGCAGATTAGAAAACTCTTTATTTAATATAAAATATTTCTCAACCTCATCCACAATTTTTCTAGTATCGAATAATTCATGGTGGTCTATACCTGCTAATGGATTTCCGGTAATGTTTCTTGGGCAGTCACCACAGGCCTCAAAAGAAGATAATCCAACACTATCCAACTGCTCTAATATTTTAGGCATATTTTCTACCCTAACCCAATGAAATTGAATACATTGTCTGGTAGTTAATTCAACTTGATTACGCCCATATTCTTTAGAAATCTGTGCTAAGACTCGAGCTTGCTCAGAAGTCATAATTCCAGAAGGTATGCGAACACGAAACAAAAAATGACCATCTTTAGAGTTTTGTTCATATAAACCTAACCATTTCAGAAGTTCTATTTCTTCTTTTGATATTGAATTATAGCCTTGAGAAGCATACTGATTAATCTCCTTAATAAGTTCTAGCCCATCTTTTCTCAATTTTATTAGCTCTACCTTGTTCAATTTTTTCTCTAAAATATTATCCATCAAGCACCTCAATACCAAGCATTTTTATCGGTTTTTATGGTATTAGGATAGCATAATGTTTATTAAAAATAAATCACCAAAATTTCACTGTTAAGCCGATCATGTTTTATTAAAATTAAAAAGTACAGCTAAAAGAAATTTCCTTCTATAGCTGTACTTTTTATTTCATCTAATTAAACCTATATAATGGGAATACAGAAGCCGAAAGTACTTCCTTTAGACTCTTCTGATCTAACCCACACTTTCTTTCTTTGGTCACATCCTGCAAAATCCCTACTACACCTATTATTTTCTTACTTTCGTTATCAAATTTTCCCCGAAAGCTCTATATCCTTTTTCTGCATCTGCTTTTCTTTGCTTACTTCCTCAAACATTAATTTAAAATCGGACATTGTTAAGCAATCAAATATTTTGTCCATAGACTCTGTTTGTTGGATGCACTTTGCTAATAATATTTCCGCGGGATTGTTAATTAAAATAATTCATGTTTTTTAGGTATTCTTTAATAAGTTTCACAAATTTATCCATAAATGATAGCAAAAATTTCTACTTACCCTAAAACCTATTATCTCTTGAATCATAGGTGAAAGTATTAAAACAGGTATAGTATGATACTTATAAAAAACCTTTTTTTGTACTCTATTATCATGTGCTCATGGTGATTATGACTTGAGTTATTTATATTGTTTTTTTCTTTTTCTTATCCCTTTAAGGTGCTATGACCTTTGTGGGAGGTATTAACACTATGGTGAGTATGACTATTCATGCAACCTCACTTTCCTTTCTAATAATTTCATACACAATTCTATTATTTATAAAACAATAATTTAGAAAGGACACAAAACTTTCAAACTTTTATAAAAAAACTATCACTAAATTCATGTAGTATTAAGGTAGAAAATGGAGGGGAATAAAATGAAACTAATTAAAAATATTTTCTTTTTATTTATTAACCTTATTTCGAGACCAACAAAGGATTTTAAAGAAACTAGCCCTCATAAAGAAGTCGGTATTTACAAGGAATTTAATGATATTCATTTAAAAACAAGAAAAATTGAACGGGTGCTGGAAAGCTCTATTGTTGACTTAGAAACTGATTATAAAGAATGCCGTGAACAAATTAGGGCTGATAAAAACCAAAGAAATGCTAATCGACAAATAGCATAACATGAGAAGGAGATAGTATGGGAACTTTGAAGGAATTGTTTTCTAGTCTTATTCTTGGAGACACTCTTGATGATAATAAAACTGACTATTATTCATTATTATCTAAAGTTAATCACCAACGAAATGAGACAAATAAATTAATACATGAAACTTCTGAGCATATTAAAAAACTAAAGAAACAAAAACCCATTAATCTTTCCAATGAATTTGATGATTATCAGATAAATCATCAAATTATCCGTCTTCAATCCAGGATTGAAGAATTAACTCAGCAAATTTCAGAATTAAATAAAATTGAACAAAAGATTAATACTGCTTTATTAGAAGATAAAATTCAAAGAACAACTATCAAGCACTACCAAATCGAGTTAGAACTTAATCAATTTAAACGATAAAGAAAACTTGGCTTGCGCTAAAGCGAGACTAGGAGCAAAGCGACGTAGCGAGACTTATACTCTGTGAGTGTAAAGCGAGACTAGGAGCAAAGCGACGTAGCGAGACTTATACTCTGTGAGTGTAAAGCGACGTAGCATGACTTATGCCTTTTGGCCAAGCCTTTGGCGATGGTGGAAATATTATAGGGGATGATTCTTCTTAATCATCCCCTAATTACTTCAATTAAAATATAGTTGAAATTTAAAATACACTATTTGAAACCAAGCCATTTGTTAAAATTGGAAAAAACCCGGGTGCATTACAATCAGCATAGCTACTGTAGATGCAATAAATATGCTCACATATAAAAACTTTTTCACATTACCCCTCCTACTCTTATTATAACTACCAGCCTCCTGAGGCACCTCCGCCACCGGATGATCCTCCTCCTCCTCTTCTAGAGCCACCAGATCCACCTATGCTTCCTCTAGATAAAGTAAAGATCAAGAGCATTAGAATATCAGGATGAAAAATTGCTAGGTATATCAGAAGTCCAATTCCTAATAACTGCGCCCACCAAGGAATATTAACAGATCTTTCCGATTGTGTTCCCTCTGGGTTAGTATTTATATATTCTTTACTGATTTCATTGGCTAAACTATTGAAGGCTACCGCTATGCCACTATCAAAATCACCACTTTGGAAATACGGTGTAGCATTTCTTAAAATGTCACCAGCTTTGGCATCATTTATTCTTCCTTCTAGCCCGTAACCTACTTCAATTCTAAATTTTTCTTCTTCCTTAGCAACTAAAATTAGTATCCCATTTTCCTCTTCCTTATCCCCTATACCCCAATTTCTGAAGAGTTCATTACTGTAGCTCTCAATATCAGCCCCCTGCAAACTATCTATAGTTACGATCGAAATTTGGGCGCCTGTATTTTTCTCAATTTCCCTGGCTGCAGATAATAACTTATATTCCATCTTAGAAGAAATTATTTGGGCAAAATCTTGAACAAAAATGTCCCCTGAATAATTAGGAAGCTCTGGTGCGGCCCAGAGCGTTGAACTTAATAGTAATAACAGTAATAAACTGAGAAGTAATATTTTTTTTGATAATTTCATTTTTTATAACCCCCTTAAAAGCTTACCTTGGGAGCTTTTTGAGCACTTTCCTCTGCTTCAAAATATGCTTTCTCAATAAAATTCAGCATTCCCGCAATGATATTATTAGGAAATCGCTTTATTAAGGTATTAAAGCCTTGTACAGAATCATTATAATCCTTTCTTGATATTGCAATTCTATTTTCTGTCCCGGCTAGTTCATCCTGAAGTCTAATAAAATTCTCATTAGCCTTAAGTTCAGGATATTGCTCTACAATTACCATTAGCCTACTTAAAGCCGAAGTTAGTTCACCATTTGCATCAGCTTGTTCTTTTACATTTGATGCGCCGGCCGCTTTAGCTCTGGCTTCAGTTACTAAGGTAAAGGTTTCCTTTTCATGGGCTGCATAACCTTTTACTGTTTCTACTAGATTGGGAATTAAATCTAATCTGCGCTGGAGTTGATTTTCTATCTGGGCCCATTTACCATCAACATTTTCTTCAGCCGTTATTAAGTTATTATATACACCAATAAGCGGACTCACAGCTAAGAATATCACTAATAATATAACACCAATTATGACTAAACTTTTTTTCATACTGTATCTCCTCCAATTGCTAATTAATTTATTCCCTAGATAATCCAGCTAATAATAAAAATCTTACTAAGGTGGTCGAGAGGTTTTACACTATCATTCTGTATCCATAACCCCAGACCGTTGATATATATGCCTTCCCAGAATTTTTCTCTATTTTTTTCCTTAACTTTTTAATATGAGTATCTATCGTCCTGGGATTACCTTTATATTTTTCTTTCCATATTTCTTGAACTAATTCTTCCCGGGTAATGACTCTATCTGAATTAGATGCTAAAAACTTTAGTAACTCAAATTCTTTCTCAGTCAGGTCAATTTCTCTGTTGTCAATTAATACCTTTCTTATTGAGGTATCAATAACCAAATTTTCTAGTACTATTTGTTCCATACAAAAAATATTTTTACTTGTATTTAATTGCACTTGTAATCTACATAATACTTCCTCTATGCTGTATGGCTTTTTTACAAAATCGTTTACTAACTGATAGCCTAATAATTTTTGACACTCTTCAATATCATTTGAAATAATAATTATCGGCTTTTCAGTTGCTTTTCTAATATTTAGCGCAATAGTCCATTCATTTAAACAATCTTCATCAAGGTCAATAATAATTAAGTCAAATGCTTTCTTATCCAAAATTTTTGATAAATGCTTTAGATCTTGGCATTCTAAAACCTCATATTGTTGATCTAACAAGGATTTAGATATAACATTTTTACTTTTTTTATCATTGCTCATTAATAGAACCTTGGGATTTAACAAAATCACCACCCCCCTCTCGTAAAATTAAATTTTATAATTTTCCAACCAGTCTAACATTTCCATCTGAATAAATATAGAATACGTCGATTAGCCCTTTATTAAAAATTAATTCGATACTGCAATCTTGACAATAATAGTTTCTTGTTGATAATCTTCCAATTAATTTGCTTTTACATAAAGGACACTTGGCAATTACATTTTCTTTCCTTGACACAGATACTTAGCCCCCTTTTAGCATTTAGTATAGAATAATCGAAAAATTTGAAGTAATTATGATATATATTTGTCCAATTTGTGAAAAAACAGTAAAGAAAACTTGGCTTTCGATGGCGAACGCCTTAGTTGCACTTATGCCACCTGAAATTTTTACTTTCTTTAAGGCCAAAATAATAAGGTTGCCATTCCAACTCGGAATACGCAACCTTAACTACATAATTTACATCTATTTTTACCTAACCTTTTTGCGGATAATAAAGCTTCATCACTTTTAACTAAAACATCTAGCACATTCCTACCATCCTCAGGATAACATGGAGTTAGTGATTTATCTAATCCATTTTTTATTTCTCTTTTTTATCTTTAAAAGTCTTATTGGTCTATTTCAAAATAACATAAATACAGATTCAAGGGATAAACACTCTGAAGCATTAGAAGCAACAAAAACACCCACAATTGAAAAGATTTTTGTCAAGGATTTTGAATGCAATAGAGAAATTGATAAAAGTAAAGCTTATATTATAGTTAATAATGAGCAAGAGTATTATTTTTGTAGCTGGGATTGCAGAAACAAATACCTTCTAAAACATGGGCAAGCATAACATATAAAAGGACCACCATTGGTCCTTTTATATGTTATGCGCTTATATTAAGATTTCCCCCCCCACATTACCGCCTATATCTATATAGCCTTCAATCCCTTCCCTTAAAGTCCATGTTCTATAACCACAGGCATTTAGAAGAGATGAAATTTGTGCAGCTATTAGACCCTTTTTACTAATAATTATAACTTTCTCTCCAGTTGGTATTTCATCAATTTTCATTGATAGCTCGGAGTATGGTATATTTACAAAACCCGGTATTCTTTCCTTTTGAAAATCGTCATGTTCTCTTACATCTAGTAAAAAGTATTCATTTATTTCACCAGAAATCATTAGCATTTCAAATTCCATTAAATCAATCCCATACTTATCACTTGGAATATTTTCAAAAAATTGTTCCGTTATTTTCATCATATTGTTTTTCATGTGTATATCCTCCTAGCACTTTTATTTAGGTTAGTTGTATTATAAAGTTAAAAGATTATAAAAGTGTTATAGAGATGTGTAAAAATTGATTAAAAGCTATGAATATTTTATGATGAAATCGTTATCATTTAATCACAATCTTATCTTTTTCCTTTTTTCGGTCCACACGAAATACAATCTTTATTTTTTTGCAATTTTATTTCATGGATTGTACTTGTTAAACCATCCCAAAAGATAACCCTTCCATTCAAGTTCTCCTCTATCCCCACTATATACTTTATGGCTTCGCTAGCTTGGATGCTCCCTATTATTCCCGCAGTTGCCCCTAGGACACCTGCCTGGCTACAGGTTGGAGCTCTGTCTGGCATTTCAGGATATAAGCATCTATAGCAAGGTCCTTCAGGTAGGATAAGTGTTGCCATCCCCATAAATCCAATAATGCCTGCTTCAACCAAAGGTTTTTTCAAATTGACACAAGTATCATTAACTAAATACCTGCTCTCGAAATTATCTACTCCGTCAATAATTAAGTCATATTTACTAATGATTTGCTGGCAATTATCATTATTGATAAAAAGTTCATATGTAGTCACTTCTACATCGTTATTTAATCTTTCAATAAATTTTTTTGCCGATTGTACCTTTGGCATTCCTATATTTTCTGTTCTATGTATAGTTTGTCTTTGTAGATTTGACAATTCAATTTTATCACCATCAATTATTCCAATATTACCCACACCTGCGGCAGCTAAATACATTAGCACGGGAGCACCTAGGCCTCCTGCTCCAATTACTAAAACCTTTGCTTTATTAATCTTTCGTTGCCCAGTTATCCCTATTTCATTTAACACCATATTTCTACTATAGCGCTCAATTTGCTCATTGCTGAATTTAGACATTTAGACCCTCCTTCTGGACTAATACTCGATACGCCTCATCTACCTTCTCAATATCTAATACTATATGTCCATCAAGTTCTAAGCTTCGTGGAACATTTTTTATTGGTATGCCGTCATCAAGATATATTTCTAGAATTTCTTGCTTCTTTAAATCCTCTAATGCAATCTTAGCTTTAATAAAATTAATTGGACATAGTTCTCCAGTAAGATCAATAGTTTTAGAGATTTTCATCATTTTCCTCCTTTGTATTTTGAATAAAAAGAAAGCAGAGTATATTTTACCCTGCTTTGTAAAGAGGTATATGAAACGTTTGAGAAAAAAGTTTAGTTTCCTTTATGTAAATACTATAACTTATTAATGTGTATTTTTTGTAATCAAAAAGTGAAAATTATGTTACCATTAGGTATTTGACATCTCATCCTGAAAAATTCTAGGTTTCCATTGGCTTAAAACATCTTGGGGAACTACTATGGAGCCACCTTCTAAAGAATACATCAACTCTTCTGGTGGATATTTTACACATCCCCCACTCAACCCAAATAAATCTGTATTACGCCACCGTGTGAAACAGGTCTGACAGACAAGTTCTTTGTTTTCTAAAATGAATTCTGTTCCGTAGCATGGTTCACAAATACCTGTGGCAATAATAAGCCTGCCTGCAGATGATATATATGTAATTATAGGTAATACCTTGAGGTTACCATAATATGCAATAGGTTGTAAGGGGTTGTGGGGTAACCTTAAAATCTTCAGCCCTTAACGGCTGTTTTATATTGACTGTTAGAGCTTGAATATCATAATCTGAAATAAAACCGTAATTGAAACTCTTTTGAGGGTCACTGGTAAAAGGAAGATAATAAAATTCCAAAAATACTGGGTACTCCTGCCCCGGCTTAATTACTCTTGTTGTCTTCCAGCTTAATTCAACATAATCACCCTTATCCTCTAGATTGTAAGGCTGACAAGAGTGATTGCCGCCGTTTACAATTTCACAAGCCATGCTAATTTGACCCTCTTTGGGGATTTCAAACTTAGGAATGTTAAATTTAACATAGCCGGAAAAATCTGAATTTCCTGCATTAACAAATGTTCCTTGATAGATAACAAGAACTCTCGGGTCATCATATTCAGGCCAAATATCAACAGAGAAATTCTTTAATTCCATGCCTTCCCCAGCAACTACAGCATTTGGAAATAGTAGGGCTGCAAACAATAGTACCAATAAAACCTTTTTGATTATGCTCATTCTTTCCCCTCCGCAAAATTTACTACACTAAGTAGTAAATATGTATAAAAATAAGGAATCACGAATGTGATCCCTTATAAATTTAGCAAATATTATTGATATTTTTTAGAGTAATGTGTGAAAAATTTATGAACTTATGCAATTCTCAAGATATTATTTCGGGCATTTCTGCCTTCTTCTAAATAGCCGTTTATGCCACTCTCCAATATATATGTTTTTAAACCAATTGATTTTAGTAGGGATAGAGACTGAGCCGCTGTAAAACCAGAATTGCATATTAATAATATCCTTTTATCAGAGGAAAGCTTGATTAAATTCCTTCCCAATTCTTTAAAGGG
>LADT01000011.1 GCA_000961765.1 Clostridiaceae bacterium BRH_c20a | reverse complement strand
TATATTTGGAAAAGGTAACAAACACCGGTGTACGCCCTTATCAGCTGATATCGTGCCATATTTTAATGAATACTGCATCATATACCATCCAAATATGAAAGACGAACTAGACGCTCTGATGTTTTATACAGTCAGAAATGAAATCAAAACACAGATGTCTGCCGACAATGTCCAGAGATTTATGAAAGCTTATGAGGAAAAGTTAAAGCCGATAAAAGACGATATTCCTCATCTACATCCACATCTTTGGAGAAGAACGCGTGCTATGCACTTATATATGGCAGGAGTACCATTGCCATTGGTATCAGAATGGCTTGGTCACTCAAATGAGGAAACAACAAGAATCTATGCAAGGGCAACAGATGAAATGAAGCGTCAGGCGCAAAGAAAGCTTGCGGAAAATGGAGATTCCGTTTTCAAGGATGATGTTACATTTAAATATGCAGATGATGACGAAACATTAAGAAGACTGAGTGGGCTGAAATAATAATGCCGATATTTGCCGTAAAGATAACGTATTTTTACGGCAAATATCAAAAAGTCGGCATTTAAAAAATATCGGCATAAGGGAAATAATGCTGATATCGGCATAATTTCCCATCGTTTGCTTTAAATAATCTCGCATCAAGTGCTTCCACGTGAGCAGTAACGTTTACTTCTATTTAAATCTTAAAGATACCCCTAGAAAGGGTACTATGTGTATGGGGTAAATTTATATGAAATTTCAGCATAACAACAGCGGTTTAATATTCGTCTAACCAGAGATAATAGCGGTAAAGTATACGTCTAGGGATCCCTAGACGTATACTTTACCGCTATTATATGCTCAAAAGCCCTTTATATATGGGCTTTTGAAAAAATCGATTATATATTAAGTATGATAAAATCTCTAAATGCGGTATTATAGACAAATACTAATATGAAATGCGGTATTGCATTCAGTAGTGAGAGGGGCTTTCTCTATACTTAGATAATAATTGAATTAATTAAGGATTAGGGCCAATGCCTTAAAAACCTTTGTGGTTGACAGTAATTAGAAAGAAGTAGATAAATCAATTATGGTTGGGTGCTCTCAAAAACACTAACACTTCTTAATCTTTCGACATGTTTAGTGCTTTTTCACCAAAGGATTGATAAAGTATTTGTTGAATTATAATACAACAATAAATATTTATTTTCTAAAAATTTAAAGCTACCTTACCTGAAAAAGTGGGAGGTGGTTTTTTTACTTTTGGAAGGTTCACAAATGTCTAAAACTAGAAGTTGATAATAGTCGGAATGCTTTAGGTTATAGCAATAATGGGAAGTTTAGAGGGACGCCATATCTCGAAGGATAAAATGGGGTACGCAATCAAATTATGAAATGACGAAAACAGTGGGAGAACTAAAATGAAATGGCTTCATATATCAGATATTCATTACGATCAAATCAATGATGGAATTCAGACTTTGCTGCTTCGCGATGATTTTGAAAGATATGTAAAAAAGAATAATATTAAAGTCGATGAAGTTTTTTTTACAGGCGATTTTCGCCATGCAAGAAATCAAAGAGACCAGAATATTGATGAAGTTGCTAAAAATGCAGTTGACTTTTTGCGGCATATTGCTAATAGTGTTGGGGTAACTGATGATAGCCATATTCATATTGTTCCAGGTAATCATGACTTAGATTGCGGAAATATGGATGATCCCAACAGCGAAGATGCCAAAAAACTCACAGATTCAATTAGAAACTATAATGGAAACTTTCTCGCATCTTCCAATGCTTATTTGAAAAGCCGTTTCTCGTTTTTTGAGAAATGTGCAGCACTTTTGAACAATCAAATATGGGCGCATTTCAATGAGGGGTTAATTCATAGATATCAAAATTATATTGATTACAGTATAATTTATCTCAACTCATCTATAGCCTGTGGTCAAAAAGGAGAGCGCGGAAACCTTGTAATTGGTACAGTAGATTTGCACAAAGCACTATCTAAAGTCAAGGAACTAAACAAAGGAAAGCCTTTTATATTTTTAGCACACCATCCTATGGAAGTTTTTTCAATAAGCGAAATAACTGTGATAAAAGATATAATAAATAAATTTGAAGTTCCTGCCTTATGGCTCTGCGGTGATTTTCACGATATGCTTGAGAATAATACTTATGAATTAGCTCAAATAACTACTGGTTGCTTTAAGAAAGAACCAAACATAGAAGCCGGATTCTATATCGGCGAGATTTCTTCAACAAAAGGTGTTCGTTTAAGTGCGTTTTTAGGAACGAAACGTGGGAGATGGGAATATAGCGAAAGCTACTCTGAATTTTCAAATGCAGCCTTACCGAAATCCCTTAGATGGAACGATGAAGATGAATATCCAATCGATTATATTTCTGCAGAACACTTTGCTAACGAAGGCGATTATGCTAAAGCAATAGAGTGGTGTAATAACGCTCTTTTGAATAAGAATTTAGATATTTTAATTGCATGTAAAATGAAACTGTCACTTGGATATTGGCACATATGGCAAGATGAGAACCTGAAAGCAATAGAGATTCTCGTTCCGTTGCTAGATATTTTTCGCAAGAATAAAGATGCTAGAAATCTAGCCCTCTGTTATAACTATCTTGGTCTTGCTCATGAAGAGATGAAAGAATGGCCAAAGGCAGAATATAACTACATTCAGGCGAAAAATATTTATGAAAAAAATGCTAATACTTATACTTCTCTTGTGTTACAGCTTGAAACAAATCAATGTTATGCCAATATGGGACTAATGTATTTTAGATGGGGGCAAAGTGTGCCCTCCCATGATTATTTTGGGAATGCAAAGCTATACTTTGAAAAGGCCCTTTTGTTCTTTGAGGAAAATGAAAATGACATTGAGTGTCGTGCTAAAGCGGCGATATTTTTCAATAATTATGCATTGTTCTGCGACATGCAAAAAAGCTATATACTTGCAATTAATTATTACAAAAAAGCGCTGGCAATAAAGAGCCGTACATTGGGACAATGGCATCGTTCAACTGCAAGGATTTATGCGAATATAGCCCTTGCTTATGCAAATTTAAATGATATACATAATGCTTATAAGACTTGTGAAACTGCTAGGCGAATTTACATTGAGAATAATGAATCACACTCGAGGGACGCCTTGCGAAATTTGGGAACTTTTGCAGCTATAAAAATCAAAGAACAAAAATATAGTGAAGCATTAGAACTAATGGATGAATTGCTTACCATACGGGTTGAGAAGTTCGGAGAAAATGATACCGATGTCGCCCAAACGCTTCACAATATTGGGAAAGTATATTTGGAACAGCAAAAAAACAAAATAGCTCGTGAATTCTTTGAAAGAGCATATAAAATTAGGAATGAAAAAATACCAACACATAGATACACCGTTGATACAATTATTCTTATATCAAAAACGTATATAAATAAAGGCGAAGAGGATGAAAAACTATCATGGCTTAATAAGGCTCTTGATATTCAAAAAAGCACATTCGGTAAGAATCACCCTGATACTATGCTTACCTTGAAGTTGATTGCGGAAATAAATAATGATAGCTAATTACAACAGATTTTTGGGAACATTTTTTGACAGCATGACCATTATCTTGTTTTTAGAATGAACGCCAATTTTTTTATCTACGAGAGCGTTAATTGCCATACATGTCGTCCTTGATAAGATATTACTTATTATTCATACAATCTTAATTTAAAGTGAAGTTTTGAATTTTCCATTATGTCTATAACAAGGAAGAAATTAACTGCTGGTAAGGCTAATAATCGGAACTTCATATAACTAAATGTTTTAGCAATAACGGGAAGTTGATTTGATAAGTGTTATGGCTACAATGAAAGAGTCCATATCCATAGAACGTCATTTAAGTTGAGGTATACTTATGCAGCGAAGCTATGATGGTGTTAAATTTTATAATGCCGCAGATTTAAGCTGTGGACACTCACTAGATAAAGCTGAGACGATTCTCCAAACAATTTGCTCAGAGAATGAGTTTTCAGATATTAACCATGTAATTGAGTTATTCAATATCAAGCAATTTTTTAATAGCGATTTACGCCTCAACAGATGGACAGATGCTGATTTTGAATATTATAAAAGCGTAACAAATAAATTTGATCAAATCATTGCCATCTTTTTTTCTAGCCTTAATGATGCCAACTTTTTGCAAAGGCTAGGAGAAGTTGATATAGAATATGTAGATGATTTCTGGTTTCTTATCGGCCGATTTAAAGTTTATGAGCGCGTTTCTGAAGATGTTTTCACAATAGCAATTGAGCAGCCAGATTTTTATTTATTCCCACTGTTAAAACAAAAAGATATTGTTTACTATTATGGACAAGTAATAGCAAATCATATATTAAAATCATGTGATAGTGCAGAGCTATTGATGTCTCAATTCCTAGAGGTAAGTAAGGAATCCAAACACACACTCTGGTTTCCCAAAGAACTGTCTGGTGAACTAAAAGAAAAGATTATTTTGGATTATATCAGATCAGAAGAAGCCAATCCAAACTATCTTGCACTAATAGCAGGATCGCAAAGCACATCAGAGTTACCTCTTCATGATAAGATAAGACTAGAAGCTCGAAAAAAATATGAAGCTCATACGGAATCGCATTTTTCGGAAAATAGCGGATTTGCATATGGGGTAGCAGTTAGCTTTTCCAAAACACAAGATGAAGAAATATTATATACTGGTACTGACAGCCATGAATTTTCTATATCTTACAGTTCAAAATGGATAGAAGAAAATCAAGACTATCCGACTTTATTGAATAACTTCATATATCTTTTCGAGTATGTAGATAGATTTTTTAGAAGCCAATTCATATCTCAACCAGCGCAATTAGGTGTATTTGAACGCTTTTTGGGTGTCAAAGGGAAAAAGAATTATGAAACAGGGATACAGTATAATATAAGTCATATGTCATTCGGTTTACAGATGATGGGCTATTATCAGGAGCTTTCTAATCTTAATATTAAATTAGAATCTCTATTTAAATGGTTTTTTGAATCTTATCTTACTGATGAATTCCAAGCGGATGGATTTACCTTTGTAACTCCTTCCGATGGAACAACTGATCTGGAAAAATGCAAATTACTTGCTTCGGAAATCGATAGTGTTCTGAAACAGTTTTCAATGTTTGTAACAGAAGGCAGCATAGATAGAGAATTGTTTGAAATGTCATCCGGACATGTAAAATTGGAGAATGTTCCAAGCTTATTCCAAGCGAAGTATATCTATCCTAAAAATGATGTATGCAAAGGTAGTATGAATCTACTATTCTCCGATCAATCTGGACTGGCTTATACGGAAAAGACGCGAAGCCGTTATGAGAACTTCTTTTCTCTTCTTAAAAACGAGACAATGTATTTAGCTGATTTTATAGAGTATCATAGGCCTCAAATTGAATGGTTGTCACAGCATGGTTGTATAAACATTGATGGCGATGGAATTCTAACACTCAACTTGAAAAAAGTTAGTATTCTGAAAGATTTATATAACAATCAAGTTAGCTGTTTGAAATATCTGGATCGTTATCAAAGCATATTAAATAGCATGGTGGACTCTGATGAGCTTTATTATGAGGCTTCGTTGTTTTCTAAACCAGAACAATCTTACATTAATTATATTTTAAATAAAGCTGAATTTTCTAACGGTCATGATTTGAGAAACAAATACATACATGGAACGCATTCTTTACGAGAAGAAGATCATAAAAAGGATTATATTGAACTACTAAAAATCATGGTACTAATCATAATTAAAATAAACGAAGAATTATGTTTATTTAATGAGCAAGCAAGTCAATAAGCAATTTTCAATTACGGCAAAACTGTAATTATAAATAACTCAATAATAATAAATTGAAAAGAGGAAGGTGTAACTACCATAAGACACAAAATATGTACTTATAATATTAATTTAACTTATAAAAACACAAGAGAGCCTGAAAGGGTTCACGTGCTTTTATATTGATTCTAACGTCTAAATATTTTCAGCCAGTTTATGATATGGTATCGGAATGCCATGGAGCTCTATTTCATTAATAATAGGTTCATTTTTTGTACCTTTTTTTACTGTAATAGATTTTATGCTTGAAAATAGTATATGTCTAAGTTCGAAAATATTGAGGACTTCAAGGTTTGTATTAACAATACGACTAGCTATTACTTCAATTGAACCGGATGACAACATATTTTTACTAGCATCCCTATAGTATTCTAATTCTTTAATTTCTGCTTTAAGGTGTTCCATATTAATTTTGCATAATTCACGATATGCATCAAACTCATTATTAGTCAAAGACTTTATGAAAGGTGGATTAATACTAAAGGAGTACTTTTCAGCTTCTAATTCATTTATTTTAGTATTAATTTTTTTTTCTAAGACACTTAGCCATTTTTGCAGTTTTTCTGAAATAGTATCAGCATTTATTCCATTTTGTAGGGCTTTTTGTACTTGTTGAATTACAATTTTATCAAGGTTTGTGGATTCTATTCGAGTATCGCACTTGGGGCAATAATAGTACAATAACGGTTCCCCTTTGCGGGTATACAGGTTTTGGGTTCCCTTTTTCAAGCTATTTTTTGCAAGTAATTTAATCCTACACCTAGCACACTGTACTATTCCAGAAAGTTTAAATTGTGTATTCATTCTAAGTTTATTTTTCTTTTCTATATTTACATTATCAGTTGTAAACATTCTTTTCCGATCAAATTCAGCTTGTACTAAATTCCATAATTCCAAAGGAATAACAGGAGGAAAATCTGCAAAAAATTGCAATTGATCTTCTGGACCTGGGGAACTATTAGTTCTACTTTTCCTTCTATACCAAACCCCTTTACCAATGTATATTGGATTATTTAAGATATAATGGATAGTAGTATGGCTCCAATTTTTACTAGCCATATATAATTCTCTATGACTGTCAGACATCAATGGCATAATTTTCATTGAGCTTAATATATCAGCAATACTTTGTTCCGAATGACCCCAAGAGGCTAATTCAAAAATAAATAATACTATCGCAATATTATCATCAGCAACTATAGAGTCTTCTGTAATTGCTTTTATACCCAGGGGTAGCCTACTACCTGGGCGCCTATTTGCATGTATCATATTTTCCTGACCTTGTTTAGCATATGCTCTTTTTTTCTCGGATTCTTTACATGCATCAATTAGATTGCGCTTATTATTAACATCTTCCAGGTCCCATTCCTTCGAGTCATTACTCCTATAAAATTTAGTATTTGGATTAGTTTGAAATATAGGGACAATTAGCTCTCGATACACATCTAAAATACCCCTTGTTAATCTACTTTCATCGTTAAACACAACACAATTTGCTTTACCATCTCTAATAATTTGTAGTAGATTTTGCATACCTTCACGTTTTGAGATATTTTTATAAAAGCCACTGGTTGCTCTATCAATATATTCTCCTATGAAAATTCCACCAATTTTTTCAATTGTTTTTTTATTGGCAGCTGACTGATATTCCACTGATAAACCATCTGATTGTTTTGAACTGGAATATCTAATATAAGATGCACACTTTAACAAGCAGTTATCATTCATAGTACATCACCTCAGTATTGTAATTATCCGAGTTGAAGAAGCCAACTCTATTAAGTATTCTTACGTCAACTTGTCCAACTTCAATTGAAATTATTAGTGCTCTAAGAGTATCAATAGAGTAAGATAGAATACTCTTGTTAGCATTGCGAATTACATCAGAAGTAAATTCATTAATTGCAACTTTTAAATCTTTGAGTTTTTCTAATTTATCATTAATTTCCTCATAAATGTTTTTAATGTTTATAAAGCTTGTTAAAGCGAGCTTCAATTTATCATGATTATTTCTAAGTCTTTGATTTGATAGGGATACCTCCGTCAGTTTGATTTGAAATTCTCTTTTTTCCTTTTCAAGCTTTGAAATAAATGTATTTATTTGAGCTATACTCTTTTGACGTATTACATCAGGGTCTATCGTTTTTATACTATATTTCAAATTATCCAAAACTAATTCATTAAGTCTAATCTGGGAAATCTTAATCTTTTTATGTTCGGGGCATTTATAATGAATGTTTGATTTAGAAGTCTGAGATACTAAGCTTTTTTTACATATTCCACATATTATTGGTATTTGTAATTGCTTGAAAAAGAAATCATTTAAAACTGGTTTCTTTAGTCCGTAGCCCCATTGAATATTAATTTTTTCGATGTTTTCTTTAATTAGATTAATATCAACTATCGGCTCAATATGATGTACTTTTTCAAACTCTGTACCAACGTGAGCGGAATAAAAAGGATTAGTAAGAATTTTCTCTATGTTACCTTTTATCTTTTTTTGCCATTTCTTTTTGAAAATTTGAAAGTCTTTTTTTGAGTTATTAAACTTGAAATCATCGAAGAGTGTTCGGACGATTGCTATATGTTCAGCAAACACATATCTTGTTTCACCTTTCTTTCCAATTTTCAGATAACCATAAGGAGCGGAAGGATAGTATTTTCTAACCTCTCTATTCCTAGCAGCAATTCTTTTTCCATCAACCTCTGCGTCAAGCCCTAATTCTGCCTCTCTTGACAAAACTTTACTAAATTTTTCTACACAAGGATTAGAAAATATAACTTCAACATTGTTTTTTATGATATCCTCCACAAGAATGAGATATTCAAACATATGTCTAGCCAGACGATCACGATCAAATACAATTAAAACTGCAACCCTATCCATTTTTATCAACTTATGTAATTGGGAAAGGGCATCTCTTTCCTCAGCTTTTTTTGATAATGAGCTAATTCCATCATCAGCTAAAATAACAATGTCTTGTTCATCATAAGCCAATGTATTAGCGATTCTTTTACCAGATGAGACTTGAAATTCAATATTCTGCAATTGAGTGCTAACTCGGGCATAAATAACACATATTTTTTGCTGCATGATTTTATGAGCCCCCTTTTTCAAATAATCAATATCAAGGGTTAACTTTTTTTTACTGTTCATCCATGAATTTAGATGTTTTTAGCAAAATCCGAACATGGTCTGAACACTGTAATTCTTCTAATATTGTTTTTTCAACGACATGGTTCAGCCATCTTTCTATATTAAATTGTTCATTTTCTTCGGCATTACAATAAGAAATTTTATTTATTTTCATGGAGGGCTCCTAATTTTTTCTAATATTGTTAGGAAAACCTTCACTTTCTATTCATCTTTTTCAAATATGATTGGTAACTGAAGACTTTGTTCAGAAGTTAAAGGGTAGATATTAACAATGACTTTACATATCTTATACTCTTCAAGTAAATTAAATATCTCCATTTTTTGTCTTCTCCCAAAAATCATTTAATTCTTTTAGTAATACTTCCCCTAATTTTATGTTGCACGTATTATCTATTATTTGCTTATAAATTAAATCAGTGAGATTTGACACAATGATACCTCCCTTACGCTCTTATTTACCAAAACTTTTACCACATACTAAAGACAGTCGATTCTAAAAATTTTAAAAAAAATAAACTGTAAAAATTCAAACCAAGAGAAACGTTGAATGGCCGAATGAAACAAATAAGGTGCATGGGTCCGTGCTGTTAAACAGTAAAAAATACAAATCTTGGACAATACTTAAAGAGAAATTTTTTATTATGTTTTGAAAACTATTTCTTTAATTGAGTAATCAGAGTTAATAAAAATTTTTTCGAAAGTAGCGTTTAATAGAGATATTTTTTCTTCATAAGTTAGGTCATGAATGTTGTCCAATTTATCTCTAACTTGCATAAAAACACGGTTTAGTCGTTCATTAAGGGTGTCAACTTTGTTTAGCCTTTCGGTTATCTTATCTAGCCTATTTATTAACCTCTGTTTTTCCTCTCTTAGTTCAGCTAATCTGTCTTTGTATTCATGCAACTCTAGTGCCTCAGCTTCATATGCAGTATACTGTCTATTCACGGCTTTTTCTAACTCCTCTAACCGAAGTTTTATACTAGTCCTTTCCTCGGCTATTAACAAATCCTCATCAGTTGTGTGTATTTGGTTTTTAAGTGCTTTGGTTAGTCTTTCGCTATCTTCAAATAGAGACCTAAAAATGTCAAGTATCATATGGTCTACACGTTCCATATCCCAATATTTCATTGGGCTAATGCATTTACCATTTCGACCGTCACAACGATAGCGGTAACAAAAATCGTTAGTTTTTTTCCCCTTCGATTTTTTTGGATATCGAGAGCCGAAAATTTTCCCGTAACATGTTGAACAAAACAATATTCCTGTCGCTAGGTACTTGCGGTCACATGACCACTCTTTAGAGTCCTTCTCTTTCTTCTCGTTCATAATATGCTGAACTTTATTAAAATCTTCAATTGTAATCAATGGTTCATGTGTATTCTCGCGCACAATCCATTCTTCAAATGGTCGAATAACTCTATTTTGGGTCCCGTCTGGACTCCGTAATAGCGTTGTTGCATTATAAATAGTAGTTCCTATATAAATTGGGTTGCTAAGTACAGTCTTTATTGCGTTGCTACTCCAATTAAATCCTCGTCGAGACTTAATTCCTGTTTTGTTTAAGTATTTAGCTAACTTTAATTGCCCCCATCCTTCGATGTATTTTTCGAAGATAAAGTGTAAAGTGGGTGCAGTCTCTTCATTTATAACCAGAGTCTGCTTATCATCACTTAATTTGTAACCAAAAGCAGGCAAAGGAACATTTGTTTTCCCATCTTTTGCTTTAATAATCTGTGTAACTTTAACGCGGGACGCAGTAGTTTTTCTCTCTTTTTGAGCAAGTCCGGAGTAAATGATTAGCAAAAACTCATCATCATCTTTACGTGAGTCGTATGCTTCTTTCAGAGATATTATGAAACCTCCGTAATGGGTTATTTTGCGTTTTAACTCCAACATATCCATAACGTCTCTGCTTGTTCTAGAAATCTCCTTTACTAGAACACCCCGTATCACTCCATTACGAACATCTTCAAGTAGCTCTTTTAATTCATTTCGAAGATATGTATACTCTCCCGATTTAATATCTACATAACATTTAGTTAGATTATATTTGTTTAACTCTGCCCATTCGTATAGATAACGCTTTTGATTTTCTATACTGGTCATTTGTGTTTGCTTTGGAGTTGATACTCTTATATACCCACCTAAGTCCAAGAACTCCATTTCAAGTGTTTCCTTTGGATTATGGTATCTCTCCAGTTTTCTACCTGCCACATGATTGGGAATGTATTCATACATGCCCCTTTACACCTCTCGAAGTTTTCGATTTATACTTATTAACTTTATCTTGCCTAGTTGAAGCCATATTTATGAGCATGGAGACTACTCGTTCATAAGTTTTATCAGGAATAGTAATAGCTAAACGATTATTTATTGCAGGAGGTTTTTTATCCATTACTAATCACTCCTTTGCAACCAAGATATTTTCTAAGGCAAGATTTTGTTACAAAAGTACAACCTAAAATCTTTGTTAAGGCAGGATTAATTTATTAACACAAAAAAGGCTATAATATCTCATTTATAAAAATCCGCTTTGATGTAAGGGGGTACCCCAGTCGCAAAAAAAGGAGTGTTAAAAGTGCTGTATAAACAGCATTTTTAACACTCCTCGATTTATCACACGATAAACGATTTGTTCAACTATATTGAAAAATATGCACAAGTCTTATCAAAAAACAATTTGCTTCACTAAGAAGTACAGAATAAACAAGGATAAGCCGTACTCGATTTATAGAACTAAAGTATACGATTACTTCTCCATAAGGAGACACTAATGCGTCTATACGACGCTAAATTTGTATAACTAATTACTTTATTCTACATGTTAAATAAAAATCCTTTAAAAAAACAATTTTTTTATATAATATTTGCTTTAAAATGTTCTTTTTGAATAAGTAAATTTAGCTACAATACAGTTTATAAAAAATACATAACAACTATTTTTGGTTGAAATTTATTGTAATGTTTGAAAATTGGTATTTAATTGCAATATATTAATTTATTAGAGAGAGAGTATTATTTAGAAAAGAAAAGAAAGCGAATAAAGTAAAGTGGAAAAAAAATAACTAATATATTATTATATAAACAAAGAAGTGTTTATCTTTTTTCGTTTTCTATAACTTTGGTTTAAAGAATTAAGGAGTTGGAAAATATAATGATAGAAAGCAAGGAAGCTGCTCTAAGAATTTTAGCAAGTTTAGACAGAAAATTGCAGTTAAAAGGAAGAAAAGATAAATTAGGATTTATCATTTTAGGTGGCACAGCATTATTGATACTCAAAGATCATAGAGTTACAGAAGATATAGATGTTATTATATTAGATGTACTAGAAAAAGAAGAAGTTGAGTTACTAAGAGAACATCAAATAAACAATAGAGTTGAAGGTATATTAGGTTTTCCTCCAAAAGAAGATTTTATTAACAATATGTATAAATTAAACATGCCTTTTGAATGTATTGAAGTTTTTATTCCCGATCCAGTTTATTTAGTTTTATCTAAAATGTTTGCAAGTAGAATGTATAATAAAGATAAAGAAGATATTATTAATTCTGGAATATTAGAAGATATTGACTTTAGTAAACTAGAGGAATTGTATAATGAGTATCGATCTTACAATAGCAGTCCAAATTATTGGCGTATAGAGGAAATTAAAGAGGAGTATTATAAGAAAAAATGAATATAAGAAAAAATTTTATCAAAAGGTGGTGATACAGATGAATTTTACAAGATTTAAAAAAGAAGTTATTAAAAGAAAAAGATATTTAACATCTGATAAAAATATAACTTTTAATAAATACTTTGAAGAAAGTAAGAAAAATGAAAGATTGAGAAACAATTTTGTTTTTTATGTACTCTCAAACAAATACTATTATCATAAATTTAAAAATTTAACAGAAAAAGACGCTACAGCTAATGAAATGTATCAAAATTTATATAATGCATTAACATCTACCCATGATGAAGGTAATGAAATAAAAGAAACTTCTAATATGTTACTGAGAAAGTACTTTTCATCTGTGGCACCTAGAAAAAGATTTCTTAGAGCTTTTAAAAGAAATGAGGTGTCTGAGGATATGAAAAAATATCTAAGAACCTTAGTAAACCAAGTAAGATTTGAAGATAATTATTCAAAAGAAGATGAGGATTATTTTAAGAAATTGTTAGCAAAAAAACATACAAAAAACTTATTAACAAAAAAGTAGAAGGCATGGATTTCATGCCTTTCTTATATTTGAGGGAGTAGTCTAAAAGGGCACCCCCTTTATTTGTACATATATTTTTTTGTATTAAATGGTGCGGCTAATATATGTTTAATAGAAATAGTTATGGATGGCATATTTCTAGGTAATATTACAGTAGTTATTATTTTAAGAAGTCCGGCCCGCCATACTGGGTAATTAACCATTTTGCCATCCTTAAATCACCATTACGTATATTTACAGGATATTGCAGCTTTTTTTCATATATCCACATATCTTATTCCTCCTTTCTCTTATTCCCAGGGCCAGGGTTCGCAAACCCATTGCCAGGGGTATTGACTAGGGGCATAACCGAAGTTTGCTAAAGGTCCGTATTGGGCTTCATACAATGTTTTAAGTTCCAAATATTTTTGGCTGAGATTATTAAAATCAGCTAAAGCTTGCTGATTAGTGGGGAAGTTATCCAAATATAAGTTTAATTCAACTAAAGCAAATGAGACCTCTTGTAGCTGTCTCATCATAGTGCAATGATATCTATCCATTTTAATCCCTCCTCTTAATGTAGTTTTTTACCGACGTAGGGTTGATATAAATTAGGGAAGATAGTTCCTTTCATCAAAGCCTCCTGTAGCGGGTATAATCTAACATAGGGCTGATAGGGAACATAAGCCCGAGCTAATTTCATATCTCTTTTCATGTGCTATTTCACTCCTTTTAGTGTAATAGTTTCTCACTACTATTTTATTCAAGGACACAGATAGATTGTGTATGGGAGAAACTTGAAATAATATTTTATAAGTAAATACTGGAAGCAACTAGTTCTCCAATATAAAAGAAACAATTAAAATTGCGCATAATTCGTAAAAAAAGTTTAACATTATCCACAGTAAGGTAAAATATATAAAAAGCTTTAGGAGGTTAAAAGGATATGTATCAAAATGTCAAAGAGATTGAGCTGATTAAAAATGCTTTGCTTAATGAAAAAGAGGGAGAAAAGTTTTATCTTCTGGCTGCGGAAGCGGCCCAAGATGAATCGGCGAAAAAGGCATTTATGTTCCTTGCTGAAGAAGAGGTGAAGCATGGAGAATGGCTTTATCATATTTACCGTAAACTTATTAATGAAAAACAGTTTTCTTTAGATGAGATATATGAAGCGGAAGAGAGTTCACCACAAATTTTTACAGAGAAAACTCAACATCCGGAGAGCGGCTCTTTAGATGTATCTGTTTTTGGCATTGGTGTAAAAATGGAAAAGGCTTCTATTGATTATTATAAAAATGCTGCACAAACTACAGAAATTAAAGAATTGAAGAATTTTTATCAGCGTCTAGTTGAATGGGAAGTAATTCATCTGAATATGTTGGAAAAGATATATGAAGGGTTGAAAGAAGAATGGTGGCAAAAGCAGGGTTTTTCTCCTGCTTAGAAGTCGGTGTTCATGAGTTTTTGATCGATGATATTTAATAGAAAAAGCAGGTAGTGGATGTTCCACTACCTGCTTTTTCTAACTACTCGGTTTCTGCTTTTTCAGTTTTCTTATCAATATTGATTTTTGAAACAATTTCCGGTACTAAGTCGACAATTTTTTCTAGGGCACCCTTACTATTAAGTTGAATTACACTTACCTCATCATTTTTGATAACTAAGATAGCACTAGGTGTAATTTTACCACCTGCACCAGCACCTCCGCCAGAGCCGTCATTTCCTTGATTATCCTTACCAACTCCACTGCCGCTGCCAGCACCAAAAGAAACACTGATAATGGGAACTAGTGTAACATTGCCTACTTGGATAGGCTTACCTACTACTGTTTCGGTCCGGAAAAAAGACTGAAGTTTCTCAAATAAAGAGTTGATGTTTCCTGTAAAATCCATAATATTACCTCCTTGTAATCTTTTCAATATATTAATACACATTATTAGGAACTAAGGTTGCAGGAATTTTGCATTTTATTTTTTCTTAAATATCTCCAAAATTTTATTGATGGTCTACTCAAAAGGAGTTTTATTATCTTAAATAGTATTATTGCCAAAACAAATCTCCCAGCAAGATGGATTTCTCCTTCAAAATATTCTTCATCCCATAATGGAGTAACATTAATAATAAAGGCTTCATTCATGCTGTCTAGAACTGCCACCATACCTAGTAACATTCCAGTATTATATGGATCTGCAAAACCAACGGATCCATTAAAGACTAGTTCTTTTGGTTTGACGATATTTATTATTGCGATGACTGTATGAAAAGCAGACTTTAATAGATCACTATTATCTAGTATATCTCTGAACCTATGGGTTGTTTTTGCACTATTTTTTTTAGATGAAGAGGTTTTTTCCTTTTTATTCTCCTTTTGTGTATCAAAAGTAAAGGAGAACCCTAAAATACTTGGAGAAAAGTTAATAGAACCCTGCTTATATCTAATATTAAATTGGTACAGCTTTTCGCTTTCAATTTGTGTATGCAGGTACATCTTTTCCTTATATCCTACCAGCAGTTTGTAGCTGATCGGAATAAATAAGAGAAGTATTATAAGCATAAAAATTATGGCTATTATTGCAGTTAAGATTCCTAATAGAATATTCATTGTTAGAACCTTCCTATAATCCTATGATTTTAGATAAGAAACTAAATTTTAACCTATTTCTCAACTTTTTCCCGGAACTAACCATCAGCTTATTTCCTGGAATATGCTGAATGAAGTTAACGCTATTTTTTAATGTATTATACTGGAGTTCATATACATTCTTCAGACCAAAAGCACTTTTCCCTTCTTGGGATTCTTTTATATGTTGGTCTAAGGTAGTTTTCCTTAAACCTGATAGGGCTGGAATATCAATCTTTTCTGCTATGCTGTTAAAATCCCAATCCAATATTTTTAGCCTATTAAGCTCTTTCCTGCAAGAGGCACAGTCTTTAAGATGTTCTTCAAGTAGAAGCTTCTCTAAGGAGTTTAGCTCACTATCAATATACAACTGAAGCATTTCTTGGTTTAATCTGCACATATGCTAAACCTCCAGTAAGTTATAGTCTTGCAGGGTATTTTTCAAGAGATTTCTAGCCCTGAAAATATTGCTTTTTACAGTTCCTAAGGGTTGTTCTAAAACGGCAGCAATTTCCTCATAACTCATGTCTTCAATATATTTAAGGGTTAGGGCTATCCGATAATTGGGGGGTAATGCCCCAATACATTTCCCAATTAACTCTTGATTACTAAGTCTTATTACTTCTCCTTCCACATCCATTTGAGATACGATAGTATCTCTTAGGCAGAAACCTTCACTTGACTCTAAGTCTAATGAAAGCAGATTATATTTTTTATTATCTCGTTGAAAATTTAAACATGTATTTACAGCTATTTTCTTTAGCCAGGGTAGAAGAGGACGGTTTTCATCAAAGGTGTGAATTGATCGGTAAATTTTCAAAAAAACCTCTTGCATTATATCGAGAGCAGTTTCCTGATTTTGACTATAAAAATAACAAACTTTATATAGGTAAGCTTCATGATGACTAAGAAGGCTGTTGAGTGCTTCTTTATCATTGTTTTTGCAGCGACGTATCAAGCTAATCCAAATATCCATTATCCTCTTCCCTTTCACTAACCTATATGTTAATACACTTAAAATTATAAAAAGGTTGCAAAAAATAAAGCCAAAATTCAAAATTCATAAATTTTTTTATTTTTGGCAAGTCCAATATATTTTTAAAGTCCAGGACTCAAGTCCTGAATCCTTCTACCGTAGTACTATTTTCAACAAAAAAACAGGATGTATCCCCCAAATGATTTAATTATGACGAATATTATGGTAACAATTGGCGCAGATACAACAGAAGAAGATCTATTAGAAGAAGAATAAAAATCAATCTATATACACCCTAAAAATGGGAACTCCTTGCGAAGAATCTATTAGATGAAAATAATAACAATTATTTGGAGGTATTGAAAAAAATGAAAAAGGTATTAGCAGTTTTATTGGCCCTATTTCTATTATTGGGATCAAGTACAGGGGTAATGGCAAGGCCCGGCAATGCAAAGAAGTTTATTGATAATGTTGTAGATCCCCAATTAGAAGTATCAACGTATGCATTCGATTATGAAGTCCCGGAAGATATAATAGCTGGAGAAGAGGTTGGGGCAAAGGTCACATTAAGAACAGACGAACTTGGTGAAGATGGCTACGAGAATGTTCGTTTAGAATTTAGTGTAACAAGTGATGCTTTAGATAATGATGATGAAGTTGTTTTTGTGGGTAAGGATGAAGATGGTAAGCTATATACTTTTAGTCTTGAAGATGGAGATAAAGCAGTTTGGGGCCCCTCAGCATTTTCTTTAGAGGCAAATTATAATGAAACAACTCCGTGGACCCTGAAATTCCCCAAGCCTGGCGACTATGAAATAACATTTAAATTAGTAAATACTGAAAAAAGCAGTACATCAAGTAATTATGTAATTCTTGAAGAAGCTAAAAATTTAACCGTTGAACCAGCAGTATTAAAGGGCTTTGTTTCTGAGAAAAACATTTCAGGCACCTACTATGAGGTTAATGGCTATCGCTTAACTGGTAATTTTGACTTTGAAGATTTTGAGGGTGAGTTTATAGTTGTTGAAGGCTACCCGGATTTATCAATGTCCATTTATATGGTGAAAACTATGTATGTAACGAGTTTAACTCCATTTGATGATGGTGACCAGGTTACTTTGAACGGCAAAATTCAAAAGTTAAACGTCAATAATGGCAGAGATTATTATACATTAGAAGGCGTTCATTTACTTGAAACTAACGACTATGATAATGATGACTTTGACAGGTTCTATGATGATGAAGTAGTAGTAGTCGAAGGTGAAGTAGATGAAGATGAGCAAGGTATAAGAGTCAAGGAGATCAGTGTTATTAATGATGGAAACAAGGATGACGACGATGACGATGATGATGAAAATGAAAACGAAAGAAAAGGAAACGGAAATAGTCATGGACTATTAAATGCCTTAGAGAATCATTTTAGAAATCGTGGTAATGGTAATTCTAATTCTATGCAAAGATTAATGCAGTTACTACAAAACAGAATGGGTGCTGACGAACTTGAAGAAGCCTTAAAAAAGATGGAAATAGCTGTAGATTATGATACTGATGATGATGATTATAAATTATTAGCCAAAATGCATGAGCTTAAAGGTAAAAAGTATGAAACCTATATAAATGGTAAAAAGGCGAAATTTGATGTACCCCCAATGAACAAGGATGGTCGTACACTGGCACCTTTTCGTGCAATAGCAGAGGCTTTAGATGCTGTGGTAGAATGGGACGCTAATACTAATACTGTCACAGTAACTAAGGATGGCAAAGAAGTAATACTAAAGATTGGTAGTAAAAAAGCCTTTGTTAATGGTGAGGAGGTTACGCTAGACGTTGCACCTGAGGTATATGAGAATAGAACCCTTATTCCTTTAAGATTTTTAGCTGAAAGCTTAGATGCAGATGTTGAGTATTATATTGAAGGCTCAATGATTGTTGTTAGGAATAAAACTAAATAAGGATTTAATGCACCCTAGCCCTTAAAGCTAGGGTGTAGTTATTAAGGACACATTATATATCTATATATATAAATATAATGTTGACACATAGCCTGTCCCTAAAGTAAAATATAATTACCCATAGGGGGTATAACCTGCTTGGGTAAATTACATAAAATTAAGGGGGTTGGTAAAGTGTCAAACATTTCCCGCAGAAGCTTTATAAAAAGAACAGTAGCGGCTGGTGCTGCCAGCGGTATTATTTTATCCGGGGCAAATAAGATTGCCGGAGCTAGTGAGTCCGGTTCTGATAAAGTAGGAACACTAATTGACTTAACAAAATGTGATGGTTGTAAAGGTCAGAAGGTACCTGCTTGTGTTAGTGCTTGTAAGAGTAAAAATGAGAGTAGATTCCCGGAACCGGTAGAAAACATCCAAAACTATTGGCCACAGAAAAAACATGAAAATTGGTCAGATAAGAGAGACCTTACAAAAAGATTAACACCCTATAATTGGACTTTTGTGCAGAATGTCAAAGTAGATGGAAAAGAAATCTCCGTTCCTAGAAGATGTATGCACTGTGATAATCCGCCTTGTGTTAATCTATGTCCCTTTAGTGCCATGGAACAAACTTCAGAGGGTACTACTCAGGTAAATCCTAATGTTTGCTTTGGCGGTGCTAAGTGTAGAGATGTTTGTCCCTGGGAAATCCCAGCGAGGCAGGCGGGTGTAGGCTTATATCTTAAGGTAGCCCCTAAATTAGCAGGCGGTGGAGTTATGTATAAGTGTGATCTTTGTTATGACCGAATTAAAATTGGCCAAAATCCAGCATGTGTAGAAGCCTGCCCCAAGGGTGCTATTAGTTATGGAGCGAAATCCGAGCTCAAAAAAGCGGCTTATGAAAAGGCTAAAGAAATAAATGGCTATGTATATGGTGATAAAGAAAATGGAGGTACAGCAACATTTTATGTTTCTCCTGTTTCCTTTGAAACAATTCATGAAGAGTTAGAGAAACAAAAGGCCAGTCAGCCAAATCCCGAAGCTCCAGGCTTTCCAACTATGCCTGTTCAAGTAGGCAATTTCTTGGATAGTGCCAATGGTATGGCTTCAGCCCTATTGCTGGCACCTGTAGCTACTGCTTTTGCTGCGGGGATTACAGCTTATAAGACGATGAAGGGAAAGGAGGAAGAGTGATGGCTAAAGAAAAAATGCTCAGACATAGCGGATTAGTTAGGTTAGTCCATTGGTCAATTGCTCTGTCAACATTTACCTTAATTATTACGGGGATGTTTCAATTACCCTTAGCAAAAAGATATTTTATTGACCAATTACCAGGTCTCTCCTGGACAGCAGATTATTCTTCTACAGTATTAATTCACTATATTGCAGCTGCTGTTCTTTTATCAGCGGTTAGTGTCCATATTGTTTATCATGTAATCAGAAAAGAATATAACCTAATTCCCAAAAAGGGTGATTTGAAAGAGTCTTATCAGATTATAAAGTCTATGTTTGGCTTATGTGAGGAACCTAAAAGTGATAAGTACCTGGCTGAGCAAAGGTTAGCTTATGCTTATATGGCTTTTAGCTTTCTTTTAATTTTGGTTACCGGTGTGGTAAAGGTAATAAAGAATTTCCCTGCAATGCATTTTTCTGCCACATTTATAAGCTGGGTAACTAATATTCACAATTTAGCTACTTTTATGATCATCTTTGGTATTTTTGCCCATTTGGTAGCATTTGCCATCAAGGCAAATTGGCCCTTACTTCCCTCTATGTTTACCGGCATGGTGGATTTAGAGTACGCAAAACATCGCCACAGTATTTGGTGTATGAAATCTGCAGTGGGAAAAGAAAAAAAACACCAGCCTAAATATAGTATTGGGAGGTAAACATTGTATATTATTAATGGAAAAGGCTCATTGATAAGACTTATTGCTGGTCTATTTGTTTTAATAAGTGTGATGTTCAGCCAAGTATTTTCTCAAGCCTGGATCTATTTTACGGGTTTTGTGGGGTTAATGTTAATAATTTCTGCTACAATAGGCTTTTGCCCTATGGAATTAATTATGAAAGCCTTTGGTGTAAAACAGAAAATCCCCTGTGAAAAATAGAAAAACGCCCCCGGGCGTTTTTCTGTTTTAAAAGTTTCTAAATTCTGTAGCACTGTAGCACTGTAGCCACGTTGAGCAAAATGGCTTTACCATTTTATTCAACAACTATCTCTTTGCTATTCTCCCACAGCCCATGGATGTTACAATAACTCATAGCTAAAATAGTCCCAGAGCTGGGAACCTTCACTTTAGTTAGACCTATAAAATCAGTAAAAACATCTCCTTCGCCATGGGTTGTAAAATTGAAAGTTCCTAATTCTACCGGAAACTTTTTACCTCCGGCTAAGAAAAATACTTTAATCCAGGAAATATGATGCTCTAGGGTATTAGGATGATTGATAGCTTCACCGATTAGAACTTTTAATTCAAAGGCTTCATTAGCTGTCACCTTTTCCGGACAGTGAATTACAGGCACATGTTTTTCACCTTTCCAATCGCCGGACTGCATTAATTCTTTAAAAGACTTCATATTAAAATAACCTCCTCGTTAATTAAAACTAATTTATTATTATTATAATTATTATTACCCTGAACGATAAAAACTCAAAACAAAAGTTTAAAAATTAAATAATAATTTTAGAGCCATAAATGTTACCGTAACTATTAAGATGTATCTTATCCATTTATCCCCTTTGACTACAGCAAAGTTACTTCCCAGCCAGGCTCCTAGGGAGTTGCCGATAGCTAAGGTCAAGCCTAAACTCCAGTCGATCTTACCGCTGATGATAAAAACCAACAAAGAGGAAAGTATAAAAAGGCCTCCAATAAAAACCTTTAAGCTGTTTATTCTTACCAGAGACATTCCGGTAATTAGGGTTAATGCCGCAATTATAATAAAACCCACTCCAGCCTGGATAAACCCGCCATATATTCCAATAAAGAAAAAGGCAATCATTGAGGGAATCTTTCGATCTGGACTCAATTTCCCTTCTTCCTCAGAAATTATTTTTTTTTGGGGCTGTTTAATTGCCAAAAATAATACCGCAAACATAACTAAAGCTAATATTTTATTAAAAATTTCATCAGGCAGCGAAATTGCTATCTTTGAACCTATGATGGACCCTACTAAAGCAGGAATAGCTAAGGTTAGGCTAAGCTTTAAATCAAAAAAGCCTTTACTGCGAAAGTTTGCTACAGCAACAATATCTTGCACCAAAAGGGCTACTCGGTTAGTACCATTGGCCATAGCTGATGGCAGCCCCAAAAAAATAAGCATGGGGATAGTTAGTAAAGATCCTCCGCCCCCCAAAACATTCAAAAAACCAGCAGCAGTACCAGTTGCTAAGATTAAAATAATTTTCCCTATTGTCATTTGCTCCAGGCTCCTTTAATCAGCTATGTAATTCCAATAGTATAATCTTAGCATAATCTTCTTATTATGTTGAATTTTTTAAAAAATAAGTTTACACTCCATATTCGTTACGTTAGATTGAGATTTTGCTCCGCTAGCTTGAGTAGTAATGCTGAATACTACTTAAAGTAATATTGCAGTATATCATGCAAAGATTTTGTCAGACGCAATATATTTACTTACTCAGAGGTCTGTCAGACCCATTAAAATGATCTCAAAGTAATTGTCAGACGCGATATCTTAACCAAACAGAAAAACTAGACACTATTGCTAGTCCAAATAAATAAAGACCTGCCCGTGCAGGCCTTAATGCTTTTTATGTATTTCTTCTAACTGATTTATAGGTACTGTCATCTTTTCTTTAAATTGGGGACCTGTTGCTACTTCTGCTGTTTGAGCAGCTTCATCTATGCCGGTAATCCAGATGGATTTATCTTTATAAAGCACTTGGATACTATCAGATGAAATAACAATTTCCTTAGCTCTTTGGATATCCATTTTGCCAAAACCTCCTTTCCCAAGTTAAAAGTATTTTTTAACATAAAGCTGGTATTTATGCAAAAAATTATAGAGAAAATCTTAACTGTATATTGAATAAAGTTTAGGTAAGTGTTAAATTAAATTTAACAACATTATAATATTGTAAGAATAGGCAAAAATCTAACGACAAATTTAGGAGGTTTAAAATGCTTAATTTTAAGCAAAAGATAGGTAACTGTTTGGAAATTTATTTTAAAGAGTACCTATTTATTAAACACACTGGGGAAACGGCTTTTTTACATGTAGGTAAAGGTAAGGCAAAGTATGAGATGTATAAGGCCAACTTTACCATAGATGAAAATCTATTTGAAAAGTATGCTTTGACTGAATATGAAATAATTGAAAGTAGTGCAGATAATATCATAGTAAAATTTAGCAAGGAAAATACTGCATTTGTAATCATGAATTTTCAAGTTGTTGACGGTAGATTAGAGGCCTCTTTTGAAGAATATACTCCAGAGTTAAACAGAGTATGGGTTCGCTTACATGGTGATAAAGAAGAAGCTATCTTTGGGTGTGGTGAACAGTTTTCCGAGCTTAATCTGAGAAGAAAGAATGTCCCCCTATGGGTATCTGAACAAGGAGTAGGAAGAAATAAAAACGAATATATTACCTTTTTGGCTGAGAAACACAGAAAAGCTGGGGGAGACTGGTATACTACCTATTATCCCCAGCCCACCTTTGTTTCGTCCAAAAATTACTGGTGTCATGTAGATGATTCTAATTATATGGAGTTTAATTTTACTAATGAATATTTTCATGAATTATATATACGTAATGTGCCTTCAAAAATAATCTTAGCCAAGCAAAACACCGCTTTAGAAGTCTTGGAGAATTTAACTGCTTACTTTGGCCGTCAGCCTGAGATGCCGGAATGGGTATATAATGGCGTCTGGTTAGGTTTGCAGGGAGGTACTGAAAAGGTTCTCAGTAAACTGGAAAATGCGCAAAAAAATGGGCTTAAGGTAGCTGCCCTTTGGTGTCAGGATTGGGAAGGTAAGCGCATTACCGATTTTGGCTATAGGTTATTCTGGAACTGGAAATACCAAAATGAGATGTATCCCAACTTGCCCCAAACTATCAAAGAGTTAAACGAAAAAGGCATAAAGTATTTAGGTTATATAAATCAATTTTTATCAACTGATGGCGACCTATATCAAGAAGCTACTCAAAAAGGTTATATTGTAAAAAATCAGCAAGGTGAGGATTATATAGTTTATCCTGATATGAAGGGGGCAGTTGTTGATTTATCCAACCCTGAAGCTGTAGAGTGGATAAAAAATATTATTAAAGAGCATATGATTGGGATAGGTTTATCTGGCTGGATGTGTGATTTTGGTGAATATTTACCAACAGATGCTGTTCTTTACTCCGGAGAAAATGCTGAGAGTTTCCACAACAAGTATCCCGTTGAATGGGCTAGAGTGAATAGGGAAGCGGTAGAAGAGGCGGGTAAGGCTAACGAGGTTACCTTCTTCACAAGAGCAGGATATACTGGTACAAGTAAATATTCATTTATGATGTGGGCTGGAGATCAGATGGTCGATTGGAGCTTAGATGATGGTTTAGCTTCTGTAATTCCGGCAGCGTTATCACTAGGAATGTGCGGTTTTGGCCTCTCTCACTCTGACATTGGGGGATATACCTCCCTCTTTGATGTAGTTCGAACTAAAGAATTATTTATGAGATGGGCTGAAATGGCAGCCTTTAGCCCTGTTATGCGGACCCATGAGGGCAATAGACCCGGCGACTCTTGGCAGTTTGATTCAGATGAAGAAACACTGCTGCATTTCACAAAGATGGTTAATGTTTATACTCACCTAAAGCCCTACTTAAAAGAGGTAGTACAAGAAAATGCACAAAAAGGAATTCCCTGTATGCGCATGCCCTATATTCATTATGAAAAGGATAGTGCGCTATTAAATTTAAAATATGAGTATTTATTGGGTAGAGATTTATTGGTTGCCCCAGTTTATGAAGAGGGAAAAACAACTAGAACAGTATATTTGCCAGATGACCAATGGATTAATATTTGGACCGGTGAGGAATACGGTCAGGGAACCCATGAAGTGGCAGCCCCCATAGGCCAGATACCTGTATTTTATAGAAAAGAAAGTAAATTTAGAGATTTATTTGATAATGTGAAAAATATTTAAAGTATAAAACAAGTAAGGCAGGGTAGCATAAAGGCAGGTATTCCAGTATGTTTTGCCGGAAACCTGCCCCTTGTTTATTGTTATGGGAAAAAATAAAACCCAAAATATTACTATAAACCACTGGACACTGGTGACTAGTCCCTAAAACGCCGCAAGGCAGTTTTAAAAAGTAATGCTAAAAGGGGATATTCTTCTCTTTTAATAATTCATTGATGTAGATTACTTTACCTGTTCTAAGGGATTCTTCCGCTGCTGCTCCAACAACTACAGACCAAAAACCTTCGTCAACAGTAGCTGTGTCAGTCTTTGTTCCCGCGATATTATCAATAAATTTTATATGTTCATAGTAGGTTGCACCATGATGTCCACTTTCCTCAATGTCTTGGGGATAACTGGGAGTTGTAATTCTAGAAGGTTTATTTTCGCCGCACATAATTTCCAGATAATTATGTGGCCTTTTTAATGTTAGGAAATCTCTATTCTCATAGGCTTTAAGTCGCCCTTCATCACCACAAATAATAATCTCTTCATAAAACATAGGTGAAAACATACATAAGTTAAAGGTCGACCTGGTACCATTTTCGTATACTACAGTTACTGCTGCATTATCAATAATATCGGATTTTTCATTATTATATTCGAAATTAACAAAATTAACAGCCATACTACCTGTAGCGTATACGTGGTCAGGTTTTGACTGAGCGAACAAGTTTAAAAGGTCAAAATAATGACAACATTTTTCGACCAGAGTACCACCTGAATATTTGGAGAATTTATTCCACTGCTTTACTTTATCTAAAAATGGGATACGATGTTCTGAAATATTGATTGTTTTTATGTCACCAATAGTTTTCCTTTCAAGAGCTTCATAAATAGCCTCAGTATAAATAGCTTTGTACCGATACTGTAATCCTATTTGGAAAATTGCAGTATAATTTTCAGCAATTTGTACTATTTCATAGGCATCTTCAATTGTAGTTGCCATGGGCTTTTCCAATAAAATATGCTTTCCTGATTTAATTGCTTCTTTTATGATTTCAATATGTGTATAATTTGGAGTGCAAATTATTAATCCATCCGCTTCAGGATCGTTACATGCTGTTTCAAGTGAGTTATATTCAATTAAATTATTGCCTGGATAATTTGCCAAAAAGATCTGTTTTGCCTGTTCGATACTTCGAGGGTTCGTGTCATAAATCCCATGGATAGTTCCTCGCCCTTCGAGCATAGTTACCCTCATATGCTCCTGACCCATAATTCCTGTTCCTATTACGTTGAATTTATATTTTGGTTTATCAATTACGGATAGATATTTATCTGCATCCGGTAAGTAATTAAATCGGGAATTACGAGAAATAAAGCCACCTTTGAATTCCTTTCCTTTAGTTGTCATGTAATACCTCCATTTGAATATTTGTAATATTGTATATTTACTACCTTGATTATAGTTTCTAAGTCTAACATCGTCAATATAGAACCACTTTTTACTTAAGTTATTTTTTGTTGGAGGTAGAATTTTGTTTATTAACACCGGAAGGTGTTATAATATTACCGGGTGGATTTTATTAAATAACTGTTTCATTACAACTGAAAGGACTGAAAGTGTTTGGAAAAGTACATCTGTGTATATAGCTCCTCAAGCTCGGTTGTTAATATTGAATACTTTGAAGCAGCCCGGCAGCTAGGGACAGAAATGGCCCAGCGGGACATAGGGCTAGTTTTTGGAGGGGGAGTAGTAGGCTTGATGGGTGAAACGGCAAGAGCAGTTCATGACTCGGGTGGTAAAGTTGTAGGGGTAATACCTGAGGCCCTTAATCAAAAAGGGATAGTATACGAATATTGTGATGAATTAATAGTTACCAAGGAACTAAGAGAAAGAAAAGCCATTATGGACGAAAAGGCCAATGGCTTTATGGCCTTACCGGGAGGGTTCGGGACCTTAGAAGAGTTGCTGGAGATAATTACCCTAAAACAGTTGAGATACCATAATAAACCTATTGTTGTGTTAAATGTAAACGGTTTTTATAGTGGCCTAATCGAAGTTTTTGAAAAAATTATTGAGCTGAAATTTGCTAAAGTAAACTGTCGTGATTTATACCATGTTACTAGCCAAGTAGAAGAAGCCCTGGAATATTTCGAAAACTATGTACCCACCGAATGCGGTCCGAAGTGGTTAACTCATATAGATAAGGAAAGTGGGAGGAAATAGATGTTACATAAGGTACTTGCTGTTATTTTGACTTCCGTATATTTAATAACGCCTCAGCCTGAACCCAAGCCGGAGCCTCTGCCGCCCCCG
>LADT01000024.1 GCA_000961765.1 Clostridiaceae bacterium BRH_c20a | reverse complement strand
CAGCGTCTTTCAAAGCCTCCGGTATCCAAAGGAACAGTAGCACAGACTTCTAAATCAAATTGTACCCTGACAACATCTCCATTAAGAACCTGGCATTGCTGGTTCCTTAGTGTTAAGGAATTGCATTCTGCATCTTCAGCTTCTCTGGTATTACTTGCTGTCCAGCCGAAAATATCAACTTCTTCTACCTGGGTGTGCATACATTCATTAAATACTTTTTTTACTTTGATTATATCGATTTCCAGGGGTGGCGGACATATGGCAAGACCAGTTTCTGAATCTACCGGCAGGGGTCCTGCTTTAATAGCTGGTTGTTGTCTTTTTTCTTCGCCCATATTTTTACCTCCTATTTTATATTAAGATAATTAGGATCATCCTAATTTTGCCTCACTATATCCTATGCAGTAATAAATTCATTGGCTATTAGGAAACTAAAAAAAAAGTTAGAAAACCGAGCGGAAAAAGCCCGGTTTTTATTTCATTTACAGCCTTTGGGTTTTCTATTTCTTCCGCCTGTTAATGGGCCTTGAGGTGGATAAGGCGGCCATTCAGGAACAAAGTCTGTGGGGCACTCTCCCAAGAATTCGCCACATTCCGGAGGTGGTGGTGGATAGCCAAAAGTAGGAACCAATAACTGAACTTCAGTTTCTACTTTAATAAGTACCAAAATTCCTACACAGCAGGTAACAGCCAGAACACCATTGTTAGCATCTCTATCTGAGATAAAGCAGAATAAACATTCGGGGAAAAGATCACATTGGATACCCATGCCTTCTTCGCCGGCCCGGTCAATTCTTAGAGTTTTAGTAACACTTACAGTGTTGCAGCGTCTTTCAAAGCCTCCGGTATCCAAAGGAACAGTAGCACAGACTTCTAAATCAAATTGTACCCTGACAATATCACCATTAAGAACCTGGCATTGATTATTTCGTACTGTTACAGAAGCACATTCTGCATCTTCTGCGTCCTGTGTGTTTCCTGCTGTCCAGCCGGTTATAACAACTTCTTCAACTTGGGTCTGCATACATTCGTTAAATACTTTTTTTACCTTGATAATGTCTATTTCCAAAGGTGGTGGACACATGGCAAGGCCACTTTCCGGATCTACCGGGAGAGGGCCAGCTTTTATTTGTTGTTCTGGCTTTAATTTATCACCCATCTATACTTGCCTCCTTTAATATAAGTCGAATTAAGGATTATCTCCTTTTTGTTCATAATATCTTATGAAGTTAGGCTGTTTGGTGTGAATAGAATAAGATATAAATTTTATCTTAAGGAGTTTTAGTTCAATTAATAAAATGAAGTAACATTTTGCAGGTAAATTGGTGCTCTGTCTAAAGGCAGATCCTCTGTTTCTAAAACTAAGGTTCCAATTTGAACCAAATAATTGATTGGGGGTTGAATAACTCCATTAACGTAAAGGTTTTGATAGGAAGTTTGTTCGGGATCAAGAATCCCCTTATCCCCATAAATGGTCAACTCATCTTTATTAGTATAGACTTTTTTACCATCAGCGAGGGTGTTATATTGATATGTCTCAACCTTTAATAGTTGATCATAGGTGCCTTTTATCATTAAAAACTGCAGGATAATTGGTACATCTTTTTGAGGAACATCTACTGTAGTTAACATTAATAATCCTTTTTTCACTACATAGTTGGTTTTAGGCTGCAATACACCATTAATAAAGAGATTAAGATAAGAAACTTTATTGGGGTCAAGGATGCCTTGAGCACCATACATTGTTATTTCATCATCATTGGTATAGATCTTTTTTAACCCATCGGAAGCAGTATTGTACTGATAAGTCTCCACTTTAATCAGATAATCCTTTTTATCTCTGAAAGTAATAAACAAAGCAATAATCGGAGACCCTTTGGGGGGAACATTTTCTGTCTCTAATAAAAGTAAACCTTTTTCCAGTTTATAGTTAACGCTAGGCTGCAATACTCCATTAATGAATAAATTAAAATAGGAAACTTCATCGGGAGCAAGGATACCCCTATGACCATATTGGGTTAATTCATCTTCATCGGTATAAGTTTTTTTGATTCCATCGGATAAAGCATTATATTGGTAGACCTCCGCTTTAATAGGAATCATTTTATAAAAAATAATGGTTTTATTATGAAAAAGGCAGGAGTCAAATATTTTAGTTACATTGAGCCTTGTTTTAAGGGCAGGGATACAAGTTTCATTTTCCTTAGAGATGGTAAAAGTATCTATTGCAGGAATAACCAGATTTACTTCTGCTTCGGCATCAACAATTGTAGAAATATTAAGGATAATTTTCGCTTGATTAATGGTTTCATTTTTAGTGTAAATAGGAATAGCGAAACAGTTAAACTTGGAGGTTCTCAAACTTAAGTTAGTACCCTTTGGGGCATATAGGTAAAATTGTTTAAGTGCTTTAAAGGGTATGGGAGAAGATTTAAAGGTATCATCAATAGAAACGGTGATGAATCCTTTAATTAAAACAATTATTTTATAAAGAGTGATATATTGTCCTGATGGAAGCTCGACTTGTTCATGGAGACGATTCTTAGAAGAAATTTCAGTATAAATAATAGAGTTTCGAGCATAGGGATCTAAGATATTTCCATTTTTATCTGTTAAATAACAAACAACTCTTGGGAGGCTGTTTTTGGACATTGCAATAATCACTCCATAACTTAATAAATCATAATGAGTGGGTAAGAGTTTAACCTTATATATTTTATGTTGTAATGCAAGGAGGATGTTCAAATTTAAAAACAAATATAAAAAATTAGATAAAAAATAGATATAAGTAAAGGTAAAGTTTCCGAAATTAGGAAAACGCCTATTAACAGTTTATTCAAAAAGGGGTGAGATGGTGACGCAAGAGATTTTTAGTGAAATTTTGAGAGAGCTCAGGGAGCTGAACGGGAAGCTCACCTCTATAGAGGATCTGCTGGTTAAACACGAAAAAAAATCACCGTATTGCAGTGGAGCAGATGGCCTACTATCTGAAAGACCACCAACAGATTGCTGATTTTGTTATAAATGACATAACAAAAAGAAACGAAAAATTAATTCAAGAACTGCAGAAACAATATATAAAACTTACTGCCGTATTAAACCCCAACTTGGTGGATGCAAGTCGCGGAACCAAACTTTTTTCAATCGTAAATAACCCGGCTAAAGTTAAAGACTACCCCATTATGGCCGAAAACTCGCTAATTCCAAGCCAACCTAATGACGCAGCTTACTACCGGGTAGGCTTTTTAACTGATTTGATTACTACAGAGTATAAGGCATTTGACGAAGGATACTCAACCTTTGTAAATACTGCGCAAAACTTTCCTGGCGTTTTAAAACCTCAAACATCATCGGCACCATTCTCCAGTCAGTCACCGGAAGCGGTAATATCAGTGTTTTAAATGGTAAAGCAATCCTAGCTACCCGGAACGGCTGCTGATTCCTCCGCTGAAATAAAAAGTGCCGATACTCTTGTTCCGACTGCGGGGGAGGGGGTTATTGTACGGATAGCTGCCCATTTCAGTACGGGGGTTACCGGAAGCATGCAGTTGATAGGAATCGGTGATGATTCTGATGGATTTTTTCGGATTTAACGGTTCTTCCTTTGGGATTCTGCACCGGCAAAACGGTACTGGTTATTGGATTCCCCAAAACCAGTGGAATATTGAATGTATAGACGGAACAGCTGCTTTTTTCTTAGACCAAACCAAAGGAAATAATTACAGTATCAATTACCAGCCCTCAGGGTTTGGAAATATTGAATTTTCTGTTGAAGATCCTGGAACTGGGTTTCCCATCACAGTCCACATTATCCGCTACGGTAATGTCAACATTAATCCTAGTCTTTTTAATCCAAACTTACCTCTTTCCGCCAAGGTTATTAATTTTACTAATACTTCAAACGTTAGCCTGGAAACCCCTTCGGTAGCAGCTTTTATTGAAGGTATTACTGAAGGCGAAACCCCTCGGGAAATTGCAGCCAGGATGGGTAATCTTTATGAAACTGCAACAGGCGGGGTACCTGTTCCCGCTAATGGTTTTTATGTGTACAAATTACTAATCCCCCTGGTTCCGGTAAAAGGCTGAATATTAAATACGTCACCGGGGGAACCTCAGCATCTGTTAGTGCCTCCAACATGATCCTTAGTGTCATAAAAAATTCTTCTTTTCCTGAAACCGGGTATCGTTAACCCCTAGTAACACCAACCTCGGTTTCCCCGATGCCAGTTCGGCAACAGCTAAGTATGTTATCAGAGCAAACCTTAGCATTGGAGGAAGCAAACTTTGGACTTACATGGTGAGCGGTGGAACCCAAGCTGATTATTTAGGACTTCTGATTATGCCCCCCAATAGTCAAATTGTTATAAGTCTTAAGAATACCGATAACCAAGTAAATACTTTCGCTGCTAACATTTGTTGGTCCGAAGAAGAACTTTAATGAAAGCACAACTAATAAAAATCCCATATTCCAAAACTTGCAAAGAAAAAATTGAGGGATTTGTAAAAGTAATAGGTAGATTTGAATATGATGAAAATAATGAAGATATTCCTATGATTGTGATTTACGGGAAGAGTTTCGCATGGGATGAATTTGGCAGGATGCTAGTTCGAAATTATTATATCTTTATTCATTGTTCTTCCCTTTCTTCTAATTCAAAATAGATTTCACTTAATGTTTTTACACCAATACCAGCTTTATAAATTGGCTTGTACTCAATTTCATCACCATATATCATATCAATCCACCACTTCAAATCTTCGAATCCGAAATAAGACCTAAATGCCAGTGTACTTGATAATCTAGGGTTAATTTCAAAGGGAATATACTCCCCTTTTTCATCTTTCCTTACTTGAATGTTTATAGATCCTTTTAAGTGGATAAAATTTGAAATATTCTTTGCCAATTCATCTATCTTTGGGTCATTTACTAATTTAACAAATCTACTCAAACTTCCAAAACCCAATTTTCTTTGAAATGCAATGTTAAAAGTCTTATTTCCATCTGAGAATACTCCAATGGTATATTCCTTTTCTGAATCTCCAACAATCTCTTGAACTATGCTGTCAGAATATTTTTTTCGATAATACTCAAGATCCTGCGCATCTTCAACTATGAAAATCCCTTTACTACCTGCCGTAAATTTACGTTTCACCAAAAATGGATAGTCTAGTTGATCTTCAAAGTTTTCAAATAAAAATGTCTTAGGATAAAAGATTTTATTCTCTTCAAAAAACTTAATGGTTTTCAACTTATCCATGAATATATCAATGATATGGTCATTATTAATTAATAGTTTTATTTGATTCTCGTCAAAAAAATTTCTTGTTTTACTTAAAACTTTTATTTCGATCTCTGAGCTAGGAATTATTAAATCAATATTATGTTTACTACATAATTTATTTAAAAAGTCTATGTACATTCCTTGATCCTTAGCACTTGGAGCATTATAAAAGAAATCTACTTGATTTTTACTTGCAGGATAATTATTGATATCACATCCTATTAAAGTTGAATGATACTGTATCTTATTAAGAATACTAACTATTCCAATTCCTATATCTCCACCAATCCCTGTAACTAAAATATTTAACTTCTTACTTATCATTATTATTAGACCTCCTAAGGACATTAATCAAATAGCTCGGTTCACCTTGAAGTTCATCTATATCTTTAATCAATTGTCCTATATTGTAATTAACAGATACAAACTCAACTTCCTTTTCCTCCGTATCTAATACCGCAAAACAAGCTGGTCTACCATCCCTAGGTTGACCAATTGAACCAGGATTAATAATCGTTAAGTTATTTATTGATTTTATCATCCGATAATGAGTATGTCCTTGGAAGATATAATCTGCATCAATTTCATTGTATTTAGTCAAATCTATATCAGGATAAACATAACCATTTAAATGATCCCAAGGATTCCCATGATACATTCTAATTGTAGTAATACTGTCTATCTGACAGTCATAATCTGTTTTTAAATTTCTCAAAAAGTCCAGATTTTCTCGCGTAATATTTTCTTGAAATTTGATTATTGAACTTCCGTATTTATTTTTATAGTATTCATATTCCGTTTTCCCATCAATAATATCTAGGAACATCTTGTCATGATTTCCTATAACACAATGCAATCTATTTATACTTTTTAATAAATTGATAACTTCATTATGGTAATAATAATACCCACATATGTCACCACACATAAAAAACTCTTCTATATTAAGTTGTTCCATTAAGTAAAGAGCCTTGGCAAAAGAATATATATTGCCGTGGATATCTGAAAAAACACCTATTTTCATGTCATCACTCGTTCCAAATATATTTATCAAGTTTTTCGTAAATACTGTCTACTTTCCAGTCATTGATGAAAAACTTTTTAATTGTTTTAGCAACATCCATAGGACTTCTAAGTTTCTTATCTTGATAAAATTCAATGAATTTCTCAACTCCACTGAACTGATACTTACTTGTTTCTCTAATTTCCCTTTGAATATTAGTATCCATAATGCCAGGATCAATTGAAGCAATTTTCATTAATGGATTATTTTTATTTTCTTCTGCGATAGTCTCAATTATCATATGTACTGCAGCTTTTGATGCAGAATACAAACTCCAACCTTCTATAGGTTTCTTATAAGCTCCGGATGATATGTTTATAATTTTTGAATCAAGAGAGTTTGTATTACAAAAATCAACAAATTGATTCAAGATTAATACTGGCGATAAGCAATTTATAACCAGATTATTTTTAATATCCTTCATATCTAGTTCCCCGATATGACAAATTGGATTTATTGTACCAGCGTTATTTATGAATGTAATTTTATTACAATTATTCAAATCAACTTTTAAGAAAATTCTTGACATCAATAGTTCAAGCTTCTCATAATCAAGCAAGTCAAAATTAAAAGTATATATTTTTACATTTATTCCACTTATTTCATTTACCAATGAATCTAATTCACATTTATTTCTTGCAATAAGTATCAAGGTAACATTTTCTTCAGCAACTTCTTTAGCTAAAGCTCTACCGAGCCCTTTACTTGCACCTGTTATAATTATATAATCCACTATTAAACCTCCAAAAGTTCATTAATTATTCTTTTTATACCAAAACCATCTATCAATTTGGAGTATTTTTCATAAAAGGAAAGTCTATAGTTATAATCCATTATTCGATTTAACTCTACTAATAATTCATGATTCAAATTAGTAGAATTCCAATTGATGACTCTCTCCACAATATTGTGCTTAATGATACTATTAACTGTATATTTTTGATTATCAATAACTTTAATTGGTATAAAGGGAGTCTGTGTAGCCAATAATTCATATATTGTTTGACCTGCAGCTGTAATGGCAAAATCAGATTTCAACATTAACTCTTTCATTATTTTCACATTGATATTATAATGTAGCTGAACATTTTCTAATTTATTCTCTTCAATTTCTAAGATATTTGTAAATGCATTTCCAATTACTACGTCAAATTGAATATCTGAATGTTTTCTACATATTTTCTTTAGAATCAACGGTGTCAGATCTCTTATATCAGACCCACCCATGGTAATTAAAACTCTTTTGACATTTTCATTGATATTGGTTCTTTTGGTATTCACAAATGAACTTCGTAAAATAATATATTGTGAACCAGTTAAATATTTCGTTACTCCGTTTTCAGGATAGTTAATGTCATCAGTATTTAATGATGGATTTACAACTATACCTTTAGGATATTTTAATCTACCTATATCATCAATATATAAAGCCTTTTTTGATTTGGCTGAAATAGTCTTATACATTTCTTTAGGCGCCAAGTAAGAATCTACTATACAATAGTCTTCTTTACTAATATTGTCATTTAAGTAATCTTCAGAAAACCAATCAACATTTGAAATCTGTCTGTCTTCAAGGAAATAAACATTGTCGATTTTCCCGTATATAATAAACTCAGCCTCAATATCTCTATTTATGATTTCATCATATAATGAGCTGCATCTTGATAAGTGCCCAAGTCCTATTTCACTTCCACCCTCTGTAAATATCTTTACTTTCATACCGTCCCAACCTTCTACTTTAATTTTTTTGTTCGATATGTGCATTTATTTCATATAACTCCGGGGTCTTTTTAAATAATTTAATAATGTCATCTAAATAAAAATCACGTTTCCCATCATATAACTTCTCATATACCAGTTGTATTAACTCAAAGTCTTCTTCCGTATCCAAAGTCCATCGATACTTGGAGTAGTCTACATCATTTTTAAAGTAAAATACTTTTTTGCTGCTCTCATAAATATAAGGCGTTACATGTTCACGCTGATATCTCTCTTTTGCATTCCTAAAAGCATCTTTTAATACATTAAATGAAAACACTTCTGCATCCAATCCTCTTGGGAATGTTCTTTGAGAGATATTAGGTCCTGCATTTGAAACAATATCATAATTTCCTTCTAAATAACATGTTATTACATCGTCCAATACTCTTGGATCAATTAACGGACAATCAGAAGTAATTCGAATAATTATATCAACCTCATTTTCCTTAGCAACATAATAATACCGACTAAGTACATCATCCTCACTACCTCTGAATACCTTAATACCTAGTTTTTGAGCTTCATTTACAATAGCACTGTCTCTTTCATTAGTAGTGGTTGCAATAACTATCATATCAATTAAATTGGACTGCTGAGCGCGCTCTATCACATGTTGGAGCACAGTCTTTCCCTTTATCTCTTTCAATACTTTTCCTAAAAAACGTGTAGAACCCATTCTAGCTTGAATAATTGCACCTATTCTCATAGTATCTTCCTACTTTCGATAGTAATCAATTACTTTATTTTACTGCTTTAATGACATCTATTATATTTTATTGTAAAACAAAGGATATGGTTCTTAAGAGCACGGCTTTGAAGAATTGGGAGGGATTTGTAACAAAAAATTTATTTAATAATACAATATAGAAATGATAACTATAAAAAAGAAAAAGACGATATTGGGGAGAAAAATATGAGAATAAAGGAAAACATTTGCGATGACATTGCAGCTTATTCTTTTGCGTTACAAAATCGGGTTGAAAAAGTTTTTCAGTATACCTTAAAAATAACGGAAATAAAGAACCTCCTAGCTAATATAAAAAAAGAAGCTGCTAACTTACGGGAACTTTTGTGGACAAAGGAAGAGTTAAAACAAAGAGAAGAAGCAGTAAGTTTCTTCCAAGCAAGAATGCAGGCCACGGTATATTACACTTTAAAGAATCTAGAAAACTATCAACAATGTGGTTGGAAAAACCTGTTTAAGCAAGGAGAAGATTGTGATGAATGAGTTCACCCCATTGAAGAAAAAAAGTGACAGACTCCACAATTCCTTGCGTGCCTCTATTCAGCATTTTCGAGAGGGCAATGATCAGCTTGGGTGGGACAATTTTCAAAATAGCATGGAAGACTTACAAAACTTATTAGAATTTGAGCAATATTTTGGGGATTTAAACTATGATATCCCAAAAATAACAACAGATCTTCAAGCACTTTATGTGTGTTTGCAAAATAAAGATATTATCGGCATGACAGATGTATTAGAGTTTACACTTTTCCCTTTGGCAAACCAATGGGTTATTGAGCGTGATGGAAAATGATTGTAGCTAGAGAAAATGAGAACAAAAAAATGTTCCAAAAAAATATAGGTCTTTTACCTCTCTGGTTAAGGGAATCTCTTCAGAATATCGATGAAAAAAAACTATGGGACAAAATTCAGGTTACCTATAACGCTGAAGGTTATCCTCTTTGTAGATATAGTGAAGAAAATAGAAGCTTTCAGATTAATAGCCGGCGTCCTGTGGAAGAAGCAGAACAGTGGTGTAAGAACATTGCTATTAAGGGTGCAGGAGCTATTTTTATGTATGGATGTGGCTTTGGTTATCCTTTGTTTGAAATTTTTTCCCAAAAACAGCCCCATACTTTAGTTGTTCTTTTTGAACAGGATATTTATCTTTTTACAGCCATGCTGCATTATTTTGACTTAGAACCTATTATCAGAACGCAAAAAATAGCTTTTCTAATTGGTGATATTGAACACTTTGCTCAAGCCTTCGACCAGTTATTCTTTAGTATAGTTTTTGCTAACTGTACCTCGCCTACTCTAGCCTTCACCCCCATGGCTCAGCGAAATTTCAAAACCCAATATCAAAAAATTCACCAATACATTTTTTCCCAATTGGGATTATTTGTATTTTACATTGGTAATGACCATTTAGATAATCTAATTGGACTGCATAATCTATTGGCTAACATTAAGGAAATAGTACAAAATCCATATATCAGCAGCTTAAAAGATAAATATATGGATTTCCCGGCATTTATTATAGCCAATGGCCCGTCACTGGATAAAAATATTCACGAGTTAAAGAAAATCCAAGATAAAGGATTAATTATCTGTACTGAATCTGCCATTATTCCTCTTATGAAAAATGGTATTAAACCAGATATTTTAACAATTATTGAACGAACAGAAAATACCTATAAGTTTCATTTTAAGAATATTAAATATCCTGAGGACATGGCTTTACTATCTTTAGCAATAGTTGATAAACAAGTGTATCCATCTTTTCCTGGAGCAAAGATTCCCATATTTCGTAAATTGGAGGCAGTTAATCAGTGGTTAAATAACTACCTTGGTGACGGAAGTTCTTTAGATGCAGGGGCCAATGTTTCCCATCTTGCTTTAGAAATAGCTGCATATCTAGGTACAAACCCCATAGTATTTGTGGGTCAAGATTATGCTTATGGTCCTAAAGGCGTCACCCATAGTAAGGATTCAATTTATCAACAAAAACAGGGTGAGCGGGCGAGAAAAAGGATAAAAGCAAGACCCATTGTTTATGTGGAAGGTAATATAGAAAAAATGATTCCTTCTAATCAATTGTGGGTTGATTTTAAGAAAGGCTTAGAACGGAAAATAGCTACCCATTCTCAGAAAAAAATTATTAATGCTACAGAAGGAGGGGCAAAAATTCAGGGTACTAAATGTGAACAGTTAGTCCAGGTTATCCAAAAGTATTGTATTCGGTCCATATCTTTTTGTGTCCATGAAATGATTGCCGCTAACAAAAAGCAGATTTCCGTTAACGAAAGAAAAGAGGGTTTGCAAAAATTTATAAAAAGTGTGGAAGAATATGCCCGATCTTTTTACAATCTAAGTCGTGAGGCTGCCCAAGGGAAGCTGACCTGTAGGGAAATGATCCGGTTATCGCAAGCAAAAGACGCTGAAAAATATCGTAATATTCTAGAAGAAAACTATCAAAAAAATAACAGCACCTATCAACTTTATATAGCTGATGATTTGCATCGGTGTTTTTGTCAACAGATTATTTTTGTCTATTACTATCTGATGAATCGTCTGGGGCTAATTGATACACCAGAGAAAATTACAACAATTTTTGAAATTCAGCATGACTTTTTTCACCACTTAAACATTGTGTGTCAAAGTTTAGCTATTCATTTAGAAGAAGCCATAAAACCGTTAGAGGACATATTAGAGGAGTTGGAATATAGAGAAGTAAAGGAGTGAAATTTTGCATACTATGGAAGATCTAGAAAGAAAATTAGATAACCTGGTTAAAGAGCCTGAAAACTTTAGTCTTTTTAACCAGGTGGGAGTACTTCTTTATAAAGTGAAAGATTGGAAAAATGCAGAATTATATTTTCAAAGAGACTATGAGCTAAATCCAGCTGATGAGAATACCATATATAATTATGCTTTACTTTTGCATCAACAAGGACAATTCCATAAAGCTAGCAAATTATATCAAGCTTATTTAGAAATTGATCCCCTGGACAAGGAAGTTAGAGAAAAGGCGGGGGATTGTTATTATTTATTAGGAGAATATGAGCAAGCAGTAAGAATGTACGAAAAACTCCAAAAAGAGTAGAGGAGAATATGTTTCATGGTCAAGAAAAAACTTTTAAGTCTATGTTTAATAACTGAGAATGATGCTAAATATCTTTCTAATTGCTTAGAAAATATGCAGGAGTATGTTGATGAAATAATAATCGTAGATAGAGCTTCAAGGGATTTAACTAGCGAGATAGCCCAAAAATTTGGTGCCAATGTTTATCAAAAAGGATGGGAAAACGATTATAGTAAGGCAAAAAATTTTTGCCTAAATCAAGCTCAAGGAAGGTGGGCCTTATTTCTCCAGGCAAATGAGATAATTTCGACCCAACAACTAAAAGAGCTTCGCCAGCTCTTAGAAAATCCTAATGTAGAGGGATATCTACTGTATATTGATAATTTTTCACAAAACTATCGTATCACTTCCCCTGTACAATCCCTGCGCCTAATAAGAAATCGTAAGGAATTTCAATATAAATATAAAGCATTTGAGCGAATACCTGATGAACTTTTAAGTAATATCAAAGATAGCGGTATTAGAATTGTTCAACAACCTGACCTTGAAAGCTCCGGGGATTTTGATCAACTTAGCCTGTTACTAGAAAAGGATCTTAAGAAAAATCCTGAGGACAGTTATTTGCAGTATATGTATGGAATAGAGCTTTTAAATCAACAAAGGTTTGAAGAAAGCATAAAGTATTTGGAAAAAGCACGGCAAAATGTTAATTTTGATTATTTATTTGCTCCCCATCTATATAAATGTTTAAGCTGGGCTTTAATCTCTCTGGAAAGACATGAGAATGCTCTAGATGTATTGGATGAAGGAATAAAGAACTTCCCTTTATATACGGATTTCCTTGTTTTACGGGGGGAGTTAAAAAAACAATTGAAAGAATATGGGGAAGCTATCGGTGATTTGGAGAAAGGCTTGAAGCTAAGAGGAAAGTCCAACACCATGGTACCTGAACCAGAAATCAACATTACGGTAATTTTAGAAACATTGGGAGATATCCATGAAGAAGTTTTTAATTATCACCGAGCCCTTATTTATTATCAACAGGCCTATGAGTTGAATAAAGGTAATCCCCAAATTTTATATAAAATAGGGAACGTGGTTAAAAAAGTAAATAATACTGAAATTTTAGCAAATTTATTGCAGCAATCTATAGAAGAAAGTAACCTTCAACAGCTGATAGTAATAATGGATATTCTCTTTCAACAGCGAGAATACCATAAAGTTTTAGCCCATTTAGATAACTTGGAATCTCTATTAGGTAAAGGGGAGCAAACAGAGAGCATAAAAGCTTCCTGTTATATGATGCTAGGAGAACTAAAAAAAGCGGAGCTTTCCTTTTCCTCAATACTAAAAGAGAGCCCTTTCTATAACCATATGCTATTACAGCGAATGGAAGGCTATTGGATTCATGGTAAGTGGCAAAAGGTCAGGCAAGTATTAAAAGAAATGGATGAAGCTTTAAGCATAGAAAATAATATTAAAGCTTTATATCATTTTCTCCATCAATTGCTCACTGAAGAAGAGCCCCAATATAGAGACCTAAAAGATCAGGAATATGAAATTGTTAGTACATTAATGGAAAGTTTTTTATGGTTAGGAAAAGTGGATAAAGCACGACTACTTATACCATTATTACAGAGAGGAAATGAGGATAAATATATCAATTTAGGTGTACTGTGGGCAGAACAAAATGATTATCAGATTATTGAAAGAATTTTTGGGCAAATTTCCACTAAAGAAAAGCAGTTGGAGTTTAAACAAAAAGTTTTGGAGCAATTTTTGGGCAAAGAACAGATAGAAACAGCTCAAAAAGTAATCAGCTTAGGAGATAAACAGCCTTTGGGGCCATTGGAATATGTAGTATGGTCCCAAGGCTTCATAAAAAAACTGAAGGAATCGCTAGAAGAGATTAACCAAACTATGGCTCCCCAAACACCAGCTAAACCAAGTAAATCTTTAGTAGCATTTTATCAGTTTTTTGCGCTGGATAAAAACGCTATGAATGAAAGCTCTCTTGAACTGACTACTTTAGAGTTAACATGTTCCAAAATACATAGTGAAATAGGTGATTTTTATAGAAAAGCCAAGAAAAATCAAGAGGCCTTCTCGGCCTTTTTACGGGCACTGCAATGGCAGCCTTTAGATAATCTGGCTCAAGAAAAAATAAAAGAAATGTTTCAGGAAAATCCTAATCAATTCTCCAAATTTTTAGAGGAAAAAAACTGGTTTTTAGAGGGCAGTTGGTTTCAGCATAAACAGGAGTTTATTGATTATATTTTAGGGGTCATTGATTTTAGGAACCAACAATTTGAGAAGGCATTAGCATCCTTTCACAAGATAGGAAAGGATGAAACTAGTTATCCCCTAGCCCTGGCTTATATAATTAGTAGTTTATGGCTTACGGGAAAGGAAAGCGAAGCAGAGCGATGGCTGAAAGAACAAAGTGGACCATTTGAGATTGTTTCAAAATTTTTTAGTATTTGTAAAGGCTATGCCTTAGACAGATTGAACGTAGGACATCAGCAGTTTCCCTATAGTGAGCTAATCAGGGTGGAAAAAGAAAGGATGGGCTGAAATTTGCCCATCCTTATTTTAGTCATTAATTAGGTTGTTACTGTAGTAGTTGAGGTAGAGGTAGGTGCAAAATTATTTACCGCTAAGGTGATGGGGGCACTAACTGGAACAGTAGATGTTTTAGAGATTACTACTTGGGAACCATTAGTACTAACTGTAAATAAATTGGATTGTTGGAGCACACCGTTAACAAACAGGTAATAATAACCATCATTTGCTGTTGCAGTTGTTAAGTTTGAAGCTACGGCAGTACCGGTATCATCAGTAAACGAAGTAGATGGAATAGTAGTAACAGCACCTGTCCTGTGACCAGCCTGTAAATTATAAAAGTACTTCGAAACAGCTGGATTTGTATCGGTATTTGTAGTTGTAGCAGCACTAACAACAAGTCTAAATAATGATGTTGGCATATTGCTTTCCTCCTTCTTTTTATAATAGTTAGCTACAGAGTACATTAAAATGTACAGCTAATATATATTATGATACATGGGAATTTTATTGTGCTTGGGATCCATATTTTTAAAAAATAAGATAAGTTAGGATAGATATTCAGAGGAATTATCAATGATAAAAGAGTTTATCCAAATCCCAATAAATTTGGTAATGTTATTTTTAGTGAACTTAAGCAAAAGTATTGTTGTAAGCATAAGATGAAAGTAACGAAATTATGCCTAAGAATAATTAAAAACACATCGGCTATCGACTATTGGCTTTTTACTAGTCATAGTAACTAGTAACTTTTTTCAGAATAGTAAAGTACCAGAAAATGAACCTATATTAGAGAAGGTGGGTTACAAAAATGTTTTTTAAAGGAGCTAAAGTATTAATCATAGGTGGTACCGGTACGATTGGAGAAAATTTAATAAAGCAAATTTTGCTTGAGGAACCTGAAGTCATAAGGGTCTTAAGTAGGGATGAATATAAACAATACCTGCTGCAAAACCAGTTAGATAAACAAAAGAATCTTCGTTATTTAATAGGTGATGTCAGGGATTTCGATCGGGTGTTTAGCGCTATGAACGATATTGATTTTGTCTTTCATCTTGCAGCTATGAAGCATGTCCCAGCTTGTGAATATAATCCTTATGAAGCGGTATTAACTAATATACATGGTACCCAAAATGTTATTAAAGCCGCAATTGCCCAAAAAGTTAAAAAAGTTATATTTACCAGTTCTGATAAAGCAATTTCCCCAACTAATATTTATGGAGCAACAAAGTTAGCTGCAGAAAGGCTGATATCTGCTGCCGAGTATAGTAAAGGAAAAGGGATTACTATTCTTACCAGTGTTCGGTTTGGTAATGTTATAGGTTCTAGGGGATCAGTAATACCCTATTTTATAAACCAAATAGTTGAAGAAAGGAAGGTTACAGTAACTGATCAATTTATGACCCGGTTTATGATGACTGTGAATGATGCAACCCAATTAACCATTCAAGCCTTGAAGGAAGCCAAAGGCGGGGAAATATTTGTTTTAAAAATGCCGGTTATTTTGCTTAAGGATTTGGTTAGCGTCGTTATTGAAGAGACCTGTAAAAAATATTGTATTGATGTTGAAAATATTAAAATTGAAGATATCGGATTGCGGCCTGGTGAAAAAAGACATGAAGAGTTAATGACCTATGAAGAATCAATGGATGGGTGGGAACTAGAAAATATGTATATACTGGCACCGGGTTTTGGAAAGCTACACAATTATAATGGGGCTGAGAAAGCTAAGGCAGGAACTTATAGCTCCCACAATCAAAAACCATTATCCCTAGAAGAGGTTCGGACTTTGTTGAAAAAAGAAATTCTACTGCTATGAAATACGTTGATAGTCAATGGACGATAGTCGATGGACGATTTTTCAACCCGTGTCATCCTGAGGAGGAACGACCGAAGGATCTTGACATTCTTCGCTGCATAAGATCTTTCGCTATCGCTTAGGATGACACACAACTAACGTTTTCATTATCGTGGTGCGTGTAACGCGTGATAACTGTGAGGAGGGATTTGTTTTGCGGGCACTGGTAACAGGCGGCAGTGGCTTTATCGGCAGGTGGGTTGTTAATGAACTGCTAAAGGACGGTCATTTAGTTTGGGTAGTAGATAATCTTACCAACGGCAGGACCAAAAATATTGCTAATTTTTTTAATGAGCCAAATTTTATGGATTTTGTCCACGGAGATATAAACAATAGTCAACTGTTGGCAGACATATTTAGAAATAAGTTTGATATTTGCTATCATCTCGCAGCCGGCATAAATGTTCAAGATAGTATAGATGATCCGGCAAAAACCTTTGAAAATGATACCATAGGTACTTTTAAAGTGCTGGAGGAGTGTCGAAAAAATAAGGTAAAGTTAGTATTTATGAGTACTTGCATGGTTTATGACCGTGCCTTTAATAGCGAAGGGATTAAAGAAACCCACCCTACTAAACCGGCGTCGCCTTATGCAGGCTCCAAAATTGCTGCAGAGGATATGGTTTTTTCCTACTATTATGCTTATGATATGCCAATTGTAATTGTTCGTCCTTTTAATACCTATGGTCCTTTCCAAAAGACAGGGGGGGAGGGCGGAGTTGTTGCAATTTTTATTAAAAACAAATTAGCAGGCAAGGATTTGATTATCTATGGTGATGGGACCCAAACCCGTGATCTTCTTTATGTAGAAGACTGTGCCCGTTTTGTAGTTACAGCAGGCTATTCTCAATCTGTAGAGGGAGAAATAATTAATGCAGGCTTGGGTCGAGATATTTCCATTAATGATTTAGCAATGCTGATTGGTGGCAATGAGCAAAAAATAAAACATGTACCACATATTCATCCCCAAAGTGAAATAAAAAAACTGTTATGTAATTTTCAAAAAGCTAAAAATTTATTAAATTGGCAACCCCAAACTGACCTGGAAGAGGGAATTAAAAAGACAGAGGAATGGATTAAATCAACAAATCTGTTATAAAGAAGGGATTTTGATGGCTAGGGATAGCGAATTAGCAATAAATGGCGGTAAACCCATTCGGGAACAATACTTAGCTTATAGCCGGCAGTGGATAGATGAGAAAGATATCCAGTCCGTTATTAAAATTTTAAATGGGGACTACTTAACCACAGGTCCCACAGTCAACCTCTTTGAAAAAAAAATCGCAGAGTATGCAAATGCCCAATATGCTGTCAGTTTTGCCAATGGGACTGCGGCTTTACATGGGGCATGTTATGCCGCCGGCATAACTAAAGGTGATGAAGTAATTACTACGCCAATTACCTTTGCTGCCAGTGCCAACTGCGTACTTTATCAAGGAGGAACTGTTGTTTTTGCCGATATTAACCCTGATACCTATAATATTGAGGCTGAAAATATAAAAAATTTGATAAACAACAAAACGAAAGCTATTATTCCGGTACACTTTACCGGTCAGCCTATTGATATTGGTGCTATAGCTAAAATTGCTGCGGAATATAATTTAGTGGTTATTGAAGATGGGGCCCATGCTTTAGGTGCAGAGTTTAAAGGCAAAAAAATAGGTGGATTAAGCACAATGACCATGTTCAGTTTTCATCCCGTCAAGCATATCACTACAGGTGAGGGTGGGATTATTACTACCAATGACAAAAGTATATATGAAAAATTATTATTGTTTAGAAGCCACGGCATAACTCGGGACAAAGAAAAGCTAAGAAACGGAACGGAAAGCTGGTATTATGAGATGCAAGATCTTGGCTATAATTATCGAATGACAGATATTCAGGCTGCCTTAGGTATAAGTCAACTGGAGAAACTAAATAAATTTGTTGTACTTAGAAAGCACTATGCCCAAATGTATAATGATGGATTTGAAAATATCCAGGAGGTCGTCACCCCTTACCAAAGAGAGGATTGTAACTCCAGCTGGCATTTATATATCTTACGCATAAGACTAGATCGATTATCAGTTGACCGCAATAAGATTTTCCAAGCCTTACAAAAAGAGAACATAGGTGTAAATGTTCATTACATTCCTGTCTATCTTCATCCCTATTACCAAGGGCTAGGTTATAAAAAGGGTTTATGTAAAGAGGCAGAGGACTTCTACCGGGAATGTATTACCCTACCTCTATTCCCAGCCATGACAGAGGCCGATGTAGAGGATGTGATTCAAGGAGTTGAAAAAGTTATTAATAGTTTTAGAGTGTAAATTAAAGAGGTGGGTTTAATGGAGATTGCAGCCATTATCCAGGCAAGGATGGGTTCCCAAAGACTGCCTGGAAAAGTATTAAAAGAAGTTTTAGAAAAACCATTACTACAATTGCAAATTGAAAGGGTTGCTAGGTCCAAATATCTTAATAGCCTTATGGTAGCTACAACAAACAATAGTGAAGATAAAAAAATTATTGATTTATGCCATAAATTGTCAGTGCCATACTACTGTGGTTCGGAAACCGATGTTTTAAGCCGTTACTATTATGCTGCCCGTAATGCTAAAGCAGACATAATAGTTCGCCTAACTGGAGATTGCCCTCTGATTGATTCCCAAGTAATTGATACTGTTATTAGAGAATTTTTAAAATCTTATCCCCAGGTAGATTACGTATCAAATACATTAGTTAGAACCTTTCCTAGAGGAATGGATACCAGTGTGATTTCTTTTAGTGCTTTAGAAAAATCCTTTTTTGAGGCCAAAAATCCCCTGGACAGAGAACATGTAACCTCTTTTATTTATCTGAACCCTAAGCAATTTAAGCTTAAAAATGTTTGTTATCATCAGGAGGTAAGTTACTATCGCTTAACTGTAGATACTGAAGAGGACTTTTTTTTAATAAAAAGGATAATTGAAGGTCTTTATGGCGGGAAACCTTGGTTTACATTGGAAGATATAATAAATTTTCTTGTTATCAATCCTCAGTTTAGTAAAATCAATGCCCATGTTAAGCAGGTGGAAATAAGGTGAATATGCTTTCTGGAAAAAATTTGCTTATTAGAGTAGATGCTGACGCTAAAATAGGGTATGGCCCATTTTATGCGATCTCTTACCTTAGCTCAAGCCTGGAAAAAGTAGGGAGGGGAGGTTTTCTTTTTAGCTGAGGAAATGCCTGACGAGTAAGGGCTATATTGAAAATCGAAAGGATGACCCTTTACAATTCTACAGGTGAGAGCGGCAGCCAATTAGATGCAGATTGACAGTAAACCTTGCTCAAAAGTTAAAAATAGACGGGGTAATTGCTGATGGTTATAGCTTTGGTGGAGGATATCAAAAATAAAAAGCTAAACCTATTAATTTCAGATGATTACGGTCATTTTGACCATTACTATGCCGATATTGTTTTAAATCGAGGGTTACACGGCCAGGAAAGGATGTATAGGACCCGGGAGCCTTATACAAAGCTTTTATTGGGTCACCAGTTTGTTTCATTACGGGCTGAGTTTATGGCTTGGAGAGATTGGCAAAGAGAGATATCTCCCAGAGGTACTAATATTTTAGTCTCTTTGGGCGGAGCTGATAATAGTAGACTATTGACTAAAGTAGTTGGCGCTATTACAGAGTTAGGTGAAACTTTTAAGACCAAGATAATTTTGGGTCAGGCATCTAAACTAAAAGAAGTTAAATGCATTAATATAGTTTATTTAATAAATACAAAAAATATGGCGGCTTTAATGGGGTGGGCAGATATAGGATATGCGGCGGGGGAGTTACTTTAGCTGAAATGGCCTTCATGGGCTTACCAAATATCTCTATTAAAACTGGCCCAATCAATACTCAGTGCAAAAATATGCTAGTGAATACGGGGCTACTGTATTTTTGGGAACAGCAGCTGAGGTCACGGCAGATCAAATAGCCATGGCTCTGCGAGCACTATCTGGGGATAAATTGAAACGGCAAGAAATTGCAGTGGATAGAAATCCAGATGCTTACGGTTTTTCCTTTGCCGATGAGAGTCATAACCTATGTGTCAAAGATGAAAAGTCAATTTTAAAGCTTGCCGGGGAGAAAAAAATCAAAGCGATTACTTCCCTTATTAGTGAAGTACCCTTGCCGACTATTGGAGCAGTAAGCAGACAATTAGGCTTACCCTGTATTAGTCAAAAAAGTATTGAAGCAACTACAAATAAATATAAGATGAGGGAAATTTTTAAGGAAAACGGGATTCCAAATCCAAAATATGCTCAGATAAATATAAAGCTGAATAATGTCCTTTTAACAGCCGAAGCAATAGGTTTTCCTCAGGTTATTAAACCTATCAAGCAAGGTGGACAAAGGGGATTATTTAAGATTAGAACCAAGAAGAGCTAAAAGAAGCCCTTGACCAACTGAAATCCACTGATTTAGATCAAGAAATAATCATTGAGGAGTTTTTAGAAGGGGAAGAAATTAATGTAGTAGGGCTGGTCATAGAGGGAAGAACCAAAGCTTTAACTATCTCGGAACGAATTAAAGATCAATATAAATCCTTTGGTGTTGTTCAACGGCATTTATATCCAGGTAATTACTCTGAGGAGACAATTAAAGCCGTGGAAAAGCTGGTTGAAGATATAATTAATGCCATAGAACTTAAAAATGGCTTGTTATTCCCCCAAATCATAATTACTGAAAAGGGACCCATGGTTATTGAAATAGGGGTCCGGGTCCCTGGAGGAATAATGAAGGAATTATTTGAGTACGCTACCGGCTACGATTTATTGGATCTCCAAATTGACTTTGCTTTAGGAGAAAAGATTGAGTTGGAAAAATATATAAAATACCCCAGCTTTCCGGCCGTTACAGTGAAGTTTTTATCTGCAGACCCTGGGCCTCTAACCTCAGGAGTTGTCATTGAACATTACGGAATTGAAGAGGTCTTAAAAATGCCAGGTATTGTCAAGGCTGATTTCTTTCAGGATTCTCGCCAGAAAATTATTAAACCATTAAAAACAGGCGCAGATAGATTTTTTTATCTGGTAGCAGTGGGTCAGAGCAGGGAAGAAGTAATAGAAAAAAGTGATAGGGCAGAAAAGCAGATCTACTTTACCATTACCCCTCCAACCTAAGAGAAAAATAATTAAAGCTTGAAAAATAGAAATGCTCGGAGGAATAAACAATGGGAGAAATAATAGTGGGGAATAGAAAAATCGGTCAGGGTCATCCTCCCTTTATTATTGCTGAAATGTCGGGAAATCATAATCAGTCTCTGGATAAGGCCCTAGAAATGGTTTGTGCTGCCAAGGAAGCAGGGGCGGATGCCTTAAAAATGCAAACCTATACCCCGGAGACCATGACCTTAGATATAGATGAAAATGAGTTCATGATTAATGAACAAGGAAATCTCTGGCAAGGAAAATCTTTATATCAGATTTATAAAAAAGCCTATACTCCATGGGAATGGCATGAAAAAATATTTAGTTTAGCACGTAAATTAGAGTTAAATATTTTTAGTTCGCCCTTTGATGAAACCGCTGTTGATTTCTTAGAAGAATTAAATCCTCCCTGCTACAAAATTGCTTCATTTGAAATAGTGGATATACCTTTAATTAAAAAAGCTGCTGCAACCGGGAAGCCGCTAATTATTTCTACCGGCATGGCATCTATCAGGGAAATTGCCGATGCAGTTGAAGCAGCGGGGCAGGCAGGGTGTAAGGATCTGATTTTGCTTAAATGCACCAGCAATTATCCAGCTCCCCCAGAATATTGTAATCTTTTAACTATTCCCCATATGGAGCAGTTGTTTAACTGTCAGGTGGGCTTGTCTGACCATACATTGGGAATAGGGGTTGCCGTGGCTAGTGTGGCCTTAGGAGCTACAGTAATAGAAAAGCATTTTACTTTATCCCGGAGTGAAGAGGGAGTAGATGCTCCTTTTTCCTTAGAACCTGATGAGATGAGACAATTAGTTATTGAAACTAACCGGGCCTGGCAGGCTCTAGGCAAGGTGAATTATGGACCTACCTTGGGGGAAAAAAATTCTCTTAAGAGGCGCAGGTCTTTGTATGTAATCAAGGATATGGAAGGTGGAGAGGAATTTACCAAAGATAATTTAGGCAGAATTAGACCCGGGGTTGGATTGGAGCCCAAGTATTACGATATATTAATAGGAAAAAAAGTTGTAAAATCAATCCCCAAGGGTACGCCGGTAGATTGGAGCTTAATATAATTTAGAGGTATCGGGGCATGGAAAGGTTTTCAAGATTGAGAAAATACCACCAATATGTTAGGAAAAAGACTTAGTAATGGGGTGATTTTATGTCATATACTGATGAATTTATTCAGACAATCCTTCCTTTGGCAGTAAAAACCCAAAGAGGAACAGGTCTACCGGCAGTTATCATGGTTGCACAAGCAGCCCTAGAAACCGGGTATGGTAAATATATTCTTAAAAACACTCAAACCGCTAAAAGCAGTTATAACTTATTTAATATTAAAGGAGAAGGGCCGGCTGGAAGTATCCTTGTTTCTACTTTAGAGTATCAAGGTGAAAAACTGATAAAAGTCGATTCATACTTTAGAGCATATCATTCTTATCAAGAATCTTTTAATGATTATGCCTCCTTTATTCTACGAACTAGTCGTTATGAGCCAGCAGTGGCTGTTGCATATTATCCTGAGAAATATGCTAGACAACTTCAAGAGTGTGGTTATGCTACCGACCCTAAATATGCCGAAAAATTACTTAATGTCGCAAAAGAATGCAGTCTTTTTCCGAAAGTAGAAGAAGCATTAAAAGCGCAGGAATTAATTGAAAGTGAAATACCCTCGGATTGGGCAAAACAAAGTGTAGAAAAGGCAATTAAGTCAGGAATTATAATTGGTTACGGAGAAGGGATTTGGCATCCTAAGGCTCCTGTTACCCGTGAAATGCTGGCAGTTATACTTGATAGACTTGGATTACTTGAAAAAAATTAAACGAAAGAGTTTATAAAATACTTTATTTAAAACGAATGTCTCTTTTTGCCTAAGTTTTTCTAAAAACCATTTTGCAAGTAGTGCATATTATATATAGTAGATTAATTAAAGGAGGGATTTTATTATGATGTATAGACAGTTTATGCAACCAGGATTTCAGCCACCGCCAGGTCAAAGCTGGTTTTTTCCGCCGCAGCCACAACCAATGCCAATGCCGCCAACTCCAATGCCACCAATGCAGCCTATGACATTTGAGGAAATGTATATGATACTTGGAGAGATGTATGAAATGATAAGATGTATCTATGAACAGGAAACGGCAGAGTAGAAATAAAAAGGTAAGAGCCTTTTAATTAAAATTATTTGATAAAGGGGGTACGAAAATAAATGTATAGAAACTGTCCGCAATACCCTATGCCATATCAAGGACCGGAAATGCAATATCCTTTTTTAGGAATGGAGTATCCATATTATCCCGGTCTAGAAATGCAATATCCTTATATGGGGCAAGGAATGCAGTATCCATTTTATCCCTGTCCGGGACATGGACCAATGCCATGTCCACCAATGCCAATGCCGCCAGGACCAGGAATGGATTACCCGCCGGTAGAAATCCAAAGAATAGTTAGAGAAATGCTTGAAATGGTTAGAGCAATATATCAAGAAGAGTGTCAATAAATAACAAAAACTTGGCGAAAGCCAAGTTTTTGTTATTTGGAAGCTAGAAGTTAGGGGGTAGAAGTTAGTTACATCCAACCTCCAACATCTAGTTAGGTGTGCCCTCTTTCATTCGTTGGGGACATTCCTGACTAAATATCTTATCCCAAACTCAGCAGGTGTGTCCCCTTTCCTCTAAACCAGCTGCCAAAACCTGCTCAATATGTCTATTTTATTCTGTTCAAATCTAATTGCATTTATCATTTTTGATCTAAATATCTCTTTACTCCAGTTAGGCTTTTGCTTTAAAAAATAATTGGTAGTAACATTAAAGAAAATGTGAGGGGCTTTTAATTCCGCTAGAAGTACTCTAAGTTCCTCCTTTGATAATGGGTAGATATCTAAATAGTTTCGTAAAATCAGTGAAACAGTATTAGCACACCAGTTCTTCTGGAAATACATAGTTTTAAAAATTAATTTTCTTAAGTCCCGAGCCGGCAAATCTAAGCAAATGTTATCCAGATGTAACAGCCAAAAGGCATTTTCCTCACCTAAAGAGAAATTTTGGGGTAAAAATCCATTAACACATAGACAAGGGGACCTCTTTATTTTATCAACCCAATCCCCATAAATTTTACTTTCGAAAACTTCTGAAACCTCTTCAAAAAGCTCAAAAAAATTCTGATAGTGTTTTAGATACAGCTTGCAAAAAATATCAGAACTATTTGTTTCCGCTTCATATTTATATTCTAAAAGCAAACCCTGTTTGCGCCGTGTCAGGAGAGGCCATTTACCCAAATGCTTATCAATTTTTAGAATCGCCGGTACTTTATAATCCTTGGCTGCCTGATGGAGCTCCGCTATACCCCGGGTTAATTTAGTTATATCTTCGGAATTAGAATAATCTGGTGGCCTACCCTTAACCCAATTAGTTAAAATATAATAACAATCATTATCCATAACCCAAGGTTCAGCATTCTTTGTATGTATCAATGGAGCGACATTGTTTACTTCTTTACTTAGGTAGTTGTAGGCAGATATCATCACATTCCACTGGTCTTTATTTAATAAATACCTTTTTAAGGCATAATTTTTATTATTTGATTTAATATGCCAGACAGCTTTATTGGATTGGTACAGGTATCGTTTTATATACATGACCTGGATGGGATATTCTTTTATAACTGTAGAGGCGTCTTTTACATAATCTTTATAGATACTGTGATCCATGTACTTTTGATTCCCCCCTTATTAGGATTTCTTACTCTATGGTATGTTTAAGAGTGAGAGAGTGTTTAGCCATTAAAAGAAAAATATAAATATATTTAAAAGGAAAATCTAACAAATGGAAGGAACTAATTAAGATTATGTAGAAAGAAATACGGATTATATGAAAAGCTTGCTTATGGCATAATTAAATTGATACGGATATTAGAGGAGGCTGTACATTGTTTGGTCCAATCAAAAAAGACCCGACCAGTGTTTATGAAAGGATTTTAAAAGAATTAACTGCCGCAATTATGCACGGTGATTTAAAGCCGGGAGATAAGCTACCGGCGGAGAGAAGTCTTTCCGAGATGATGGGGGTAAGCAGGACTTCTTTACGTGAGGCATTAAAGATGCTAGCCGCTGCGGGAATGGTAGAAATAAAACATGGACAGGGTGTATTTATAACTGAAAAGGAATCAACAGCTAGCATTTTAAAAGATTTTGCCAACCAGAATGTTATAGATAGTCACACCTTAAAAGATTTATTTGAATTAAGGAAGCTTCTCGAAACACAAAATGCTATTTGGGCTTGCCAAAGGGCAGATAATGAGGAAATAAAAAAATTGAATCTTCTAGTAGAAAAGACCTTAAACGCTTTGCAGGATACAAAAGATGATCTGGTGATATTGGCAAAGCAGGATAGTGAGTTTCATACACTTTTAGCTGAGGCTACAGGCAACAAGGTTATTGTTCGGGTTATGCATGATCTTCTGGATCTAATGAATGACAGTCGTTGCCAGGCTTTAAGCATTCCAGGTAGACCTTTTCGTTCTTTAAATGAGCACAAGGAAATTGTAGAAGCCTTAAAGCTAAGGGATGTGGAAGGTGTAAAGGGAAAAATGCTTTACCATCTTAAGAATGTTGAGGCGGAATTGCTAAAGGAGCCGGTGAAAGAGTAAAAAGGGCAGACAATCGGTGCCCAGTTGCCCCGTGTCCAGTGCCCCAAAAATGCATTAGAACCAGTAAGCCTACTTTTCTTTATGTAGGTTTGTTGTTTTTATCTTTTCCACTTTTTCACTGTTCGGCTTTTCCACTAAAAAAATCGCCCTGAAGGCGATTTTTTATGTATGGAGCGGGTTGCAGGAGTTGCACCGTGCACCGGTAATGGGGTACATTACCAGTCAACTGTGACCCGCAAATTGATAAATAAGGTTAAGGTTGAGGTTAAGAATGAGATAGTAGTTAAAAAATTTGGTTTTACCAGTCACTAGTCACTAGTAACTAAACTTGCCTAGCAAGTTTATTGCCCACGGTATAAGTCAACCGCACGTTTTTAACCTGCCTCAGCAGGTGGGTGTTCTGCTTGTAAGTTCTGTTTTCCACTGCTTTGGTGGTCTAACATAGCCGTCAAGACGCAAACTCCCGTATATATAGTGTTGGTTAAAAACTATTTGGTTAGACTAGATACTGCAGGTTAGCCTCTTTGGGAGGCAAGATTTATTATAACACATTCAGCGGAGTTTTCATTAGTAGGATAATGGGTAAATTTCCATTAGGGAGGAAAGTACTATTTAGAATTTAGAATTTAGAATTTAGAAGAAAATTTAGAATGTAAAATTTAGAATGTAGAATTTAAATGTAGTATTTAGAGTTGAGAATTGAGATTGTACATTGAGCATAACGAAAGGAATGATAGTGATATGGAATTAATGCAGGCAATATTAGAAAGAAGGAGTGTGCGTCAGTTTTTAGATGAACCAATACCAGATCAAGACCTCAGAGATATTATTGATGCTGCACGCTGGGCACCTAGTGCATCTAATCAGCAGATGTGGAAGTTTGTAATTATTAAAAATAAAACTATTCTCGCTCAAATGTCCCAATTAGTTATAGATAAAATTGATAAGCTTTCTGTAGAAAGTGGCAGAGCTGAATTGCATGGTGCGAAGTCTTATTCAACATTTTTCAATCAGGCACCGGTTACTATTTCAGTCTTTATGAAGCCCTATGGTAAAAATAAGTCAGAGGAAGCTTTCCGTTCTTTAGGCTATTCCGAACAGGAGATTCAGCGTTTACGGGGGTATGTAGATATTCAAAGTATTGGTGCAGCAATCCAAAATATTTTACTTGCTGCACATGTTAAGGGATATGGTACCTGCTGGATGTGTGCCCCTAATATTGCTGCCCCGGAAATAGAAAAGCTTCTAGAGGCAGAAGAACCATGGCAATTAAAAGCCTTAATTCCCTTAGGCAGACCGGCACAGATACCCAAACCAACTTCCCGTAAAGCTTTAGATGAAATTTTAGAGATTATTGGGTGAAACTTGATAAGGGTTAGGTACTTGAGATACCTGCAAAGCAGGTTTTTTCTTTTTTTTACTAAAACAACAGCGTAAAAGTTAAAAATTAATATCTTTTAGCACCCATTACTAGTAATAAGAATATTATTTTAGTAGGAGTTTAATTTACAAAGGAGGAAAAGGTGGGATGGGCAATAATGAACTGCAATCCATAGTAAAAGATTTTACTGAAAATATTACTAAATCATTACAAGGAGAGAACCCCAGCCAAGAAATTCAAAACGCGGTATGGGATATGCTCAAAAAGATAAATCCTGATGCAGTGAATATTAATAACAAAGAATAGCCCCCTATAGTATACTGTTTCCAGCGAGCCCTATGGGGCTCGCTTGTTTTAAGAGGAGGAGAACATGTCATGTCATTTGAAAATAGATTACAGTCTATTAATAAACTTATTAAACACTGCCGAAAAGCATCTTTTTATCGTGAGCGCATGCCTGCTAAACCAATAGATTCTCTCGCAGAGTTTAAGAAGATTCCTCTCATTACTAAAGAAGATCTTAGAAATAACTCACCATATGGACTAGTATGTGTTCCCCAGAAAAAGCTCTATGAATACCATGAATCCTTCGGGACTACGGGTTCACCTATTTCTTCATGGTTAACTAAAGAAGACCTTCATCTGCACATGAAAAATATTAATTCCGGTGGGCTTGAGTTTACCAAAAACGATATAGTACTAATAAGATTTCCCTACGCTCTTTCATTAATAGCACATATCGTACATCCTGCTGTTCAAGCAAAAGGCGCATGTGTTATCCCCGCAAGTTCTAGAACTACTGTCACTCCTTTTACCAGAACCATCAATCTTATGCAAAAATTAAAAGTTACAATTTTTGCCGGTTTGCCTCTGCAAGCCCTTCTCCTAGCTGAAACTGCTGAGCTTATGGGACTAAACCCTGCTCAGGACTTCCCCCATTTAAGGGCTATTTTTTCAGCAGGGGAACCTCTTACCAGAGGCAAGCGTCAATTATTGGAAAGTATTTGGAGAGTACCCATTACCGATAATTTTGGAATGACGGAAATAGGTTCAGGTATTACCAATTGTCAATTTGGACGGCACCACATACCGGAAGATGAATTTATTTTTGAGATTTTGGCTGATGATTTACAGACTGAAGTGGAACCTGGTTCAATAGGCAGCCTTGTTATTACAACATTAAAGAAAAAAGGCACACCTGTTATTCGTTACTTGACCGGCGATAGAGCTAAAATAGTACCGGAGAAATGCCCTTGCGGGGAAGAATATTCCTTCGAACACCATGGGCGCAGCAGTGATGTTTTGAAAATTGATAACCGGGTTTTGGATTGCTGGGATTTAAGTGATATAATATCACACCTTCCTTGTCAGCGTTTTTGGGTAGCAGGTCCAAAAGCTGACGGCGTAAAGTTCATAGTTGAAGAAGAAAAAAGTGGAGATAGTGTAACACAAGATTTAATCAATGCTTTGGAAGTAAAGTGTAATCTGAAAATAGAAATAGAAATTGTACCTAAAGGAACCCTATATGACAGAAATGGGCTTTTTACAGTTGCTGAGGTAGGTAAGCCTCGTTATATCTTTACTTCGCGAGAAATGGAGCAAAAGGCTTATCTAACGGCTAATATTTAAAAAAACTATTATTAAAAAAAGAGTACCTGCTGGAATTCCAACAGGTGCTCTTTTGGTGGTTATTTGTTATTTGTTATTTGAAATTTTTTATTCCTCTGGTAGAGAATGGTGGTTGAGTTGTTACTGAGAAAACCTGAGCCAGCCAAAAACATCACTTTCTGGAGAAAATCAAAGATTACATCGAGCCTGGTCGCATTTATTGTTATTGAGACTTGACTTGGCTTAACAGTGATTCCTTTATTCCATTAAGTCCTTTTAGTAAGTTATCTATGGTTAGTTCCTGTGTGCTATCTGGAGCTGCGACTTGTTCTAAAATTTGAATAAACTCACTAACGCATGTTAGGTCTATTGGTCTAGAAGTCTCAGGGAGGCTAAGTGTATCAGTTGAACTAGCATTGTTCTGCTTCAGTTTCTCTAAGACTGCCGCATTCTCCAATGCTTGGAGGATCTTCTTAATGCCTTCTTTAGAAACTAGCTTTGGTGTGTTCGTACTATTCCCATCAGGTAAACTCTTCCATGTACTACACATACTAATTCTCCCTCCTAATTTTCAAGGTGGTAAACTTTCGCTAATCTAATAGTTAGTTAGGAATCATCCCCTAATAGTAAGATATGATAATAAATACAAATTGGCCTTCTTAATTTCCTTTTACTAAAAACTCTAAACTGTTCTATTCTTAAAGCTAGGTATAACTTTTTTTCAAAAATATATTTTCTACTAAAAAAGAAAGGTAGTCACAAATTTATTTTTTATCATCAATTGCTCAGGTAAGGAATATTATCTTAGAAAGAGGTTTCACTCATTATTATTACAAGTGACGAGATGCAATTTCCGCTGGGGGGTAGAACATGGTACATGAAAATAGATTAACGGCTATAAATCAATTTATTGAACACTGTCGAAAAGCACCCTTTTATCGTGAACGCCTTCCTGATGAACTGCTAAGTTCAATCCATGAATTTAAGAAGATTCCTTTAACTACAAAAGAAGACCTTAGGGAAATTTCACCTTTTGATTTGGTATGTGTTCCTCATAAAAAGCTGTATCAATACCATGAATCCTTTGGCACTACAGGCAGACCTATTTCTACATGGGTAACAAAAGAGGATATTCGTCTGCATGCTAAGAATATTAATTCCGGTGGGCTTAAATTTACAAAAAAAGATATTTTGTTAATAAGATTTCCTTATGCCATATCTTCCATAGCACATAATTTACATTTTGCTGCTCAATCAAAAGGTGCATGTGTTATTCCAGCAAGCTCTAGGACAACTATAACCCCCTTTACTAGAGTCATTGATTTAATGCAAAAGCTTAAAGTTACAGTTCTGGCAGGTTTACCTCAACAGGCTCTTCTCATAGCTGAAACTGCTGAAATTATGGGACTAGAACCTTCAAAAGATTTCCCCAATTTACGAGCTATTTTTACGGCGGGAGAAGCCCTTACTACGGGAAAAAGGAAATTACTGGAGGGTATCTGGGGAGTGCCTATTACTGATAATTTTGGGATGACAGAAATAGGTTCGGGTGCAATCAGCTGTCAATTCGGCAGACATCACATTCCAGGGGATGAGTGCATTTTTGAAATTTTAGATAATCAATTAATTAAGGAAGTTGAATCTGGTCAAATCGGGAACCTTGTAATTACAACTCTAAAGAAGCAAGCGGCACCAATTATCCGGTATGTGACTGGAGATAGGGCTCGAATATTACCTGGAAAATGTACTTGTGGCGAGGAATATTCCTTTGAGCATCATGGACGTAGTAGTGAGATTATTAAGCTGGGTAGTCGAATTCTAGATTGCTGGGATTTAACAGAAATAGTATCATCCTTTCCCTGTCAGCGCTTCTGGGTAGCTGGTCCCAATGCCGAAGGACTAAAATTTGTAGTAGAGGAAGAAAAGAGTGGTGATAGTGTTAGTACGGATTTAATCAATAATTTGGAAGAAAGGTATAAGCTTAAATTAGAAATAGAAATTGTACCTAAAGGAACTCTTTATGACCGTAAAGAACTATTTGAAGTTGCAGAAGTTGGTAAACCCCGCTATATTTATACAGCAGAAGAACTGGAACAGAAAACTTATCTCAAGCCGGTAAAAATTTAGAAAGGCTTATTGCCTCACCAGAAAAATAAAAGTACCCGTTGGTAGTCCAACGGGTACTTTTATTTTCTCACCACATGGGTACACCACGGGTTGTTAATACTCCTCCATTACCAACTGAGAAACCACTAGGTGCTTGAAAAAGTACCATTTCCATTACCTAATAGGGTGGAGATTGTGTTTGTGATTGGTTACAGCCAGATCCAAATTTCTGTCACAGTTAAAGTCAGCTGCAGCTAAAAGCTGGGGAGTAAAGCCTGCCGGGAAGTTTGCAGTATTTATTTTTTTTATTTTATTGGTTCAAGTGCCATAGTTATAGTTTTATTAATAAGCTGTTATTATAAGGCTATTTAACATTAAATATCGAAGGGATGAGAGTATGGAAAATTTTAAGAAAAAGGAAAATCAACGAAATAATATTTGGTTTGATGGGCGAGAAATATCCCTGGAACGGCAGGATATTTGGAGCCTCATTAATAACTCCAACATTAATAGAGTTGTGATAACGCCGATCCAACGCCGGGATGGGCACTTTCCACTGAAAACAAAATTTATGACATTTGTAGAAGATGAGGAGGATTTAGAAGATATTGCTGAAGGGGAGATAGTAATATCTTTTAATCAGCAAATCCTGGACTTGGCAAAAGAGCAGGGTTATAAAACATGTCTTTCCCTTTTTATTTCCGACCGTGAAGCTCTGGAAAATGTTTGGGAAGAAGCGGAAAAATTTGACTATGCAGTGGTTGATTTTGACCTGCCGACTAATATCCCTTTGGAATTGATTATTGCCAAGCTGCAAAAAGATAAAACAGTCCTTTTAAAGCGGGAAACTACTTTTGAAGGTTTACAGGTAGCATTAGGGGTAATGGAGCAAGGTAGTGATGGTGTACTGTTAGCAACAAATCAGTTGTCAGAAATTATAAAAACCAATCAATTTCTCGCCGTCCAAGGAATTGAGCATATTGATTTACAACCTCTTGTTGTCACCGAGGTAAAGCATATAGGTATGGGAGCAAGGGCCTGTATTGATACTACCGGTTTAATGACTCAGGATGAAGGTATGCTGGTGGGATCTACTTCCGAGGGAGGTATTTTTGTTTGTTCCGAAACCCACTACCTCCCTTATATGAACTTGCGGCCTTTTAGGGTAAATGCCGGAGCCGTTCATTCTTATATTTGGATGCCCGAGGATAAAGCAGAATACCTTACTGACCTCAAAGCAGGCAGTAAAGTCCTCTGCATTAATACTCAGGGCGAAGCCAGGGAGCTAAGTGTGGGCAGAGTTAAGATAGAAGTCAGGCCGCTGCTCTTAATCAGTGGAGAAGTAGGAAATAAAGAAATCAGTGTAATTGTTCAAGACGACTGGCATATCAGAATTATGGGTGCCGAAGGTAAACCTTTAAATGCAACTGAAATTAAGCCAGGAACAAAATTATTAGCGTATACTTGTGATGCGGGCAGGCATGTGGGCATTAAAATCAAAGAAACAATAATTGAAAAATAAATAGCGATTGCAAAACTGTAAGTCAGGGCTAATAGTCGATAGTCAATAGGTTATAGTCGCTAGTAGATAGTAGATAGTAGATAGACTATAGTCAATGCTCAATTGTCAATAGATTATAGACTATAGTATGTAAAAGTGGCTAATGAGTATACAATTAGCTAAAAAATTGAGTGGAGGTAAATAAAGTGACTGGAAAAGAAATGCGGTTAAATAAATTATTTAAACATTCTCAGCGGTTATTTACCGTACCTATGGATCACGGTATAACCATTGGACCGGTTGCCGGTTTAACTGATATGCCTGGAATGGTCAAAATGGTTGCAGAAGGTGGAGCAGATGCAGTAATAGTTCATAAAGGTCTGGTTAAACAGATTGCCGGAGATTTAAACGCTGGAAAATGTGAGCTTATCGTACATTTATCTGCTTCTACTGCTTTAGGTCCTGTACCAAATAGTAAGGAACTGGTTTCCTCAGTAGAGCATGCTATTAAGCTTGGGGCAACTGCGGTTTCAGTACACGTTAACCTGGGGGGGGATTCTGAAGGTTCGATGCTAAAAGACATGGGTAAAGTGGCTGAATATTGTGACCAATGGGGAATGCCTCTTTTAGCAATGATGTATGTCAGAGATGGCATAAAAGAAAATGAATATGATCCCGTAAAAATAAAACATGCCGCCCGTGTTGCAGAAGAAATTGGCGCTGATATAATAAAAGTAAATTATACTGGGTCTGTTGAAACCTTCCAGGAGGTTACTCAAGCTGTCAAAGTTCCTGTAATCATTGCAGGGGGGCAGAAAGTAAATTCAACCTATGATCTATTGGTGATGATTGATGATGCAATTAAAGCTGGTGCAAAAGGGGTTTCCATAGGCAGGAATGTATTTCAGCATCATAATCCCACTCACCTTGCCCGCCTTATCCGCCGGGTGATAGATGAAGATATGCCAAGGGAAAAACTAAAAGAAGTAGCTGAATTGTAAGCTTTGTTCATACTAAGAAGATTTAGGAGCCGTGTGGAATATATAAGCTGCACGGCCTTTTTTATAAATTTTTATTATACTTTTGTTGTGATTTTATCATCAAGATATTTTAGTACTACTACTGTAGTTATACCCCAGATTACTCCTCCAATAATGTCTGTGACTACTGTTCCAAAATCAAATATTTCATGGATTGGATGCTGAAACAAGGTAGGAATAACATAGATTAAAAAGCTAGCCAGGAAACCATAAAAAGCCCCTTTAATTAAATAGCCTTTTGATGAAATAAGAGGAATGGCATGAGCAAAAAGCGCACCCAAAAAACCGGACCAGGCAAGTTGAGTTAGTAATGCTATTATAAACATAGATAAGCTTTCGGGTTTCTTTTCAAAAATCATCAGAGAACTCCAGTCAGGAAAACGGAGTTTGGCAAAACCTAATGCGTGGTAAGAAAAAAAACTCCAAATATTCATAGTTATGCCACCAATAGCTCCTGCAATCATTCCTCTAATATTTCTATCCATTAATGTGCTCCTTTTTAATTATCTTTCTCAATATATCTTAATTTATCTCAATATATTTTTATCTTTATAAATATAACTTATACAGTTTCATATTTACCAACGGTCAGTGACATTAGGAATTTTATCGATAACAACATTACCGAGAGTACCGTCTGAGAGTTTTTCAACTCGCCGGATATAGGCATCAAATATGCCATTCTGACTTTCAGGATGAAATCTGAATAGCCCTTGAGGTGCCGGGAACTCAACACTTTTTAGCGCTTTAAGAAACTTATCTTTTTCTTCTATATTTCCTTCTAATTTATCAATGGCACTCAAGGCGGTTTTTGCAGCAACATAACCTGCATTTAAGAATTGATTGGGGACTATGTTATATTTATTAGTTGTTGCTTTAACTAATTCCTTATTTTCGGGAGTATCTAACAAAGCACTATAGTTGGAAACACTTACAATTCCGATGGCTGCATCTCCTATACTAGGCAGAATTGATTCATCTACTCCACCGCCGGAAAATAATAGGGGCATTTTAGCTTTAATCCCGTATTCTTCATATTGCTTTACAAACTTGATAGCATCATTACCTCCTCCTAAGAAAGTCCAAACAAAATCCGCCTGTTTTAGCTGGCTCAGATAAGGCCCATAATCACTACTTCCTAGAGGAGGATAAATTTCTTGCACTATTTGCCCACCGGCTTCAGTAAAACCTTGAATAAAAGCGTCAGCTTTTTCGTGCCCGGCGGCATAATCAGGACCCATAATCACTGCAGTTTTATAACCCAAATTTTCATTAGCATATTTTCCGAAAGGATAGTCAGCCTGCCCGGCAGCTAAAAAGGTACGGAAGATATAGGGGCTGCCTTTTTCCCTGGTTAGTTCTCGAGCCTCTGATACGGTAATAATCACCGGGATTTTCTGCTGATCAACAAAATCCTTTACTGCATAGGCAACACTACTGCTGACAATCCCTATAATTAAATCAACCTTATCACTTAGGACCAGCTTTTTAGCCTTTTGCAGTCCAACATTAGGAGTTGCTTCAGTATCCTCTTTAATCATTACAATTTGATAGTTATTGTTTTCAGCCGCTGCTTCTTCAAAGGCAATCCGCATTCCCCGTTCATTATTTTCAGCTAAATCTGCAAAAACACCGGTATATGGAAGTAAAACTCCCACTTTAATTTTTTTGCTTTCAGCGGCAGGGGTTTTCTCCTTGTCAACTGTGTTGATTGAATTTTGATTATTTTTAGTACATCCAATAAAAAAAAGTAGTGGTACTATTAGTAAAATAATAATAATTTTTAAAATATATTTTCGCTTCATTTCAATTGCCTCCTTTTAATACTATTGGCTATGAACTGTCGACCTATTAGCAATGATTAATTATTTGCGATCCTTTATTTACTTTTAACAAGGGTGTTTTTGAAGAGCGAAAAGTATTCGCAGCCTCTATTACAACTATTTCGCCATCAATCATAATTATTTCGATTGCGGGAAGATCGCCCATTTTTATTGCCTCCATAGCATCATGGGCTGCTGAATCCAAGGGTGCATCCATAATTAACAAATCAGCTTCTCTACCAATTTCGATTTTTCCGGTATTGAGTTTATATAAATCTGATGTTGTTCCTGTAGCCATAGCAATGGCGATTTCGGGAGGGACCTGGTTCAGAGATGCTATTTGTAAAATGCATTTGAGAATGGCTGAAGGAATTAGCCCTCCTCCTGATGGTGTATCGGAACCAATTAAGACTCGATGATATTCGTTGCGTCCCTTTATTAACTCTATGGCATCATACATTAACTTAGGGTTGCCGGTATATACCAATTCCAAAACTGCCTTACTATCCTCAATAACCTTCTTTACTTCCGGCCAGGGTGCACCTACAGGACCACCGTTTAAGTGCAAAACTACATCAGGTCTAATCTTTTCAACTTCTTCCGACCAAATTCTTGCAGACCCGGGAATAGAGCGGGCTCCAAAATGAAGCGGTACAATCATACCATATTGCCTCGCCCAGCTAAGCATTTCGGCAATGTCCTCGGGGTGGTGCAGTTTACCCACAACTCCGATTTCCCCAATAATTTTCACACCGTTTTCCGCCATTTCCCTAAAATCCTGTTCGGTCAAACCTGCTTCTAAAGGCACGGTTCCTTGGTGACTCTTAATTCCACCTGGACGATAGTTATCTCCAATAGCTGCACATAGAATGGCCAAAGCTTTGGCGGCAGATCTATTTTGCGGCCTGCCTGGCAAATGGACTACTCCCTGGGAAATAATTGTTGTAACTCCTCCGTTTAGTGCTCCTTCCATCCAATTAATAGCTTTCTGCCGGGGTGTCCAGTCACCAATAACAGGGTGAGTATGGGAATCAATTAAACCAGGTGTAACCATCATACCTGCTGCATCAATAACAAGTTCTGCATTGTTAAAATTTAGATTAGTTGAATAACCAATTGCTGAAATCTTTCCTTTTTCAATAATTATGGTATCCCCTTTTAAAAACCCTTTACTAGTGTCACCTGATACAATGGTTCCTATATTGACAACAACCCGTTTATTCATTTATTAAGTTCCTCCTAAGGCTATTTCCTGATTAGATTAGATACTTAAATACTTTTTGATTTCTTCTTTTATTTGTTCTTGCTTTGTATCTCCATGATAGGCGATTTTCCCTTTATTCATGATATAGACATAGTCAGCGATTTTAAGGGCTAAATGGATATTTTGCTCTACTAACAGTATTGAGTAACCGCTGGATTTAAGTTCTATGATTTTTTTATAAATGTCTTGGATAATGGTGGGAGCTAACCCTTCTAAAGGTTCATCCATTAAAATCAATTTCGGATGGGTCATTAATGCTCTGCCGATAGCCAGCATTTGCTGTTCTCCGCCGCTTAGGTGTTTACCGGAATGTTTTTCTCTTTTTTTTAAGACAGGAAATAAACTGTAAATATGTTTTAAGTCATTATCTAATTGACCTTTCTTTTTTTGCCAGCCGATAGTTAGATTTTCCTTGACGGTTAATGAAGGAAAAATTCTCCTTCCTTGAGGAACAAGGGCTATACCTAATTGAGCTATCTGATATGGTTGAAAACCGACAATATTTTTACCTTCAAAAACTATTTGACCCTTTACCGGTGGAGTAAAGCCAATTATAGAATGAATTGTAGTTGTTTTGCCCATTCCATTTCGACCCAGTAAGGCTATCACAGAACCTTGGGGAACTTCTAGGGTTACTCCTTGCAATATATGACTATCTCCATAATACGTGTGCACATCAGTTAACTGTAACATGATGATCTTGCCTCCTAATGATCCGTACCGAGGTAGACTTCTTTTACCAGCGGATTAGATTTTATTTCATCGGGGCTTCCTTCGCATAATATTTGTCCGTTATGCAGAACACTGATTCCATCGGCAAGATTAAAAACAACATCCATGTCATGTTCGATAATTAAAACAGTAATATCCCGGGATAGGGATTTAATCATTTCAGTAATTGTTTTTGTTTCCATTGGTGACATACCGGCTGTAGGTTCATCCAGGATAATTATTTTCGGAGATTGAACCAATGCTAATAGTATTTCTATTTGTCTTTGTTCACCATAGGATAATTCTTTAACTATAACTTTTCTTTTGTCCCACAATCCCCAATTTCTTAATATATCTTTAATATTTGAGTCGGATTTAGTACTATGAAGGGCTAATTCAACATTATCCAGTATGCTCAAATTGTTAAAAAGAGTATTTCTTTGGAAGGTACGGGCTAAACCTAATCTGGATCTAAGGTATGTTGATAAACGGGTAACATTTTGGCCTAGAAGATAAATTTCTCCGGAATCAGGCTTTATGATACCGCTGATAATGTTGAACAAACTTGTTTTTCCCGCACCATTAGGCCCTATAATGGCCCTCCTTTCCCCTTGCTCTAAAGTAAAATATACATTTATTAAAACATCAAGGCCTCCATAGCTTTTACTAATATTCTTTATTTCTAAAGCTTTCATTTCATTTCCCCAACCTTTTTTTGATAGAGTTTTAGTAGAGAGCCTACTATGCCATCTCTTGCAAACAAAACACAAAGTATAAAGATTAAACCCATAAATAAGGGCCATAGTTCGGTATAGGTGCTAATTAGATTTTGTAAAATAATTATCACTGCGGCTCCGACAACAGGACCTACTAAGGTTCCTGCACCTCCAATAATAACCATTAATAGGATATATCCGGACATTGACCAGTCGAGTTCTTGGGGGGAAATAAAACCATTAAAATAGGTATATAAAATACCCGCCAGTGCTGCGAATCCTGCGGCAATAATATAAGATATGTACTTAATAAGCCATGTATTATAGCCTAAAGACTGCATACGGAGTTCATTTTCCCGTGTACCGACAATGGATTTACCAAAGGGGGACTTAATAACTTTTTTTATCAGTAAAAAACTGCCTATAAATAATATTAAAACTAGAAAATAGAAATTTTGTTCATTCCACATAGAAATAGGAAGGCCTATTTCCGGCCTGCCAATCCCAGGTAACCCATCATCATCTCCTCCGGTCAAAGAACGCCATTTCCAGGCTAGAGCAAAAAGCATTTGTCCAAAGGCCAGAGTTATCATTAGAAAATAGGCCCCACTGCTTCTTAAAATCAGTAAACCTAGCAATCCTGCCAAAAGTAATGCTATGGCAATCCCCGGAATGAGTAAAAGCCAAAAGTTTTCAAATCCACGGTTGACTAAAATGCCAACTGTATAGGCTGCTACTCCGAAAAAAGAAGCATGATTAAAAGAAACCAATCCTGTAAATCCAACTAAGATATCAAGACTCATAGCAAAGAGTCCGAAGATTAATACCTTTGTTAATAAGCTAAGTCCGTAGGAACTTAAGATAAATGGGAGCAAAACTAAAATTAGCAGCATTGTTACTTTAGCTAGCCAAGGAAGGTTAGTTTCAGCTGGTATGAGTTTATTAAGAATTGAAATCAATAGGATTCCTCCTTACCTAGCAACCCGGCAGGTTTAAATATTAAGATTAATGCCATAGCAATGTAAATAGTTACTATAGCAAAGTTGATAAAGAAAACTTTACCAAAGGTTTCAATAAAGCCAATTAAAATACTACCCCAAAAAGCACCTTTTAAAGTGCCCAGACCCCCAACGACTACCACGGCTAAAGCTAGGACCAGAATATTGAAATCCAAACCAAGGTAAGCCCCCATAATTGGGCCGCCTATTACACCTCCAAAGGCAGCCAAAAAGGCCCCTAAAGCAAAAATGCCGGTAAAGAATATTTTAATGTTAATTCCCATGGCCTTTACCATTTCTTGGTCATCAACACCTGCTCTAATGACAGCCCCTACCCGTGTTCTTTCCAGAAATAACCATAAAGCTAAAGCTACAAATAACCCAATAATGATCATTGCTATGCGATATACAGGAAATGCTTCTCCAAGAATATTTAGTGAGCTATTCAAGAAAGGGGGTTTGGGGAGGGACCGAGGGGTTCCTCCCCAAATCCATTTGGCAACATCCATAAATATATAAGCAAAACCGAAGGTTAAAAGCACCTGGTCTAATTCTCTTTTATAAAGCCTTTGTATAAAGAAACGTTCTACTAAAATACCAACAAACGCTAGTATTAAAGCTGCACCTAGTAAAGCCAGGACAAAGTTTCCTGTTAGATTGATAATTGCCAGACCCACGTAAGCACCTAACATATAAAAGGAACCGTGGGCTAGATTAATAACCCCCATTAATCCAAAGATAAGGGAAAGCCCGGTGGCCAGTAAGAAAAGCAGGAGGCCATAAGATAGCCCATTTAAAGCCTGAATTATTATTTGGGCAGAATCCATTGAAAATTCCTCCTATTTTAGCAGATACCAGGGGTTTTTATCAGCAGGTATGGTATGGATAACTGTATTTCTTAATTTACCGTCTATTTTTTCTGTCTTACGGATATAGGTGTCAAAGATGACATTCTGGGTTTTTGGATCAAAACTAAAAGGTCCCCGGGGGGCTTTGAACTCCACTTTCTTGATTGAAGATAATAATTTTTCAGTATCGGAAATATCTCCCTCTAAAGCTTCAATTGCTTCTACTGTTACCCGGGCAGCTACATAACCTTGCTCGGAAAACATATTTGGGTCATCATTATATTTGGCCCGATAGTCTTTTACATACTTTTGGTTTTCCGGAGTATTTAAAGCGGCACTGTAATGGTGGGAGCTGATAATGCCAATAGGGGCATCACCCTGGTGAGGTAAGGAGGATTCGTCAACAAGGTCGCCGCTGCTTAACAAGGGAATTTTGTCTTTCAGACCGTATTCTGCATATTGATTAACAAAGCTGATAGAATCGGTTCCTGAAAAATGAACCCAAACAGCATCAGCATCTTTATTAATCTGAGCTAAATATGGACCAAAATCCGTGGTTCCCAGCGGAGGATAGATTTCTTGGATAATCTCACCGCCACTGGTTTTAAAACCGTCCATAAAACCTTGGGCTTTTTCATGGCCGGCTGCATAATCAGGGGCCAGGACGGTAATTTTCCCCAGCTTTAATTCATTAAAAACGTAGTCGCCCATGGGATATTCATACTGGCCGTTGGCAAAAGATACTCTAAATATATATTTGCTGCCTTGTTCTTTTGTCAATTCGGCTGCTCCGGCATTAGCTAGAATCAGGGGAACTTCATTGGCAACTATATAATCTCGTAAAGCATAAGCAACTGAACTGCTGACGATTCCTGTCAGGATATCTATTTGTTCACTCTCTACTAAACGGCGAGCCTTTTGCAGAGCAACGGGACCTTTCATTTCGCTGTCCTCTTTTAGAAGCTTAATTTCCAGTCCTGCTGCTTTCCAGCCTATTTCATCAAAATATAATTCAATACCTCGGGTAATGTCATAACCATTGCTGGCAAAAACTCCTGTGTAGGGAACCAATAAACCTATTTTTATGGGGTTCTGCTCAGGTTGAGTGGTTTTATCCCCGCTGCATCCTGCAGTCAAGATAAAAAAGAATAGTAGCAATACAATACTAATTTTTTTAAATAGCTGACTTTTCAAGTTTATACACTCCTTTTAACTTTCTTCCTTATATACTACGGAGGTAAAAATAAAAGGGTTACTTTAGATAATTTGGGAAAATTGCAGTAGGTATATTTATCACAAAATAGACATAAAAGAATATTTTATAATAGAATACTTTGACTATTTTCAAACACAATACATAATTCTAAAGGAGGAATTTGTTTAATGGCGGATAAAAATCGTAAAGTTCCATGGGCCATAGGTTTTGTTAAAAAAGAAAAAAATAATTTGCCAGAAACCAAAAGGGAAAAGCAAAATGAAATTATCGATATGAATGAAAGGTCTCTCGGTGAAGAGGCGGAAAATAACCAAGAATCTTGGGGAGAGGCAGTAAAACTAGAAAATTTCTTTGTTGAAGATGGCAAAGAAACAGAGGCTCAAGTCAAAGAGGAACTACATACCAAAGAGGTTAATGGCACTGAAAAAATTTTAGAAGAGGCAATAAAATTGCATGATTTAGGGGTAGCAGGGGACAAAAAAGCGGTAGTCGAAGCTCATAAATTATTGAAGGAATTTTTGGAACAAGAACCTGAAAATGTAGAAGCCAAAGGGTATTTAGGCAGTATTATTTCCCTCTTAGGCAGGGATTCAATTAATCCAAATGAGCGCATGAATAAAGCTCTGGAAGGATTAAAAATCTTGGATCAAGTTGTTAAAATAAATCCTGAAAATACTCAAGTTCGGATTCTTCGAGCTAATGTTTGCTACCGGCTTCCGGAAATGTATTTTCACCGTACCGACACGGCTGTAGAGGACTTTAAACACATGATTTCCCGATATGAAAAAGATCAGAACATTTTTACAGAAAGTTATTACTTAAAGCTTCTTTATGACTTAGGAGGAGCTTATAAAAATTTAAATAGGCATGATGAGGCTAAAAAAACGTGGCAAAAGCTTTTAGAAGTTACTTCTGATGAAAAATATATTAAGTTATTAAAAAAAGAAGGCATAACGAAATCCAAAAAAGATAAAAAAGGTGAAAAAGCAGATATTATCCAAGAATTACCTGTTACTAAAGAGGTAGATTTGATAGTAAAACCGCTGGAAGAGGAGCCTTTAAGTAATGGAGAAATTATAAAATCAGATGAACCTATTGCTGCTCAGAAAGATGGAGATGGTTTTTATGAAGATGAGCAAAAATTTTCCAATCTGGAAACTAAGGAATCATTTAGTGAAGGTATCAAGCTCTATATGGCCGCTAAAACTGGAGATAAAGAGGCAACCGGTAAAGCCTTTGATTACTTTAACAAAGCCAATAAAGCCAACCCGGATAATGACCTTATTACAGCTTATTATGCTGACTGCCTATCAATGACCGGAAGGGATAGTAAAATTTCTAGCAATTTATTTGTTAATGCAATAAAAGCGGCAAAGTTATTAGACAAGGTAGCTAATGATAACCCCAAAAATATGACAATTCGGCTAATTAGGGCATATCAAAGTTTTAGACTTCCGGAAAGCTTCTTTAGACGTACCGCCACAGCTATTACTGATTTTGAATTTATCATCCAAGGTTATGAAGAAAATGAGCAGTTGTTAGACCGGGATACTTACTGGCAGATTTTATATGATTTAGGAGTTTGTTACAAACGTTTAGATATGGATGATCAGGCTGAGGAGACTTGGGATAAACTATTGGCCCAAACACCGTATGATAAATATCACAATTTAATTCAGGAACAGTTGGGTGCTGATTTAGGAGATATAGATACTAAAATAGCTTCCATGCATAGTAAAGAAGATTTATTAACAGAAGGCATACGCCTGCATGATATAGGAGTGGCAGGTCATAAAGCAGCAGTCCAAAAAGCCCATGCCATTCTGGAAAAGGTACATGAAATGGACCCTGATGACCCTATAGCTTTAGGTTATTACGCCAGTTCCATAGCTCTTCTGGGTCGTGATGCCAATGATCCCAACACTATGTTTGGTAATGCAATCCAAGGCTTGAAAATGTTAAAAAAAGCCATCAGTAAAGATAATACAAATCCTCAGTTGCGCTTACTGCGAGGATATCTTTTTGCTTCCTTGCCTGAAGCTTTTTTCCCTCTTGCAGATAAAGCAGCCAAAGACTTGAAATTTGTGAAAAATGCCTTTGAACAGGGAAAAAGTAAAATTTCAGAGGAGCTTTATTGGCGTGTTATTTATGATTTAGGTGCTCTCTATAAGCGTACAGGTGATTATAAACGGTCCCAAAAAGCTTGGAAACAGCTTTTAGAAGTAGCTAGCGATCCCTCTTATAGAGAATTAGTGGATATTGATATTGAGGAGTGAAAAGAATGGCTTCTAAATATGAAAAGAAAATAAGAAATGCCAGAACACCTTTATTTATAACCCGTTATCTGACCGGGCCAGCCGATAGCTTACCTTTAGCAAGACTTAAGGATTTTCAAGCTGCTGCTTTAAAAGAAGTTATTAATAGCGCATATCGGAATACAGATTTTTATCACCAAAAGATGACTGAGGCTAATATCCAGCCCCAAGCTATAAAAAGTTTAGCTGACCTGGCCAAATTACCTTTTACAACTAAAGATGAGCTGCGGGGTAATCCTTGGGTTCTTTTAGCCTGTGATAAAAAAGATATTGGTTTAATCCATGTTTCCACCGGTACTACCGGTGGTGAACAAATTTATATCATGCACTCCTGGAGAGATTTGTACCTGCATGATTTGGCCCCTGAGTATCCTGGCGTATTTGATGTCGATCCCGGAGATCTGTGCTTTAACGCCCTGCCCTATGAAATGAGCTCAGCTGGGCTGGCTTTTCATAAAGTGTTTCTAGACGGCTGTCTTGCAACGGTTATTCCCGCCGGCAAAGGTGGGGCATATTCAACACCGGAAAAATCTATAAAATTGCTGCGGGACTTAAAGCCTAATGTAATCATGACTACACCATCTTATTCTATGACCTTATACGAAAAAGCTTTAGAAGAAGATTTTGATTTAAGAAGTCTCCCTATTAAGAAAATATGGTTAACCGGTGAAGGCTGTTCGCCTGCTTTTCGCAATAGGGTGGAAAAAATTTGGGGGGCAGCAGCAAACTTTTATTATGGTTCTTTAGAAGCAGGTTTTCTTGGTATTGAATGTAATGAACATAACGGCTATCATATTCCTCTTACCCATACAATTGTCGAAATAATTGATCCCAAAACAGGAAACGTACTAGAGCCCGGACAAATCGGGGAAATAGTTGCTACCTGTCTATTAAGAATTGATACCCCACTAATCCGTTATCGCACTCAAGATTTAGGCTATATTGACACAGAGCCTTGCAAGTGCGGTGTTAAATTTCCTAGGTTATTTATGAGGGGGCGGGTTGTGGATGAAGTAATTGTCAATGGAGTTAATTTTTCTCCCTTCTATCTGGAGGAATTTTTAATGCGTCTGCCGGAGATTGGTAATTGGTATCAATTTATAATCAAAGAAGGAGATAACGATAAATTAAAAATTCGTACCGAATTGGTTGAAGGGGTACAGCCTACTTCCGAATTAGCTGATAAACTAGCAAGCAAAATGGAATATGCACTTGGCATTCCTTGTGAAATGGAGTTTGTACCTAAAATTCCTCGTCCACAAGCTAAAACCATTCGAGTACTAAAGGAATAGGAGAGATTTAAATGATAATAGATGCCCATGCACATATTTCTGAGACAGATTATGGTAATGCTGAGCTTTATTTAAAGCAAATAAAGGAAGCAGGTATTGACCAGGGTGTAGTAGTTCCTGGCGGTATGATGGATGTTAGAATAATGACTGAGTATATTATCGGTCGGAAAAATCCGGAGAACCTAGTTCCAAATAATGAGTATGTTCAAAAATCTATTAAAGCCAACCCAGATGTGCTTAGAGGGTATTTCTGTATTGATCCCCATGAGGCTAATGCTGCAAATAAATTAGAGCAGGCTCTTAGAACGGGGTATAAAGGATTAAAATTATCACCTATGACCCATCAATTTTCCTTTTCCAGTAAAGCGATAGCAGAGTTGACAGAATTGTGCGGGAATTATGGTTATCCAGTATACACCCATGTAGTGTATAGTCCAGGTGCTTCTACTGTCAAGTTTGCAGCTTTAGCAAAGCAATTCCCGAAAACTAATTATATTTTAGGTCACATGGGCTTCGGGCCTGCTGACCAGGATGGTTTAGAAGCTGCTAGAGAGCTGAACAATTTTTTTCTGGAAACTTCAACCGGAAACTTTCTTCACATAAAAGAAGCTGTTAAAAAAGCGGGGCCTAGAAAAATAGTCTTTGGTTCGGAATTTCCATTATCTCACCCGGCAGCAGAAATAAAGAAAATTCTTCTGCTTGATCTATCAGATGGGGATAAGGAACGGATACTAGGTGGAAATATCAGTTTGCTCCTAAATTTAAGTTCTAAAGAGATGGTAAGTAGAGAAAGGGTAGCCAAAGAGGGACCAGTTAAAGAAAAGTCCAATCAGGAAAATATCAAACAAAAAGGAAGGGTTTGGTGGAATGGGAAAGGATAAGAAGATAAAGTCAATAATGGATAATTTTACCGAAAATTTAAATAAATCCTTAAAAGGAGACAACCCGGGTGAAGAAATAAAAAAAGCGGTTCAGGATATTGTAAAGCAATTTAATCCCCAGGGATTTAATAATAAGAAGTAGTATAAGCGAGCCCTAGCCGGCTCGTTTATTTCAATCTATTAATTATTTAAAAACGAATTCTCAATTAAAAAAACGGACTAAGCCTAAGCAAATTTTTAAATATAAACCAAAATAAATTTATTTTATAGCTAATATGAATTTGTGCTTTCTTTCGCAATAATAGGCTGATATATGTGAATATTTTAACAATTTCGTATTTATGCAATATTTAGAATAGTATAAAAAAGTTTTATTAAATATTCCGAATTATTCTGATATTATTAATAAAGAGACTAGTTCTCTGAATTGTGAATAAAATAACAAAAAGGAGGCGGATACATGTTTGAGGACTTTACTAGTGAAATTATGAGCTATCCCGGTGGGGAAAAAATTACCGCCTGTATGCAGTGCGGTACCTGCACGGGTTCCTGTCCAACTAGCCATGCTATGCAGTATACTCCTCGCAAGCTAATCTCACTTATTCGTGCAAATCAAAAGGATACTGTACTAAAAAGCCTTGACATCTGGAAATGCGCATCATGCTACTCCTGCACAACCCGCTGTCCGCGGGGTATTAAGTTCACTGACATCATGTATATTCTTAAAAACCTAGCCTGGAAGGAACAAACTAAAAAGGAGAACAAAGATATTACCGGCTTTTATAGTGCCTTTCAGGGTTTGATTGAAAAAAGAGGGCGTATGAACGAAACAGAGCTGATCATGAAGTACAGCTTCCAAACTAACCCCGCAAAACTGCTAGAATTTGCACCTTTGGGCATGAAGATGATAATTAAGGGCAGGGCTGCCTTTATCGCTCCTAAAGTGCGAAATCAAGACCAACTACAAAAGATTATGAAGCTAGCCCAAGAAAGGGGAGGTGAATAATGATAGCTTATCAATATTATCCGGGCTGCTCTCTGCATGCTTCAGCTAGGGATTATGACGAATCAGTTAAAGGTGTTTTAGGATGTTTAGAAATAAAGCTTGAGGAGGTTCCAGATTGGAATTGCTGTGGGGCAACAATCACTCCTTCTTTAAATCAATTACAGGCTCAGATTTTACCGGCTAGGAATTTGGCTTTGGCCGCTGAAAACAAAGGTGACCTTATTGTACCCTGTAATGCCTGCTATATGAGTTTGAAAAAGGTTCAACATAATATGGTTAAGTATAAAGAGATCCGAGAAGGGGTTATAGATATTTTTAGTCAAACGGGACTTAGTCTAACCGGAATGCCCAAGGTTCGCCATCTATTAGAAATGATAATGGAGGATATAGGGTTAGCTAAAGTTAAAGAAATGGTCACAAAAACCTTAAAGGATATAAAGATTGTTTCCTATTCAGGGTGCCAATTAGTTCGCCCTTTAGGCTTTGATGACCCTGAGGACCCCCAAGCTTTAGATCAATTAATGGAAGCTCTAGGTGCAAAGGTTTTACCCTTTAGCCAAAAAAGTCACTGCTGTGGCAGCAGCTTGATTACTACCCAGCCAGAATTAGCCTTTAAGATGGTTGATAGTATTTTAGAAGAGGCCAGAAAAGTTGGAGCAGAAATGGTTGTTGTTACCTGCCCAATGTGCCAGCTTAATTTAGATGCTTATCAAGGCCAGATTAACAATAAGTTTAACCGCACAGGGGAACTGCCTATAATATATTTCACTCAGCTGATGGGATTGGCCATGGGTATGAGTAAAAGCCAGCTAGGTATACAACGGGGAATTGTTTCGTCAAATAAAGCTTTAGAGAAAATCGGTTAAGGGAGGGAGTGTTTATATGAGCGATCATAAGATTGGTGTTTATGTCTGTCACTGCGGCTCTAATATTAACGGAGTTGTCAACTGTGCTAAAGTTACTGAAGAGATAGGTAAACTAGGTGAAGTGGTTGTTGCTAAGGATTACAAATATATGTGTTCCGATCCCGGACAGGAAATGATTAAAAATGATATTAGAGAAAAGGGCCTGGATCGTGTGGTGGTAGCCGCCTGTTCACCTAGGATGCATGAGCCAACTTTCCGTAGGGCCCTTGAAGGAGCAGGACTTAATGGTTATCTCTTAGAGATGGCAAATATCCGGGAACACGTATCCTGGGTTACCAAGGATAAGGAAGAGGCTACCAAGAAGGCTTTGTCATTGGTCAAAGGAGCTGTCAAAAGGGTTAAGCTCCACGAGCCTATTGAAGAGCGAGAAGTTCCAGTTACAAATACTACCTTGGTGTTAGGCGGGGGAATTTCCGGTATCCAAGCGGCTTTGCAGGTAGCGGAGGCAGGTCATAAGGTATATTTAATTGAACAAAAGCAGTACATAGGCGGAAATATGGCTAAGTTCGATAAAACCTTCCCTACCCTTGATTGTGCGGCCTGTATTTTAACTCCTAAGATGGTTGATGTGGGTCAAAGCCCCAATATTGAATTATACACCAGCTCTGAGGTTATCAAGGTTGATGGCTATGTGGGGAACTTTACGGTAACAGTACGGGAAAAACCCCGGTATATAAATCATGATAAGTGTACCGGCTGTGGTGATTGTGCTAGTGCCTGTATCATGAAAAACCGCATTCCCCATGAATTTGATGAGGGGCTGAGTAAAAGGTCAGCAGCATATATACCCTTTCCCCAGGCAGTGCCTTTAAAAGCGGTTATAGATGATGAGAATTGTCTTTTGTTAACCCGCAAAAAATGCACTTTAGCATGTGTTAAAGCCTGTGGCGCAAAAGCAATTAACTTCAATCAGCATGAGACTATCCATGAATTTAAAGTAGGCTCAATTATCCTTGCAACGGGCTTTGATCTATTTGATGCTAAGCGGTCACCACAGTATGGATATGGCAAATATCCCAATGTTATTAACGGCCTGCAATTTGAGCGGATGACAAATGCCTCGGGGCCAACCTCCGGTCATATTACCTTAGCGGATGGCACAGAACCAAAGAGTGTAGCCGTCATTCACTGTGTAGGCAGCAGGGATGAGAACTATAACAAATATTGCTCTCGAGTATGCTGCATGAGTTCTGTCAAATTTGCCCACCTGGTCAAAGACCATTGTGATGCAGAGGTGTATGAATTTTATATAGATATGCGTACCTTTGGTAAGGGCTATGAAGAATTTTATAACCGGGTTCAAGAAGAAGGGGTACATTTTATCCGGGGTAAAGGGGCAGAAGTTGCCCAAAAAGACGGCAGATTAGTTGTTAAAGCAGAGGATACTCTCTTAGGCCAATACCGGGAAATACCGGTGGATATGGTAATTTTAAATACTGCTTTAGAACCTAGGGTAGATGCTGAAAAAGTAGCCCAGACCTTGGGAATCTCAAGAAGCGGTGATGGTTTCTTCATGGAATCCCATATTAAATTAGACCCAGTAACAACAACAACTGATGGTATATATTTAGCCGGCTGCTGTCAGTCCCCTAAGGATATCCCAGATTCGGTAGCTCAAGGGTCAGCGGCAGCAGCCCAATCCCTTGCTATTATTGCTACCGGAAAAGTAAAAATTTCGCCTATTTCTGCTAGCATCGATAGTGAACAGTGTGCAGGGTGCCAAATTTGTATCGGGCTTTGTACTTATAGGGCTATCAAGCTTAATGAAGAAACATTGCGGGCTGAAATAAATGAAGCGGTATGTAAAGGCTGCGGTACTTGTGCGGCGGGTTGTCCGTCTGGTGCTATCAAGGTATCACACTTTAATGATGACCAATTATTAGCCCAAATTGAGGGGGTTTTAGCATGAATGATAAATTCGAACCCAAAATTTTAGGAATACTTTGTAATTGGTGCAGTTATGCAGGTGCGGATCTAGCGGGAACATCAAGGCTAAGATATCCCGCTAATATCAGAATTGTCAAGGTTATGTGTTCAGGAAGGGTGGAGCCGACTCTAATCCTAAAAGCTTTTCAAGAGGGGGCAGATGGTGTTTTAATAAGTGGCTGTCACCCCGGTGATTGTCACTATGTAGATGGCAATATTAAAACCTTAAGAAGAACTCCCCTAGTAGCTAGGCTCTTAACGCAAATAGGCATTGAGCCTGAACGCTTTAAGCAGGTCTGGGTCTCAGCCTCAGAGGGTGAGAGGTTTGGGAAAATTGTAGAACAAATGGTTGAAGATATCAAAAAGGTTGGTCCTTATCAGAAAAAAATGGGGGACCAGTTAGATGTGGTAATGGATGAAGTTGCAGCATCAGCTAAAGAAGCAGCGGCTGCAGCAGAAGAGAAGGGAGGTTTAAACTGTGGCTCCTAAATTACAATTAGCTATTTATTGGGCAGCCGCCTGTGGCGGTTGTGATGTGGCCATTTTGGATACTGATGAAAAAATTCTTGATATTGCGGAAGCTGCTGATATTGTTCTTTGGCCCATAGCTATGGATTTTAAATATGAGGATATTTATAAGATGGAACCAGGTTCAATAGATGTATGTCTCTTTAATGGTGCTATCAGGACATCAGAACAGGAGGAAATAGCCAAAGCTTTAAGGGCAAGGTCCAAGTTTATGATAGCCTTTGGTGCTTGTGCCGCCTGGGGCGGAATTCCAGGCTTAGCTAATTTAACCAATAGGGAAGAAATCTTTAATACTGTTTATCAGGAAACGGCTACTACCATTAATGAAGAAGATATCCGCCCTGATACCAATTATCCTGGACCTGAGGGCGAGCTTCATCTCCCCAGAATTTATGACCGGGTATGGAGTCTCGACCAAGTAGTAAATGTGGATTATTATGTTCCAGGCTGTCCTCCTACCCCGGAAACTATCTGGACAGCTATTCTAGCAATTGTTACCGGTAATCTTCCGCCTAAAGGCACTACTATTGCCGGTATTAAATCTCTGTGTGATACCTGTGAGAGGGAAAAAACTGAAAAGAAAATTACCCAGTTTAAACGGCCCTTTGAGATAATAGCTGATCCTAAAAAATGTCTCCTAGAACAAGGACTAATCTGTTGTGGGCCTGTAACTAGAGATGGCTGTGGTCATAGATGTACAAATAACAATATGCCCTGCAGAGGCTGCTATGGACCTTCTGAAAAGGTTAGTGACCAGGGTGCTAAGCTGTTAAATGCCATTGCTAGTATCATGGATGTTAAGGATGAAAAAAGTGCTCAGGAGCTGGCTGCAACCTGGGAAGACCCCGCAGGAACAGTATACCGGTTCAGCTTAGCTAAATCCTTAATCTATGACTACAAGAAGGGAGGAGAATAAAAATGAGCGTTTGTAAAACAAGGGTTACTATAGATCCCATAACCCGCCTAGAGGGTCATGGGAAGATAGAAATTTTCTTAAATGATGCCGGTAATGTCGAGCGGGCCTACCTGCAAATTCCTGAACTGAGAGGCTTTGAAAAGTTTTGTGAGGGCCGCCCTGCGGAAGAAATGCCCAGGATAACTTCTAGAATCTGCGGTGTTTGTCCTGAAGCACATCATATAGCATCAACTAAAGCTCTAGATGCAGTTTGGCATGTTGATCCCCCTCATACCGCTAAAAAACTAAGAGAACTATTATTTAATGCTCATATGCTCCATTCCCATATTGCCCATTTTTATGCTTTAGCAGCTCCTGATTTTGTAGTTGGTCCCGGTGCTGATAAAAAAGATCGCAATATCTTAGGGGTAATAGCTAAGGTGGGGTTGGAAACCGGGCAGGAGGTAATCAAACACCGTTCCTACGCCCAGAAAATCCAGGCCATGATTGGCGGCAAGGCTACCCATCCCGTATGCGGCCTGCCAGGGGGTATGAGTAAGCCCATTACTGAAGAAGAACGGCAGCAAATTGAAAGCATGGCTTTATCCTTAGTGGATTTTGCCGAGGTTTCTCTACAAATTTTCCGTGATGTAGTATTGAAAAATAAAGCTTATGTAGATTTGATTCTAAGTGATGCCTATAGCTTAAATCCTTACTCTATGGGTATGGTGGATGAAAATAATCATGTTAATTTTTATGATGGGATTATGCGAATCACCGATCCTGAAGGCAAGGAATATGTTCGGTTTAATGCTAACGAATATAATAATCACTTCGCTGAACATGTGGAACCTTGGTCTTACCTTAAGTTCCCTTACCTGAAAAATGTAGGCTGGAAAGGCCTAGTTGACGGTATTGAAAGCGGGCTAGTCTGGGTTGGACCCTTAGGCCGCTTAAATGCTGCTGATGGTATGGCTACTGCTCGGGCAAATAAGGCCTATCAAGAAATGTACTCAACCTTAGGTGGTAAGCCGGCAAAAGCTACTTTAGCTCACCACTGGGCTAGATTGGTAGAATTGATGTATGCTGCTGAAAGAATGTTAGAATTATCCCAGGACTCGGAAATCACCAGCACAGATATTAGATCCATCCCAACCCAAACACCTACAGAAGGTATCGGGATAGTGGAAGCCCCTAGGGGAACATTGATGCATCATTATGTAACTGATGAGCGGGGGATGATTAAAAAAGCCAACTTAGTAGTAGCCAGCGCCCATGGCTATGGAGCTATGAATATGTCGGTAGATAAAGCAGCCAAGGGTTTAATAAAAGAGGGTAAAGTAGATGAAGCTGCTAAAAATATGGTAGAGATGGCCTTCCGGGCATATGACCCTTGTTTTGGCTGTTCCACCCATACCCTCACCGGTAAGCTTCCTTTATTAATAAGGGTTTATAATACCAGCGGGGAAAAAATTATGGATTTGGAATGGTAAAAATGGTAGGGGCGGGTTTCCATGCCCGCCCGGTTTGGGGTTGGGCCCAGTGTTCAGTGCCCAGAAAACACTAGTCGTCCTTATTGTCATCGCGAGCGTAGCGCGGCGATCTCCTACCCTTTAACCATGTAGACCATAGACAATAGACCATAAGAATGTAGAATGTAGATTAGACCATAGACCATAGACCATAGACCATAGACCATAGACGATAGACGATAGACGATAGACGATAGACCACCAGTCACTAATCACCAATAACTAATATCCATAAAAATATCTTATATAAAAAGAAGGAGTGTGTTACATTATGGTAGAAATATATGTAAACAAAGAAAAATGTAATGGTTGCGGCGATTGTGTTAAAGCCTGCCCACCAGAAATTCTATTTCTTGATGAGAATTACTGTAATGTTAGAAATGACCTTGTTCCTGAGTGCATGATCTGTCAGAGCTGTGTAGTTGTCTGCCCGGAAGAAGCAATTGTTGTTAATGGATAGCTTTAATTTCTAAAGGGTAAATTCTTGGGTCGGTGCCCAGTGTCCTGTGATCGGTGCCCAGAAGGACTTCTGGGATTGGATACTGGGTCTGACAAATGCTCAAGGGTAAGGATTTTGCGTCTGACACTACTTCGGGGGGATAGTATTGCGTCTGACACAAACTTCGTCCCAAGGCACTGAAAAAGTTAAGGCAAATAGCCAAGCTTGTCATCCTGAGCGATAGCGAAGGATCTTACGTAGTGAAGAATCTTAAGATCCTTCGGTCGTTCCTCCCTCAGGATGACACAGCAACAATCAATAGTTTTCATATCAATGACACGGAACTGGACTTTTTCAGTGGTCTCACTTCGGTCCACCAGTCACCAGTAACTAACAAGATGGAGGCTCTATGAAAAAATCAATAGTAGTAGGCTTGGGTAATCCTATTTTGACAGATGATGGTGTAGGAAATAAAGTTGCTGAGGTTCTAAGAAATAAAGTTGGACCAGAGGTGGAGGTAGTTGAAGCCTCCCTAGCGGGTTTTAACCTGCTGGATTTATTGACAGGTTATGATACCGCTATTCTGGTAGATGCCATTCAGACTAAAGAGGGAAAGGTGGGGGACATCTATAAGCTTGATAAGGATGACCTTGCCTTTTCCCAAAGGCTTGCTTCTGTTCATGATATTAATCTGTACACTGCCTGGCAGTTGGGTGATCAGTTGGGCGTAAAACTACCCGAAAAGCTGATCATTTTTGCCGTGGAGGTAGATGATGTGCTAACCTTTAGTGAAAAGCTGACTACTAAGGTAGCAGAAGTAGTTCCGGAGGTTTGTGAGCTGGTGTTGAAAGAGCTGACTTCAGGGTGAATATTACGGGTCGGTGCCCAGTGATCAGTGCCCAGTGCCCAGGGTCCAGAAAACACTAGTCGTTTATATTGTCATCGCGAGCGTAGCGCGGCGATCTCCTACCCTATAGATAAGACCATAGACCAAAGATATGAATGTAGAATGTAGAATGTAGAATGTAGAATGTAGAAAATACGAACCCCTTAGGGACACATAGATAAAAGGAATAAGATTAGCTATAGACTATAGACTATAGACTATAGACTATAGACTATAGACCATAGACCATAGACCATAGACCATAGACTTGTTACTAGTCACCAGTCACCAGTCACCAGTCACTCACTTATTAGCTCGACGGAGGAGACAAAAAAATGCATGAACTTTCCTTAGCCCAAAATCTTTTAGAAATAGTCACAAAGTCGGCGGAAGAAAATAATTTGATAAAGGTTACCACAGTTTCCGTGGTAGGGGGGGAGTTAGGCGGTATAGTTAGTGATGCTTTACAATTTGGTTTCGAGGTCAGTAGTGCTGGTACAATTGCAGCAGGTGCAACCCTTTTATATAAAGAGTTGCCGGCATTAGTTAGATGTGGTTCTTGTAACCATGAGTTTCTCTGGAAAACTTATGGTTATTCCTGTCCCCAGTGTTCCCATTTGGGTGGAGCGATGTTTCAAGGAAATGAATTTTATGTTGAATATATAGAAGGTGATGGGGAGGAGGAAGGGAACAATGACCCAGATTAAAGTTAAAACTAATATTCTCCAGGCAAATGATGAGGTGGCTGGACAATTAAAGGAAAGATTTCGAGCAAAGGGTATCACTGTGATTAACCTTATTAGCTCGCCGGGCGCAGGTAAAACAACCCTTCTAGAGCACAGTATACCAAGGCTTACTGAGAAGTACCGAGTAGGTGTTATTGAAGGGGATATTTTAACAACCCGGGATGCCGATCGCATCGCAAAGCTAAATGTTCCCGTAGTGCAGATTGAGACTAAAGGGGCCTGTCACCTAGATGCAAACATGGTTTTAAAAGCTGCAGAACAATTGGATTTAGATAATTTGGATTTTATCATTATTGAAAACGTAGGAAATCTAGTTTGCCCTGCTACCTTTGAATTGGCGGAAGATGCTAAGGTAGTAGTTTTGAGTATAGCCGAAGGTAGTGATAAGCCTGCTAAGTACCCAACTATTTTTACAAGGGCCAAGGCCTGTATTCTAAACAAGATGGATCTTCTTCCTTACAGCAACTTTTCTCTTGATGATTTTTATCAGGATATAAAAAGGATAAATCCCCAAATGGAGGTTTTTGAGGTAGCGGCCTTACAAGAAACCGGTTTAGATTCTTGGTTAAAATGGTTGGAGGGAATGATGGTCAATGGAGGCCAAAAGGATTGAAATTAAGGGTGTTGTTCAGGGAGTAGGTTTTCGACCCTTTGTATATTCCAACGCCCATAATAATAATATTAAGGGCTGGGTCTTAAATAATTCCCAAGGTGTTATTATTCATGCTGAAGGCTCTAAAAAAAATATAGATGCCTTCATATTTGCATTGTTTAATAACCCTCCTCGCTCATCGATAATTAAAGAAAAAGCAATTCTTGAGGAAAAAGCGGAAGGATATCAAGAATTTACTATAGTTGAGAGTCGGGGAGGAGGAGAACAGGAAGTATTGATTTCCCCTGACTTAGCTTTATGCCCTAAATGTTATGAGGATGTGACAAGAGGGGAAAACAGGCGATACAAATATCCTTTTACCAATTGTACCAACTGCGGACCCCGCTTTACCATTATCAAAGGGGTTCCTTATGACCGTCCCAAGACTACTATGGCTGGATTTCCTATGTGTTCAATGTGTGAAGAAGAATACCATAACCCGTTAAATCGAAGGTTTCATGCTCAGCCTAATGCCTGTCCGGAATGTGGACCCCAAATTAAGCTTTGTGATGGCAAAGGCAAGGCTATTTTTGACGTAACTCTCCCTGAACTACTGCTTAAAGGTCATATTTTAGCTGTTAAGGGGTTAGGCGGGTACCATTTAGTATGCGATGCTAAAAACGTACAGGCTGTCAATCGGATGCGTCAGAATAAAAAAAGGGAAGCAAAGCCTTTTGCTGTAATGGCAAAAAATATTGAAATAGTGCAAAAATACTGCTATGTTACCTCTAAGGAAGCTGAGTTATTGGATAGCCCCCAAGCACCTATTGTAATTTTGCCTCGTAAATCTCACAAGCTACCCTTGAGTTTAGCGCCGGGAGTAGAGACATTAGGAGTCATGCTTCCTTACACTCCCCTACACCTGCTATTGTTTAGTGGGGAACTGGAGCTTTTAGTGATGACTAGCGGCAATATCAGCAATAATCCCCTGATCTATCAGGATGGGACTGCTTTGTTAGAGCTTCATGATAGTGCCGATTACTATCTTTTGCACAATAGGGAGATCTACAACCGGTGTGATGATTCAGTTATTCGAGTTATTAATGGTCAGACTCAAATTTACCGCAGGGCCCGGGGCTATGTCCCATTACCGGTAGAAATTCCTGAGCAGATTGCGGTGTTGGCCTGTGGTGGTGACTTAAAAAGCACCTTTTGCTTAACAAAAGGCACGAAGGCTTTTTTAAGCCAGCATATGGGTGATTTAGATAATTACAATAATTATAAGGAGTATACTCTTACCGCGGAAAGGATGCAGGAGTACCTTTCAATTAAGCCTCAGGCTGTCATTGTTGACCTGCATCCGGAATATAATTCACAAAAGTGGGGTTGTGAATTGAAAAAGCCGGTTATTAAGGTTCAGCATCACCATGCCCACCTAGCTAGCTGTCTCGCAGATAACAATCATGCCGAAAAAGCCCTAGGAGTTATCTGTGATGGTACTGGGTATGGCACTGATGGCAATATTTGGGGAATGGAATTCCTTTTAGGGGATTTCAATGGATTTGAGCGATTGGCTCATTTAGAATATGTTCCTCTACCGGGTGGAGAGGCGGCTGTTAAAGAGCCTTTTCGAATGACGGTAAGCTACCTATATCAATATTTTGGTCAAGCAGGTGTTTGGCAAGCAACCGAAAATTTGCAAAGCCTTAAGAAGGAAGAAATAGCAATAATCATCCAGCAGTTAGAAGCTGGTTTCAATTGTCCTTTGACCTCTAGCTGTGGACGTTTATTTGATGCAGTTAGTGCCTTATTGGGAATTTGTACCAAGGTAAACTATGAAGGTCAGGCCGCAATTGAAATGGAGGAATTAGCTGACCGAAGTTTTCAGGGAAAAGGTTATGACTTTGAATTAGAGCAAAAGGAACTATCGCCTATACTAATTTCTACCGGCAGGATGTGGAAGGGAATTTTGAAAGAAATTTCCCAGGGAATTAAGGAGGAGAAAATTGCTGCTAAATTTCACCTAACTGTAGCAGAGATGATTGTTACAACTTGTCAGGCACTAGAAAATTTGCTGCCTTCTCGGAAGGTAGCCCTAAGTGGTGGCGTAATGCAGAATAAGCTTTTAGTAGAAATACTAGTACCAATGTTAAAGGAAAAAGGATTTGAGCCGCTCCTACACAACCAAGTGCCGGCTAATGACGGCGGATTGAGTTTGGGGCAGGCTGTAATCGGAGGGAGGTTAGCCAATGTGTGTAGCAGTTCCGGCAAAGGTGCTTAAAGTTGAAGAACCTTGGGCTGAGGTAGATTTAGAAGGTACCACCTTTAAAATAAACATGATGCTGACACCAGAAGTAAAGGTGGGCGATTATGTCTTAATTCATGCGGGGTTTTCAATCCAGCACCTAAGTCCTGATGAAGCCAAGGATACGCTGCAGTTGTGGGAGGAGTACTATGCTCAAATTGAAACTAAATAAAATTACGGTAAAAAAATTACTAAAAGGAATAAATAACGAGAGTCATATCAGGATAATGGAGGTTTGCGGTACCCATACTATGGCAATTGCTAAAGCAGGCATAAAGCAGCTCTTGCCTGCAAATATTGAGCTAATTTCCGGCCCCGGCTGTCCTGTTTGTGTTACCGCCCAGGAAGATATTGAGAGGATTTTAATATTAGCTAAAAAGCGCGAGGTAATTATTACCACCTTTGGTGATATGCTGCGGGTGCCAGGTTCTACCGGTAGCCTGCAAGAAATGCAGGCCCAAGGTGCTGATGTGAGGATTGTCTATTCTCCTTTAGATGCTGTAAATTTAGCCCGTAATAATCCTGAAAAGGAAATCGTTTTTTTAGCTGTAGGCTTTGAAACTACTACTCCCACGGTAGCATTTGCTCTGGAAGATGCCCATAAAACAGGAGTGGATAATTTTAGTATTGTTTGTATGCATAAGCTGGTAATACCTGCCTTGAAAGCCCTTTTATCTGACCAGGAAACAGAAATCCATGGTTTCCTGCTTCCCGGTCATGTTAGTACTATTATTGGTACCATTCCTTATGAATTTATCCCCAGGGAATATCAAAGGGCTTGTGTGGTTTCCGGCTTTGAGCCCGGTGACATTCTAGAGAGTATTTTATTTATTAGTCGGCAGTTGGAAAATGCTGATTACAAGGTGGAAAACCAGTACAAGAGGGGAGTAAAAACCGAAGGTAATAAAATAGCTTTGGAGATAATGGACAAATATTTTACTCCCTTTAATTCTTTATGGCGGGGCATGGGGGAAATTAAAGACAGTGGTCTTAGGCTTCGTCCCGAATATGTTCAATATGATGCTATATTTAAATTTGGATTGCAGGATACATTAGTCCAGCTTGCTCCCTCAGGATGTATTTGCGGTAATATTCTAAAGGGTATCTTAAAGCCGGAAGAATGTGCACTTTTTAGTAAAATGTGTACTCCCGCTTTTCCTGTGGGTCCCTGTATGGTATCATCAGAAGGGGCTTGTGCAGCCAGTTATTATTATGCGGGGGGTGAAGTTATTGGCCGATGAAAGAATACTTTTGTCCCATGGAGCTGGAGGGTTGAAAACTCAAAGACTAATCAGGGAAGTGTTTCAGAAGAATTTGGGAAATGCTTATCTGCAACAAGAGTTGGACTCAGCTCTAATTAAATTTTCTTCTCATAAAATAGCCTTCACCACCGACTCCTATGTAGTAAGTCCTATCTTTTTTCCAGGCGGGGATATCGGCAAGCTCTCTGTTTGCGGTACAGTAAACGATCTGGCAGTTATGGGGGCTAAGCCCTTATATCTTACCTTGGGTTTAATTATTGAAGAAGGCTTGCCTGTGGAGGAATTGGACAAACTGATGTTTTCCCTGGGTAATACAGCTCGGGAAGCCGGCGTTCAGATTGTGGCCGGTGATACCAAGGTAGTAGAACATGGAGCCTGTGATAAGATTTTTATAAATACATCTGGGATCGGGATAGTTCCACCTAATTTGGACTTGCGACCCCAAAAAATGGTCCCCGGTGATAAGATTATTGTCAGCGGGCCGGTAGGTAACCACGGAATTGCTATCCTAGCTGCTCGGGAAAGCTTAGATTTTTCACCTCCTTTGGCCAGTGATTGTACATATCTTAATTATTTAATTGATGGAGTACTTAATACGGGAGCAAGCATCAAATGTATGCGTGATCCCACTCGTGGAGGGCTGGCTACAACTTTAAATGAGTTGGCGCAACAGGCTAATTTGGGTATAAAGCTGCATGAAGAAGCCTTGCCTGTACAGCCTCAGGTCAAAGGTGCCTGCTCAATGCTGGGACTGGACCCCTTATATCTGGCAAATGAAGGTAAGGTTATTATAGTTGTTGCTAACAAAGATGCCCGTCAAGTACTAGAAGAAATACGCAAATATGACATCGGTAAAAACGCCAGCATAATCGGCGAGGTAACTGATGCCCATTGCTCTAAGGTGGTAATGGAAACGGAATTGGGAACATTACGGGTCTTAAGGATGCTTGAAGGAGACCCTCTGCCTAGAATCTGTTAAAAGAATTTCAATAAAATAAATAACAAGATGGGGGTCATAGGATGATTATTAAAACTACCGAAGATACATTATTCAAGTTTAAAGACATTGCACCTTTTTTTAACGCCGTCCTTGAAGAAGATGTAGGCATTTTTATTTACGATAAAAATATGCTTCTGGCCTATGTACCCAGTAGTAAAGTTAATTTAGGCTTAAAAGATGGTAGTCCTGTAGCAGAGGGCTCTATGCCGGATAAATGCCTAAAGACGGGAAACAAAATTGTTACTATGATTAGTAAAGAAAGATCCCGCTGTGGAGTACCTTATTTGAGTTGTGCTACACCAGTTTTTTCCGAAGAAGGGAATATAGTTATTGGGTGTATTATAACAAACCAAAGTTTGGATACATATCAAAAAATAGTAGAAGTTGCTAAGAACTTAGATAATTCCTCCCAGGAACTTTCCTCGGCAATGGAAGAGATGTCAGCTCAGGCTCAAGAACTATCAGGAACAATTAGTTCAATAAATGATCTGGGGAAGGCTGTAAATGAAGATATTGCCAGAACTGACAAAATCGTTTCTTTCATCAAAGCCATTGCCCAGCAAACCAATTTGCTTGGCTTAAATGCTGCCATTGAGGCAGCGCGGGTAGGAGAATTGGGCCGTGGCTTTGGTGTGGTAGCCGAGGAAATACGAAAAATGGCCACAGATAGTGGAAAGTCAGTTAAAGAGATTACAGAAGCTTTGGGAGGCATTCAAAAGGAAATCCTTCGGTTAACTGAAAGGATTAATGAAATTGATAATGCTGTCCAAGAACAAGCAGGAGTAATTGAAGAAATTACTGCCGCTAGTACAGATTTAACATCTATGGCAAATGATTTAACAGGTTTTGCAAATAACATGTACAAGCTTACTAAATAAAAGGTTGCGACATCGGGGAATGATCCCCGATGTCCTTTTTTATAGTAAGCAAATTCCATTGGCAACTGGACCTGTTTACATGACTCCCGCTAAAGGAGCTGATAATACACCCCTTTCTTGTGGGAACAAAGTTTAATCTTTTTCGTCAATAATAAATATAAAACCTCCTGGAAACAATAAGATGTAGGCGGTGCCACTTTTTCACTTAAAAAGGCTAGGAGGTCTTTAAACTGCTAAATTTTCAAAAGTATATATGTGTTCTAATTATGATTTTCTTATGTGCTGGTTGCACCAATATATCCAGTTCTGTACAGGGTGAAATTGATGTTCCCTTACAAAACTTCATAGGTGAACGGGTAAAGATGTTTTCAGAAAAACATTTTACTAAATTAAATAGCTGTGAAGTTACTTTTGCTGAGGACAAGGGAGCTGTTTTTGTAGAATTTATCCCTGATTTTGGATCAATAACATTTAAAAACGATATTTGGCATTGGGCAGCCTCCCATGCCATGAATTTAACCTATATTTTCCCAGAAATCAAAGAATATCGGTATATAGTTTTTGATGATAAAAACAATATATTAATGGACTTGGAAATTGATGAATTGGGTATCAAGATCTTACCGGAGAAGTTTTTTGGTAAAAGAGGACCTGGTGATTACCGGCACTGCTTTACAAAAGTTGAATTAACAAAAATAGGTAATGAGCTTCCTCTAGATGAAGATTTCTTTGACGGCTCACAGCTGCCGTAAATTCTAGTGGGTGAAGATATTGGGTCGGTGCTCAGTGGCCAGTGACCGGGGCCCAGAATAGTTAAGAAATTGGGTATGGTCTAGGTCGACTTTCGGTTATTATAGCTAAAGGTATTTGCTTTTATAGCATTGCTATGAAAGATACTGATTGTGTCATCCTGAGGGAGGAACGACCGAAGGATCTTAAGATTTTTCACTACGTTCAGAATGACGGGAACACAATTGTTCATCGGCTAAAGTCTCAATTTTTTTCTGGTCACTGGGCACTGGGCACGATACTTTAAAAATTGTCCCAAAATATAAAACAGTTTTGGGGAAGGGTAATAGCTTAGTCTCATCCATGTACGTCCCCCAGGACGGAGGCTAATGCTGAACCCTATCCTCTTTTTTAGTTACTAGTAATACTGGTGAGACCATAGACCAAAGTCGATAGAAATCGACTTTTAGTTTTTTAAAGGAATTTGTCTAATTAATTTAGAATATTAGAGTATATATAATGTTCTAAGGAGGAATTAATTGATGAATTGGAAAGAAATACAGGATAATGCCCGGGAGAAGCTAAACCCGATTTGTAAGGTCTGTCCGGTTTGTAATGGGGTGGTCTGTCGCGGTCAAATGCCAGGTATGGGCTCTCCCGGTACAGGAGCTTCATTTATTAATAATTATCAAGCCCTGGCTAATTATAAATTAAATCTACGTACTCTACATGATGTTAAAGAACCGGAGATGTCAGTAGAAATTTTCGGTCAAAAGTTGAGCTTGCCAGTAATTTTGGGAGCAGTTGCTGGAGTGAAAATAAATTTCAACAGCTGCATAACAGAAGAAGAACTGGTAGATAATTGGTTACAAGGAGCCCAATTATCAGAAACTATTGGTATGACAGGTGATGGTCCAGATTCTGCTATTTATAAAATAGGACTAGAGAGTTCGAAAAAATATCCTGGCTTAGCCATTCCTATAATTAAACCTCGACCTCAGGCAGAGATTATCGCAAATATTAAGGAGGCGGAAGAAGCAGGGGCAATAGCCGTAGGTATAGATATTGATGCAGCAGCATTAATTCATAAAAATATAAAAGGCTTATCTGTTGAACCTAAAACCCTAATGGAGTTAAGAGAAATAGTAGCTAGCACAACTCTGCCCGTAATACTTAAGGGAATTATGACTCCCGTTGACGCATTAATTGCTGCAGAAGCTGGGGCTAGTGCAATTGTAGTTTCTAACCATGGGGGGAGAGCCATGGACCATTGTGCAGGAACAGCAGAAGTGCTCCCAGAAATTGCTAGTGCAGTAGGAGATAAAATGACTGTTTTAATTGATGGTGGGATCAGAACTGGTTTGGATGTTTTAAAATGTCTGGCTTTAGGTGCCCATGCAGTAGTTATTGGCAGACCACCCACTATAGCTGCTATCGGTGGTGGAGCTGAGGGTATTAAGGTAATGCTGGATAACTTTAAATTTGACCTAAGGAAAACTATGATTTTGACAGGAACTAAAGATGTCCGTTATGTAAATAAAAATATCCTGTATAAGGGATAGTGAAATAGTGAAAGACGTGCGACCAAGTATGTGAAGATTCCCTGACGTGTCACGATGAATGGCAATTTGCCGAGATGTGCCGCCGTGCCATCGATAAAAATAAGGGGATTTTACTTGCATGTTAATAAAAGGGATGCAGCAAAAAAATATCATTCATCAATTTTCGGTGACACGGTGGCACGGTGGCACGGTGGCACGTCAAGATAGTAAAGCATTCATGGTGACACGTCTTTCCTTGTCACCAGTCACTAGTAACTAAAGCAAGGTGGTGAAACTTTGCAGGATAGAGACAAGTTGGAAATCTTAGTCGATTGGCTCTTGAAGTCCACCCATACCGTTATTTTCACAGGTGCAGGTATGAGTACTGAGGCCGGATTACCTGATTTCCGTTCGAAAACAGGTCTCTGGAAGCAAAAAGACCCTACAAAGCTGGCTTCTGTAGAGGCTATGAACCAAAACCCGGAAGAGTTTTATGAATTTTACAGAATGCGTTTAGCTACCTTAGGGGAGGCTTCTCCCCATAAGGGACATAAAATTTTGGCTCTGTGGGAAAAGGATAGGTTAATCCAGGCTATTATTACTCAGAATGTTGACGGGTTGCATCATCGGGCAGGCTCCAACCGTGTTATTGAGCTCCATGGTACATTAAGGGAAGCCGTATGTTTAAAATGCAAGCAGGTTTATCCACCTCAAGTGCTAGAAGGGGAATCGATTCCCCGCTGTTCATGCGGTCAGATGCTAAAGCCAGGTGTCATTCTTTTTGGTGAAATGCTCCCACAGGAAGCTTTAAGGCAGGCTGATATTGAGTCGAGAAGGAGTCATTTATTTATTGTAATAGGATCTTCACTAGAAGTTTCTCCGGCAAATTTCTTTCCACTAGAAGCCAAGGGTGTCGGTGCAAAACTGGTCATCATTAATCTAGAGCCAACTGATATGGATGACCAGGCTGATTTATTAATCAGAGGAAAAGCAGGGGAAATCTTGGATTATCTAAATAAGATATTAAAAGACCCTGACTGAAATTAGTCAGGGTCTTTTGGCTTTACTGCTTCATCTGCTCATTATTGCGTTTTCTATAAACATATAAGGCTACGAGGCCAAGGGGAACAAAGATAACTGCAAAGGGGATTAAGGAAACTATTATTATTAAAAAGCCTTTGGAAAGCTCTGTTAAAAGTTTTACCGAATTACTAAAGCCGCTGGCCATCTTATCCTGTAGTAAAACTGGTGCTTGTTGAGCTGCTAGAATCTCTTGAACCTCCATTACCTCAACATCTAAGGTGGCAAAGCTTACAAGATTATCCCATTTTTTCAGTGTGCCTGTAAAGTTTTCAATTTGATATCTGATATTTGACAATTCCTTCTCTAAAGTAATGACATCCTCAATCTTGGCCGCTTTTTTTAGAATTTCTAAGAGTCTTTCCTCATGTATATGTAAAGATTTAAGCCTTGCTTCTGTATCAAAGTACTGGCTGGTAATGTCTTCCCCGCGAGTTTGACTATTAATTACATTCCCGAGGTTATTAAAGTCTAAGAGAAAGCCAGTTAATCTTGCTTCTGGAATTCGCAGTTTAAAAAAGGCCCTTCTATTTTGAACAGTACCTTGATTATTTAACCTTCTGCCTGAAATATCAGAGCTTTCAATATAGCCGCCAACCGAATTTGTTTGATTTATGATAGCCGTTGTGACCTCATCAAAGTTATTAGTTTCCATTATTAGATAGGCGGAGCTTATTATCTTTCTGCCGCTGTCTATGGTAGTATTACCTTCCATTTCCTTCTGTGCAGAATCTGCCATGTCGGCTTGGTTATTATTAAAGCCTACAGGTTCTGTTGGTGCTTGCTGTTTCGCTTCAGATTTAGGCATTTCTGATTGAGTCATTTCTGCGTTTTTTGATGCTCCGCAGCCGGAAAAAGTTAAAACTATGGCAATAATCATTATTATTGGTAAAATCCTTCTAAGTCTCACTTTTTTACCCTCCTTCATCTCTTTGGAAATTAATTCACGGACACTTTCTTCTATTGACGAGTTCTACTGCTAAAAGGTTCCATAAATAATCACCATAAAGACGCTAGCTACCTTTTCCTAGCATTTTTTTTGGCTCTCACAATCTCCATGACCTCATCTCTTTCTGGTGAAGGGGTAATATCCTTTAGCATAATATAAACCTTAGACCAGTTGACAGTATTTTCTCCTTTATAAAGGGGAAGGTTTTCAGTTTCTAATATGCTGTAGAGCTTTTTTCGGAAGGCTTTTTCTTTACGCCTAATTCTTATCTCTTTACCTTTACCAAAGGCATATAATAACAAAACAAAATAACCAATTAAAAAGATGGCTTTAATAAAGGATGAATTAGTTTCAATAAACATAAGCATTAATTATGACGCCTCCTATTATAGAATTTTTAAATAATAACACCTAATTATAACATAATATAATGGAAGAATATTGTATCTTGAAAAGGAAAAGAGAAGACTAAAGGCGAAAATACTGATTATACAAATAAAATTATCTAAGTGAGGGATAAATATGGCAGATAAGCAGGTAGTTGTGTTTAGAATTTTAAGTGAAGAATATGGATTAGAAATATCCGGCATTCAGGAAATAGTTCGATATCAAGATATTACTAGAATTCCAGAGGCACCACTATTCATAAAAGGAATAGTTAATTTGCGGGGACAGGTTATTCCAGTTGTAGATCTGAAAAGACGTTTTTATCAGGTGGATTCCCAAGTAACAGAGGATACTCGAATTGTAGTAGTTAAAGTAGATGACAAAACTATCGGTATAATAGCTGATGAGGTTTCTGAGGTTTTAAGGATTCCGGAAGAGGCTATTGAACCTACGCCAACCTTGTTAAATAGCTTTAACCAAAGTGGGATAATCGGTGTAGGAAAACTAGAAGGACGTCTGCTTATTTTATTGGACTTAGAAAATACTTTAAGCAGCGAGGAATTAAACGAGATAAAGAAGGTAGTTTAGTAATAGGGTAATAGAAATAATAGTGAAAGAGTGAAGAAGTGTAAGTGTAAAGATTGAATGGGAGGTGAGTTTATGAAGGTTGCGGCAATTCAAATGGATGTCATGCTGGGTCAACCAGAAGAGAATCTGAAAAAGGCGGAAGAGTTGGTGCGGAAGGTAGCTAGAGAAAACCCTGATGTGATCCTTTTACCAGAAATGTGGAATACCAGCTATGATTTAAAAAGAGTTGATGCAATAGCTGATAGTGAAGGGTTACCTAGTGCCTTACGTATAGGTGAATTAGCTAAAGAGTTAGGGATAAATATAATAGCTGGCTCTGTAGCTGATAAAAAAGGGGGAAAAGTTTATAATACTGCCTATGTTTTTGATCGGCAGGGTAAAAGGATTTTTGATTACAGTAAAATTCACCTATTTGGCTTAATGAATGAGGGAGAATATATTGAGCGGGGTACAAAAAGGGCTACCTTCGAGCTAGATGGCATTACCTGTGGATTAATGATTTGTTATGACCTGCGCTTTCCCGAATTGAGCAGAGCTTTAGCTTTGGATGGGGCAAAGGTAATATTTGTTCCCGCTCAATGGCCCCACCCACGAATGCATCCATGGCGCATTCTTAATCAGGCAAGAGCAATTGAAAATCAATTGTTTGTGGTAGCTGTAAATAGAGTAGGGCAAGAAGGAAGTACGGATTTTTTCGGTCATTCTATGATTATAGATCCCTTAGGAGAGATTTTATATGAAGCCGGAGAAAGGGAAGAGCTAAAAGTGGTTCAATTGGATTTAAAACAAATTGAAATAGTAAGAAAAAAAATGACCTGTTTTGAGGACCGTTTTGAGGACGCATATAGATAAAATTTAAATGCAGATTAACAAAAGCGGCAAAGAAAAGCTTTCTTTGCCGCTTATTATTAGTTATAATAAATAAATATTGTTATTTACATATAAAGGAATTAAGAGGAAAATGTAGAATAATATTTTAACATTTAAATTTATCACTAAAAATGGGGTGATATCGTGGCCATTGATTACTGGGGAATAAAGGAAATTAACACAAAAAAATATCTACCATATATTAATGGCTTCCTAGTTCTTTATATATATGCTCTTGATTTATTTATAAACGATTTTATGACTGTATTAGGAACTTGGACATTTAGTTTTTACTTATTTGCTGTATTATTAGTAATAATAGTGTCCCCCATTACCTGGCGTAAATCTGACAACAATTTGGTATGGATCTTACGGCTTTTGGTTTTAATATCTTTAATAACAATCTCCCTAACAACATATAGTCCATTTGTTTTTTTCTTGTATTATTTGCATACTTTAACAATTATATTTTTTTATAAGAACTTTCGTGAATTTTTGGTCGGGACTGCTTTATTAACTATTACCTATGTCATTACCTCATTTATTAATCCTGTTTTAAGAATGGAAGCAATAAATTGGGGGTTTTTCGCTGTTTTTATTAGCTTTCTATCAGTACACCTACTACATAACCAGAAAGAAAATAATAAAAAGCTTCGGCAGCTTTCGAAAATATTTAAAATTATGCTTAGTTCCACCAATAATGGTATTCAATTTATCGATGCTCAAGGCCATACAAGAATCTTGAATCCAGCCGCTGAAATCATCTATGGACGTTGTGAGAATGACACAAGTGGTGCGTATGATTGGGAATTATATTATAAAGGGCGAAAATTTGATGAAAACGGAAAGTATACTAGTTTAATAACAGAAACTCTGGAAACTGGTAAAGTACATAAAGATGATATAAGAACCTTTATTGATAAACATGGTAAGCAAAAAACTTATTTAGTTGAAACCTTTAGGGTGTATGATGATGCCGAAAAAGAAATAATGGGGGCAATTGGTATTTACCGTGATATATCAGAGCAGAAGGAGATGGAACGCCAGCTTTTAGATGCCCATTATGAAATGGCTAATATGGCAGTTACCGATGAGTTAACAGAACTTTATAATTTTCGTTATTTCCGCCAGCGTTTGCCTACCGAGATTGCTAAGGCTTATAAATCCACCCTTAGCTTGTTAATAATTGATATAGATTTTTTTAAAAAATATAATGACCTCTATGGTCACCTTGAAGGGGATAAAGTTTTAAGAGAAATTGGAGGAATCTTAAAGGAAAGCTTTAGAACTACTGATATTGTAGCCCGTTATGGTGGTGAAGAGTTTACCGTAATTTTGCCAGGCATGGATAAACAAAAAGCCATAGAGGTTGCAGAACGAATTCGCATAAAGATAAAGGAAACATCCATAAGAGGAGAAGAGAAGCTTCCTAACGGGAAACTTACAGTTACAATAGGTGTCTCAACAGTTCCTTCCGATGCCAAGAATGCAGAGGAGTTAATAAAATTAGCTGATAATGCTCTCTATAGGGGAAAGAATGCTGCTAGAGATGTTGTAGTAACATATGAAGAAGGCTCTTATATCGCACATTAGTGCGATTTTTTCTTTTTCCACCAAAAAAGTAAGTATAATTAATATTAATAAGTAAGATTTTATAAAATTATAGAATATTTTGATTTATTATAGTAGTATTAAGATTAACTAAAATTTGGTAGTATTAATTTTTAGATATCTGAGAAGAATTAATTGAAAATCTTATTATGACAAAGGGGGAGAAAACAATGGGTTTAAGGTGGCGAAATATTCCTATAGGCTTTAAATATAGTATAGCCCTTATTTTAACTACTATCTTATTTTCTGCTGCTACATTGATGGTCTATAGATCTCTTAGTGATATTAAGAACACAGTTGACGTACTAGTGCGGGGAGGGGAACGGGCGATTACAATAACCGAGCTTGAATCTCTGTTTCAAGCAAAGGATATAAGAATTGCAGAATACATAACCTTTGAAAACGAGAGTAATGTGTCAGGATATAGTAAAATTGATGAAGAAATAAAAATTTTACAAGAAGAAATAGTAGAAGCATTAGAGGAGGAAAAACCCAAAGAGATATATCAAAAAATTGAACAATATGATAAAACGGCGAGGGATATTTTTATTAATAGAATTGTTCAGGCCGTAAAAAAAGATGATGAAACTAAAAAAATTGTATTACGCAAACAAACCTCCCAAATCCGTGATCAGATAATAAGCCTCTTAAAAGAGCTAAAAGTAATAATTAATGAGGCCAGAGATATAGCTGTAGCTGATGCCATCAATAGTATTCAAAGGACTATAAAGGTTTTAATAACTTCTCTTATAGCAGCGGGATTGTTAGGCACTTTTACAATCATTTTGGTAAGTATAGGAGTAAATCGTAATTTAAAGCAAATAGTGGAAATGAATAGGGCAGTAGCAGATGGAAATTTATTAGTAAATAAGCTGAACTATAACGGTAATGATGAAATCGGACAACTTGCAAATTCAACTAATGCTATGATTATTAATTTACGAAATATATTAACGGAACTAACAGGTACATCCCAGGAAGTATCCTCTCAAAGTGAAGAATTAAAACAAATAGCCAATGAAGTACAAAAGGGAAGTGAGCAAATTTCATTAATCATGGAACAGATTTCTACCGGGACCCAACAGCAGGCAGAGGCATCAAACCAAATTACTGTTTCAGCCAATAGTTTTACTGACAACATTGTAGAGGCTGATAAAGAGGGAGAGTTATTAAAAGAAGCGTCTGTAAAAGTATTAAATCTAGCAAGTCAGGGAAATGAACAAATGGATATCTCTGTGACACAGATGAGTATGATCAATAATATATTTAACGATTCTGTAAGTAAGGTGCAGGATTTAGAAAATATGATTAAGAAAATTTCTATACTTGTCCAAGTTATTAATGATATTGCTGCACAAACAAGCCTTCTTGCTTTGAATGCGGCAATAGAGGCAGCAAGAGCAGGTGAATCAGGTAGGGGATTTGCTGTAGTGGCAGAAGAAGTTAGAAAGCTTGCTGATCAAGTAGGGAGCTCACTTTCCGAAATTACATCAATTGTTCAAGGCATTCAGAAAGAGTCCCGGGCTGTTACTACTTCCTTAGAAAAGGGTTATCGTGAAGTTGAGCAAGGAACTGAACAAATAAAGCATACAGGTGAAAACTTCCAGCAAATTAGTACAGAAGTAAAACAAATGACAGAAAAGATTCAAAATGTCTCTTCGACATTAAATACCCTTAATATTAGCAGCAAGGAAATAACACTTAGTATTGAGCAAGTAGCTTCTATAGCTCAGGATAGTTCTGCAGGTATTGAGGAAGCTAGTGCATTTGCTCAACAACAAAATAGTTCCATGGAGTCAGTTGTTCAAGCAGCTAACTCCCTTGCTGAGGCGTCGGAAAAATTAACATCTATGGCAAAGAAGTTTAAGCTAAAAAATTGAAGAAGCACAATAATTTCTAAAGTTTTAATAGCAGCAGGGATTAAAAAGGATTCCTTAACACACGAGTATTTCAATTCAGAGGTAGATATTAGGAGGAAAGTTGACATCCATGGCGAGGAAGTGTGCGATTGGCTACCTACCGTATTACTTCACGATATGGCTCGAGATGGGCTATAATCTGTACATTTCCGTCTACTTCTTCACAGATTTTTTCTTGTATATTTAGGATTAATTCATGGGATTCTTTGACACTCATATCAGGTTCAATCATAATATGCATATCTATATGCAAGTCATATTCACATCCCCGACTTCGAATATTATGTGTGTCTTTAACCTGTTCAAAACTCTGGGCGATAGTCCTTATTTTCTCAGTATCAACTACTGCTTTGTCAACTAGAACCTCACTATTATCTCTAAAGATTTCATAAGCTGCGTGAATTATAAATACGGCCACTATTAGGGATGCTATGGGATCAATCACCGGTGGTAAACCAAGTCTAATAGAAATAAGTGTAACTAATACACCAATTGAGACATAGATATCGCTTTTTGTATGCATTGAGTCGGAAATTAAAATCCGGCTATTTAATTTCTTCCCCTTTCTATATTCAAATACACACACAAATATATTAATAGATAGTGTTACGAGAAGTAAAATAAGGCTCTCTAAGGTAATATTAGGTATAATGGGGTTCATGAATCTATCAATTGCACCGAGGATAATTTTTCCGCTAACTACAAAGAGCATACTAGCAATAAACAACCCGGCAAGTGTTTCAAATTTTCTGTGTCCGTAAGGATGGTCTTCGTCTACCGGCTTGGAAGCGTACTGGATACCAATTAAACCAACTATATTAGATGATGCATCAGAAAGTGAATGAAACCCATCTGCAGTCATGCTGGCACTTTTAATAGTACTTCCAATGATAATTTTTAATACCGCCACAGCCAGGTTTGCAAAAAGAATTATCCAAAGCACCTGTTTTACCTTCTTAAAGTTATCAGTTGCCATAAAAACCAATCCCTTCAGCTGTTTTTGACAAAGAAAAAAATCCATGGGATAATCGTTTTCCGAAAATGCCCATGGATTTATATATCCACTGCTTCAGCAGAAGCCCGGCTCTAGTATACCTATTGGTACACCTGCCTGCTTAATATTTTTTATATTTTATTATATGCACTGAATATTGTCAATGATGAATAATATTTTACTTAATAATTATAATATCTTATAATTATACAAGTGACATATTTAAATAATGGAGGCGTCTTTATGGAGAAAAATCCACGGGAAGGCTGGTTAACAGCGGCATTTGAACAAAGCAGGAAGAAATTTCAGCAACTGTCACCGGAAATTATTTCAAAGGTGACCTTACTACCCTATGATCAGGGCACTAATTCTTTTAGTGTTGAAAGTTTTGGTCATAAAATCCAAATTGAATATCCTGAAGGTCAGATGTTTTTAAAGGAATCCCCGGAAAAACCCATATCAATTTATTGGGAACTGATTTTGTTAAATTACTTATCCCATGCTGCGGAAATTCCTCTTCAAAATGAATGGGTATCCTACAGGGAACTGCCCCATGGTAATTTATATTATCGAAATATTATGATGGGCGCTTTGGAACCGCTAGGAAGATTTTTCACAGAATGTGATAAGGCGTTAGTCCCCATTATATTAACTAAATTAGGATTTACTCTATTAGATACCAAGGCCGATGTAGCAGCAAGGGGTGAATTTGTCCCAAGAATCCCGGTGTTAATCCAATTTTGGGAGGGTGAAGAGGGTATACCTTCTACCTGTCAGATTCTTTTGGATCGCACAACATCAGATCAAATGCATATAGAGGATACCGGAGCTTTATGCAGACTAATAAAGGCCCTGATTTTAGAGCAATATGCTATCGAAAAAAAATAGGGTTTAAGGTATCCCTAGTTGATAGCTGCTTCATTATAAAGCCTTGAAAATTAAAGAACAGAAAGAGAGATAATGGTGGATAGATTAAATTTAACATTAACCACTATGCTCGTGGTTTTATTTATTATACAAATTATTTCTGTTGTTTTCAAAAAGCGTAAAGAAAAAAACTTTTACCAAGAATTTAAAGTAGTTGACTTCTTATCAAAGTTTTTAAGTGTGGTTTTTTTTGTTTCTAGTCTTGTAGATATTTTCTTTTTTGAAGAAAATATCCTGACTGGCTCGAAAATATACTTATTGGTTATTTTACTAGTTGTAACCGTAGCCTTTTTGTTTCTAACTAGAAATTTTTTTAGTAGTAAAGATTTTATAGCGGTAAATATTAAGGATGACCAGTTCTTATCGATTGCATCACAAATCTTGAGGAAATATGAATTAAATTATGAAATCTCAGAGAACTTGTCGGAAAGCTTGATTACTTTAGACCAAGGGGAAGCTGTTATCAAGATAAAACCTGAAGGGATAGTCAGCACCTCATTAAGCGTAAAATTCATAAGATTTAGTGAAATTTATTGTTATGAAGATATTATTGCTGAGATGAAAGACCAGATAAATAAGACGACAAAGATAAATTCCTTTAGAGGTTTAATCGATCTAGCACTGGTTATTCTTTTACTGGCTTTTATTATTTGGATAAGTGCTAAAATGTGAAGGCTACCACTAACTAAAGCATTCCTGTCATCCTGAGCGATAGCGAAGGATCATATTGGCATGCCCATTACCACCCGTGCCGTCTTGATATAGATTGATTATAAAGAAATTTTCCGGAATCCACAATATTTAAAGGAACTGATTAAAGAGCTACTAAAAAACAGCAAACTAAGCCACAGACAAGTTGCAAATCCTGTAGGAGTTAGCAACGGTGTTGTCCATAAAATTAATTTGGAAGAATAGACGATGTTCTCTGGAAGCAAAAAGAACCGTTCCCCGGACCTTCCGTTGGGTTGATTAGAAACGCTATTCTTCAAGGCGGGATTCTAAGAACAATTTAGGAGGAGTAGTAGGACAAACTACCTAAGAAGGCGATGTAGCTAAATTTTTGCCTCTAATTCGTTTGGGAGAATTAATTCATATTGGAAAAGAGACAGTTTTTGGCATGTGTCAATACAAAATAGAGAAATAAGCTAAACGAAAAAAAGTAAATTTTAAAAATTGATATTGCATCTACTATTTGGTAGAATAATATATAGAATAATAATTCTACTTTGGAGTGGTATTGGATGAGCAAAACTAAATCAATTAAAGTTTCATTTTCAACATATGAAATGTTAAAAGAGGTCGCTGAAAAAGAAAATACAACTTTACAAGGGATTTTAGATAAGCTTACAAAGCAATATAAAACAAAAAAGTTTTTTGAGGAAGCTAATGTTGCATATGAAAGAATGTCAGCAGAGGACTGGAAAAATGAATTAGCGGAACGTAAGGAAATGGATGTTACCCTAATGGACGGATTGGAGGATGATTCTTCTGAAACGTGGTGATATCTGGTTTGCAAACCTCGACCCTGTAGTTGGTAATGAACAAGCCGGAAAAAGGCCAGTTTTAATTATTTCTGTTGATGCCTTTAACTTTGGAGGTGCGAGAATGGTAGTAGTAGTACCATTAACAAAGCGTAATAAAAGACAACCTTTACATGTGCCAGTAAAAGCTCCAGAAACAGGCCTAACAGTAGATTCTTATATAAAAACAGAGGATATTAGGGCTATATCTAAGGAAAGGTTAATTTCTAAAACCGGCGAAATAAATGATATAACTTTTAGAGAAGTTGAAATAAGGATTAAAAGGCTACTTGGTTTGGAATAGTTCAAGTTAATTATTAAGGAGATCTTTCTAAGGTCTTCTTATATTTTTTATTTTTTATGGAAATAATTGCTCAGGTTTTTATATATTTTTATTAGCATTTCATCAGCATAATTTTCTTGATTGGTTTGAATTATTTATGATCTGCAGGTTGGCTTAACATTTTAGGATTATTGTGTATATATACAAAAACCATAAGCCGCCAACAAAAAGAACTCATATTAGGTTACTTTTCAGGTAATGTTAAGGAATTTGAAATTTTTCACTCTGAAGAAGACAGTAATGAGTACTTAGAAATAAAAGAAGGATTTAGAAAAATGAGATTAGAAAAGGGACAGGAAATAATTTCAACATATTGTCAAGAAAGAAATATTATTGATTATAAAGAAATTTTCCGGAACCCACAATATTTAAAGGAACTGATTAGAGAGCTATTAAAAAACAGCAAACTAAGCCACAGACAAGTTGCAAATCTTGTAGGAGTTAGCAACGGTGTTGTCCATAAAATTAATTTGGAAGAATAGACGGTGTTCTCTGGAAGCAAAGAGAACCGTCCGTGCGCCACGCAGGGGTGCACCATATAGTGGGTGGGAATCCCACTGAGAAAGATTTAGCAAATCACTCATAGCGAGTCTTGGACATTGCCGGGTAACTTGTAATGTTAAGCGTAGACAGCAAGGTAGTAGGCCGAAAGCGCAAGCTGAAGGGATAGAGCCTCGAAATCTCGTAGGGAAGGTTGATACTTTGGACGGAGTAGAAAACAACACTAATATATTCGCTAAGCGAGAATATATTAGCTTCCCCGGGGTCGGTGACCTTGGCATGCTACACATAGTTATGGTGCATCAACGTGGGAGACCCTAACTGTTCTTCACGCAGAGGAAGTAAGGTCAACAAGCGATAACAAAGTTAGGAGACCGAATACGTTAGGGAGTCAGATTACTGCATAGTACTGATGAAGCAGGGTAATGCCTGTCGAGGAAAGGCGGTAACACAACATTGCCCTTGTTAGAGAAACATATGCTACACATACGGAGGTAGAAAAGTATGGAAACGAATCTAGCCAGGATAGCAGAAGCAGCGAGAAAGCGTCCTAATGAGAAATTTACATCACTTGCTCATCTCATCAATAAAGAAGCAATAAAGGAATGTCACAAGGAAATGAATAATAAGAAGGCTGCTGGAGTAGACGAAGTGACCAAAGAGGAATATGAGAAAGATCTGGAGTTTAAAGTAGAGGATCTAGTTAAGCGTATGAAAAGGCAGGCTTACAAGCCACAACCAGTAAAGAGAGTATATATACCCAAACCGGGCTCTAAAAAGAAAAGACCATTAGGGATACCTGCATATGAGGATAAACTAGTACAGTCGGCACTAGCAAAGATACTAAATGCTATTTACGAGCAAGACTTTCTGGAATGTTCTTTTGGGTTTAGACCGAACAGAGGATGTCATGATGCACTAAAAGTCCTAGATAAGATAGTAAATAAAAGAGAAATCAATTATATAGTAGATGCAGATATAAAAGCATTCTTTGACAATGTGGACCACGAATGGTTAATGAGATTTGTTCAGCATAGAATAATAGACCCTAACATACTTAGATTGATATCCAGATTTCTGCGTTCGGGTATAATAGAAGCTGGCATTGAATATGAGTCACCTGAAGGTACGCCTCAGGGTGGGTGTTGCTCACCAATTCTTGGAAATATATACCTGCACTATGTATTAGATTTATGGTTTGAAAAAGTATATAGGAAGAAATGTAGGGGCAAGGCTTATATGGTAAGATATGCGGATGATGTGGTCTTTTGTTTTCAATATAAAGAAGATGCTGAAGCATTTTACAAAGAAATGATAGAGCGGCTAGGAAAATTCAAACTGGAAGTGGCAGAAGAAAAGACGAAGATTCTATCCTTGGGAAAAGAAGATAATGATGAGGACAATATCGCAGGAGGATGTAAAGGAAATAACTCATTTGATTTTCTGGGTTTTACGCATTATATGGGTAAGGACAAAAATGGGTCGAAACGCATAAAACGCAAGACAAGCAAGAAGAAATATAGAGCAAGCTTACTTCGTTGTAAATTATGGATTAAAATGAACAGAAACATGCCAATTAAAGACTTCATGCAGAAAATGAATATTAAACTGCAAGGATATTGTAGATATTATGGAGTAACGGATAATCTAAATGCAGTAAGCAATTTCATTTATGAAGTTGGAAGGATTCTATACAAATGGTTAAACAGAAGAAGTCAATGTAAAAGTTTTAATTGGGGTAAGTTTAATCTATTTCTGAAAAAGTATCCATTACCAAAAGCCAAAACTCATGTAAGAATATTCGACCTAGGAATGGGAAGTAGCTATGCTATGTGAATGGTGGTGTGAAGAGCCGGATGCGTTAGTAGCGCAAGTCCGGTTCTGTGAGGGCTTGGGGCTGTGAAGCCCCGGCTACTCGATCC